>NZ_JAHEWS010000031.1:0-38470 GCF_018598405.1 Curtobacterium flaccumfaciens | reverse complement strand
GCCTCGGCCCGGCCCGGCCCAGCCCCGGCCCCGGCCCCGGCCCTCAGAGCTTGAACGTCGCCCGCGGGATGTCGGACACGATGCGCCGGGCGGTGTGCACGGCGTCCTCCTCCGAGATCTGGTGGGTGACCACGAGCGACGCCAGGTACGCGGCGTCTGCCCGACGTGCCATGTCGTGCCGTGCCGGGATCGAGCAGTAGGCGCGGGTGTCGTCGATGAACCCGGAGGTCTTCGTGAACGACGCCGAGTCGGTGACGGCGGAGCGGTACCGCCCGATCGCTGCCGGGGTGTCGATGAACCACCACGGTGCCCCGGCGTACACGGCGGGGTAGAAGCCCGCGAGCGGCCCGATCTCCCGCGAGAAGACGGTCTCGTCCACGGTGAAGAGCACGAGGTGGAAGCCGGGTGCGGTGCCGAAGGCCTCGAGCAGCGGCCGGAGCGGCTCGGTGAACGACCCGACGGCCGGCAGGTCGTGCCCGGTGTCCGGCCCGAAGCGCTCGAGCGTCGGGGTGTGGTGGTTCCGGATCACGCCAGGGTGCAGCTGCATGACGAGGCCGTCCTCGACGCTCATCTCCGCCCAGCGGTAGAGCATGTCGTGCCGGTACGCCGTCGCCTCGGACTCGGTGACCGACGAGGGGTCTCGGAGCGCCGCCGCGTGGATGCGTTCCCGCTCGCCCGCCGACAGGGGAGCGGACCCGGCGTCGAGCACCCCGGTGTCGGTGGCGGTCGCGCCGTGCTCGATGAAGTACCGGCGACGTGCTCGGAGCGCGGCCAACAGGCCTGCGTGGGTGCCCGTGTCGATGCCCGACGCCTCCGCGATCGACGCGACCACGGGCCTCCAGTCCGACCGCGTCGGGTCGAACACGGCGTCGGCGCGGAAGGTGGGGAGCACCCGACCGGTGAAGCCGGGGTCCGCCGCGAGCTGCGCGTGCGCAGCGAGGTCGTCCGCCGGGCCGTCGGTGGTGGCGAGGACCTCGATGCCGAAGGAGTCGAACAGGGCGCGCGGACGGAAGGCGGGGGACGCCAGCAGGTCGGCGATGTGGTCGTACTGTGCGTCCGCGTTCCCGGCGGACGGTGCCTGGTCGAGCCCGAACACGTCGTGCAGCTCCGTCTCGAACCAGTACCGCACGGGGGTTCCGAGGAAGTCGTCCCAGTGCTCCGCCAGCTGCCGCCAGATGGTGCGGCCTGGAGGCTCGTGGTGCGTTCCGGACAGGTCGGCGCGTCCCAGCGCCTCCAGTCCCACCCCGTTCGCGTGCAGCAGGCGGAGCACGTAGTGGTCGGGCGTGATGAGCAGCGCTGCCGGGTCCGGGAACGGCTGGTCCGCCGCGATGAGCGCTGCGTCGACGTGCCCGTGCGGCGAGATGATCGGGGCGTCCTTGACCGCGTCGTACACGGTCCGTGCCACGGCTCGCGCTCCGGGGTCGGCCGGGAACAGACGGTCGGGGTGCGGCGCGAGCCGCGTGGTGGTGCTGGTCTGGGTCATCATCGACTCCTTCGGTGGGACGGCGATCGCAGGATCAGGCGGTGTCGGAGCGGGGCGCCGGACCGGTCGACTCCCGTACGGTCAGGTGGGTGGGCAGGGCGACGGCGCCGGACATGTGCTCGCCGGGCAGCTCGTCGGCGGGGAGCGCGCCGAGTCGTCCGAGCAGCATCCGGATCGCGACCCGGCCGGCCCGCTCGATGGGCGACGTCATCGTGGTGAGCGGTGGGTTGCAGAAGTCGGCGCCGAAGATGTCGTCACAGCCGACGATGCTCATCTCCTCGGGCACGCGGACCCCGCGCTCCCGCAGCCGGGCGAGCATGCCGATGGCGATCAGGTCGTTGAAGGCGATGCAGGCGGTGGCGCCTGCGTGCACGGCGGCGTCGGCGGCGGCGGCCCCGGAGTCGACGAAGGGCGCGTGCGGCCCGACGCGGCCGACCCGGATGCCCAGGCGTTTGGCGACCTGCACGAGCGCCCGCCACCGCCGCTCGTTCGACCACGAGCTGTCCGGCCCGGCGACGTAGAGGATCTCCCGGTGGCCCAGTGACACCAGGTGCTGGACCGCCTGCTCCACCCCGCCGGGGGTGTCGATGAGCACCGAGGGCACGCCGGCCGGCCGGCGGTTCACCACGACGAGGGGGACCCGCTCGGCGAACCGCGCGATCTGCGCGTCGGACAGGCGCGACGCCGTCAGCACGACGCCGTCGGCCTTCGCCCCGACGGCGCTCAGCGCGGCCATCTCGGCGTCGGCGGACTCCTCGGTGTCGACGAGCAGTTGCGTCCACCCGGCCCCGGCGAGCTGGTGCTGCGTGCCGCGGATGACGTCGAAGTAGAAGGGGTTCGTGATGTCGGACACGAGCACGGCGACGGCGCGGGTGCGGCCGGACGTCAATGCCCGCGCCTGCGAGTTGGCGACGTAGCCGAGTTCGCGTGCTGCCCGCTGGATGCGCTCCTGCGTGACGGGGTTCACCCGGTCGGGCAGGGACAGGGCGCGGGAGACGGTGGACGCGGCGACCCCGGTCGCGTCGGCGATGTCGCGGATGGTGACGCGACGAGCGGCACCAGCGGCACCAGCGGCGGCGGCACCGGCGCGCGTGACAGCACCCGCGGCGGCACCGGCGCGCGTGCTGGCGCCAGCGGCGGCACCGGCGCGCGTGCCGCGTCCGTCGTCCGTCGTCCGTCCGCTCACGAGGCCGAACGTATTCGCGTCTGGCAACAAGTGGCAACCGGTTGCCACCTGTTGCCAACGGCGGAACAGTGGTGCCACCGAGCAGCGCCGCTCGGAGGAGGTCTCGAGGAGGAAACCCCCGTGAAGACGAGAAGACTGCCAGCCCGCACCCTCGTCGGTGCCGTCGCCGTGGTCGCCCTCGCCGCACTGTCCCTGCAGGGATGTGCCGTGGTGAACGGCAGCGGCGACGACCCGAACACCCTCCGCGTGATGATGGGCGCGGACACCACCTACCCCAAGGAACGCAAGCAGTGGCAGCGGGACACCGCCGCCGAGTTCAAGCGCACGACCGGCGCGGACATCCAGTGGGAGACGTACTCGTCCGCGCAGGAGGAGTTGACCGCGATCCAGACGAGCGTCATCTCCGGCCAGGGGCCCGACGTGTACGCGATCGGCACCACCTTCACCCCGACCGCCTACGCCACCGGCGCCTTCGTCGAGATGGGGGCGAAGGAGTGGAAGGCCATCGGCGGCAAGGACCAGTTCGACCCCGCGTCGTTCGGCATCTCGGGCCCGAGCCCGTCGAAGCAGATCGGGATCCCCTTCGCCAGCCGCCCGTTCGTGATGGCAGTGAACAAGGACCTGCTCGCGAAGGCCGGCATCACCGACATGCCCACGACGTGGGACGAGCTGACCGCCGACGCGAAGGCCACCACCGGTGACGGCCGCCACGGGATGGCGATCGCCTACGCCGACGGCTTCGACCCCTGGAAGTTCGTGTGGGGGATGTCGCAGAACGCCGGCAACACGATCGTCGACGGCTCGGAGGCCGAGATCGACAGCGAGGCCGTCGCGAACGCCTACCGCACCTACTTCGACTGGGTCACGAAGGACGGTGTCGTCGACCCGGCCGCGATCGGCTGGAACAACGCCCAGGCTCTCGCACAGTTCACCGAGGGCAAGGCGGCGTTCTTCCCGATGACCACCACCACCGCGATCAACTCGTTCGAGGGCACGAAGGTCGACGGGAAGTACGAGTTCGCCCTGCTGCCCACCGTCCCGCCCGGTGCCACGGAACGGCCGGCGGACGGCATCGAGGCCGCGAGCATCCTGTCCGGCGACAACTGGGTCGTCGCGGACTACGGGACCAAGCAGGAGCTGTCGTTCGCGTTCGTCAAGCAGCTCAGCGCTCCGAAGGCGCAGCTCGAGTACTACGACCTGTTCGGCAACCTGCCGACGAACGCGTCCGCCGCTGCCGACCTCGCGGCCGACAACCCGCAACTCAAGCCCATCATCGACGCCGGCCGGCTCTCGAAGCCGACCGCGTTCACCGGTGCATGGTCCGACATCCAGCTCGCCCTGGTCGACGTCGTCGTGCAGTCGATCCCGTCGCTGAAGTCCGGCGAGGTCTCCGACGACCAGCTGCGAGCACGCCTCGAAGCAGCACAACGCGACGCCCAAGCCACCCTCGACCGTCAGAAGAACGGAGGTCTGTGATGACCAGCACGCAGACCAGGCCCCGCACCGATGCGGCGCCGCCGCGGCCGGTGCGTCCGGCCGGCAAGACGCCCCTCTGCAAACGCGAACGCCCGCTCTGGATGCTCCTGCCCGGCGGGGTCCTCATGCTCGCCGTCATCGTGGTGCCGCTCCTGGTGGGCTTCTGGATCGCGATGCTCGACCTCGACCAGTACACGCTCCGCCAGTGGTTCAGCGCCCCGTTCGTCGGGTTCGCCAACTTCACCGAGGCGTTCACGAACTCGCCGCTGCTGCACTCCATCTGGATCTCGGTGTCGCTGTCGGTGCTCGTCACCGCGGTGACCGTGCCGATCGGGGTCGCCGCCGCGATCTCGACGCAGAACCGGTTCCCCGGCCGCGGACTCGTCCGTTCGATCTACCTGATCCCGTACGTGCTCCCCGCGTTCGTCGTCGGGACGTTCTTCCGCACGATGCTGCAGCCGCAGGGCGTCGTGAACTCGATCCTGCACACCGACGTGCTGTGGCTGAACGGCTCGGCGTCGTACTGGGCGCTCGCCGGCGTGATGATCTGGACGAGCTGGCCCTTCGTCTACCTGCTGTCCCTGGCCGGACTGCAGGCCGTGGACAACGAGGTGCACGAGGCCGCCGCGCTCGACGGGGTGACCTGGTGGGCGAAGCTGCGGTACATCATCTTCCCGTACCTGCGCGGACCCCTCAGCCTCGCGGTGATCATCTCGATCCTGCACAACATCAACAACTTCACGCTGCCGTTCGTGCTGTTCGGCATCCCGCTGCCGTCCAGCGTCGAGGTGATGCCCGTCCTGACGTACATCGCGAGCTTCCAGTCGTTCCGCTTCGGCCTGTCCGCGGCGATGGCGATCTGCTCGCTCGTGATCGTCGCGATCCCGCTGTTCGTCTACCTGCGGGCGGTCAAGCTCGACACCGGTGACGACGCGGGCCCCAACCGGAAGCAACGTCGCGCCGACCGCGCCACGCTCGCCGCCGCCCCGACCGCAGCCGACCTCGACGGAGCCCGCGCATGAGCGCCCCGAGCACGTCCTTCAGCACCCGCACCCGCCCCACCGCGACGCTCACCGAGAGCATCACGACCGGCGGCGGGCGACGGAGCAAGCGTCCCTACGACACCGACGTCACCCGGCTGCTGCCGCGCTGGCTGCTCGTCACGGTCATCGCGGTGATCATCGCCTTCATCGCCGTCCCGGTGCTCTACATCCTGTTCGGATCGGTCAACTCGGACGTCGCGGTCGCCCGTGGCGAGTACTTCCCGTCCGAGTTCACCCTGTCGAACTACGTCGAGATCTGGTCGACCGTCGCCCTCGGCGAGGGGCTGGTGAACTCGATGCTCACCGCCGGAGCCGTCGCCGTCGCGAGTGCCGCGCTCGCCGTCTCCACGGCGTACGTGCTGGTGCGGTTCCGGTTCCTCGGGCGGCTGACGATCCTGCGTGGGCTCCTCGCCCTGCAGTCGATCCCGGGCACGCTGCTGCTCCTGCCCGTCTTCGTGGTGTTCTCGAACATCGCCAGTGCGACCGGGGTGCAGATCATCGGCACCCGCTGGGGCCTGTTCGTCACCTACCTGACCTTCGCCCTGCCGTTCTCGACGTGGGTGATGGTCACGTACCTGCGCGGCCTGCCGAAGGAACTCGAAGAAGCGGCGCGCATCGACGGCGCCAGTTCGACGAAGATCCTGACGAAGATCGTCCTGCCGCTGTCGTGGCCGGGCATCGTCGTGTCCGCGATCTTCGCGTTCCTGCTCGGCTGGAACGACGTCCTGTTCTCCACGATCATGACGACCCCGAACACCCGGACCGTCGCCGTGGTGCTGCAGGTGCTCGGCACCACGCAAGAGGGCGGCGCCGTCCCGATCTACGGCCAGATGATGGCCGCCTCGATCGTCTGCGCGGTCCCCGTCGTCGCCCTGTACCTGATCTTCCAGCGCTACCTGGTCGGCGGGCTCACCGCCGGCTCCGTCAAGTAGGCCGCAACCCAGAACCAGACGGGAGGCCCGTGGCGGCCCCGCCACGCGCCTCCCGTCCGAACGAAAGGACACCATGACCGACCAGCCCAGTTGGGAACTCTCCGGTTTCGGCGACGAGATCGACGCCGACCCGGTCGTCCAGGTCGCGGTCCTCCAGGCGCTCGGCGCGAGCGCCATCGAGGTCCGCAGCGCCTGGGGCGTCAACGTCGTCGACCTCGACGAGGACCAGCTCGCCGGACTCCACCGGCTGCTCGAGGAGCGCGGGCAGACCGTGTCCGCGATCGCCTCGCCGATCGGCAAGGTGCCCGTCGACGAACCCGTCGAACACGAGGTGTCACGGCTCGCCCGTGCGATCCGTGCCGCGCACGCCCTCGGCACCACGAACATCCGGATCTTCTCGTTCTACTTCGAGGGCCGCACGCCCGACGACGTCCGCGACGACGTCCTCGTCCGGATGCGGGCGCTGGCCGACCTCGCCGAGCGCGAAGGGGTGACCCTGCTGCACGAGAACGAGAAGGACATCTACGGCGACGTCCCCACGCGGGTGCTCGACATCGTCGAGAGCGTCGGTTCGTCCGCGCTCCGCCTGGCCTGGGACAACGCGAACTACGTCCAGTGCGGCGTCCGGCCCTTCACCGACGGGTGGGCGCCGCTCGCGCCCTACGTCGACTACCTGCAGGTCAAGGACGCCCTCGCCGCCGACTCGTCGGTGGTGCCGGCGGGCGAGGGCGACGGCGAACTGCTCCAGACCCTCACCGCACTCCGCGACGCCGGCTACTCCGGGTACGCCTCGCTCGAGCCGCACCTCAGCGACGTCACCTCCCTCGGCGGGTTCTCCGGCCCCGCGGCCTTCGGTCGCGCCGGCCGGGCCTTCCGCACCCTCACCGACCAGATCGGAGTCACCCTGCGATGACCGAACCCACCAACCCGCTCCGCCTGGCCGTCGTCGGCGCCGGCGTCATCGGACGCCACCACGCCACCGTCGCGGTGCACCACCCCGACCTGCAGGTCGTCGCCCTCGTCGACGCCGTGCCCGAAGCCGCCACGGGCGCGGCGGACGCGATCGAGGCGATGGGCGTCGACCGTCCGATCACGACGTCCACCATCGAGGAAGCGATCGAACAGACCGACATCGACGTCGTCGCCATCTGCTCGCCCTCGGGCATGCACGTGCAGCTGGCCGAGGCCGCCCTGGCCGCCGGCAAGCACGTCGTCATCGAGAAGCCGCTCGACACCACGATGCCCCGGGCCCGGCAGATCGCAGCGCTCGCCGCAGCCGCTCGCGACCGCGGGCTCGTCACGAGCGTCATCAGCCAGCACCGCTTCGACCCGGCGTCGGCAGCCGTCGCCCGGGCCGCGCACGACGGCGGGTTCGGCACCGTGACCTCGGGGCTCGCGAGCGTCGCCTGGTACCGGTCGCAGGGGTACTACGACTCCGGTGACTGGCGCGGCACCTGGGCGCTCGACGGCGGCGGCGCGGTGATGAACCAGGGCGTGCACACCGTCGACCTGCTCGTCTGGGCGCTCGGCCGTCCCGTCGAGATCTCGGCGCAGACCGGCCTGCTCGCCCACGACCGCATCGAGGTCGAGGACACCGCGGTCGCCACCGTCCGGTTCGCCGACGGGGCGCTCGGCGTCGTCCACTGCACGACCGCCGCGTACCCGGGGCTCTCCGCCCGGTACGCCGTGTACGGCACGCACGGGTCCGCCATCGTCGACGACGACCGGCTCGCGTACTTCCACATCGCCCCGGACACCGCGACGCTCGAGTCCGCCGCGACCACGTCGAACGCCAGCGCCGTCGCCGGAGCGGTTGACCAGAAGGACCAGGTCGTCCCGCCCGAGCACGTCGTCGGCGGCCCAGCTGAACCCGACCACTTCGCCGCGGGGCACGCTCGGCAGTACACCGACATCGTCGACGCGATCCGGCAGGGGCGCGACCCGGGCGTCACCGTCGACGCGGCCCTGGTGTCACTCGCCACCGTCCGCGGGCTCTACGTCAGCGCGACGCTCGGTCAGCCCGTGCGCATCGACGACGTGATCGACGGGAAGTACGACGACGTGGTGCCGGTCGTCGGCGGGCCTGATCGAGGGCAAGGCAGCGCCGACCCAGCCGACGTGGTGCCGGTCGTCGGCACACCCGCAACCGCCACCGCGACCGAAGGAGCAGCCCGATGAAGTTCTCCGTGTTCACTGCCTCCACCCCCGACTGGACCCCGTCCGAGGCCGCCGAGACCCTGGCGGCGCAGGGCTGGGACGGCATCGAGTGGCGCATCGTCGACGACCGCCTGGCGTCCGGCGAGAGCGTCCCGGCTGCTCGCTCGTTCTGGGCGGGCAACAACTCGACGTGGCAGTACACCGGCATCCGTGACCGGGTCGGCGAGATCGCCCGGGTCACCGACGCCGCCGGGCTCGAGTACTCGGGCATCGGCGGCTACCAGCCGGCGGCCGACCACGACGGCGTCGAGACGATGCTGCGCGTGACGAGCGAACTCGGTGCCCGCCAGGTCCGTGTCACGATGCCCCACTACCGAGCCGAGCGGGAGCGCACCGGCGAGACCTACCCCGAGCTCTTCGACCGCACCCGCGCCGACCTCGAGTGGGCGGCGGACCGCGCGGCCGAACTCGGCGTCAAGGTGCTGGTCGAGCTGCACCACATGACGATCACGCCGTCGGCCTCCGCGGCACTGCGACTGATCGACGGTCTCGACCCCGCACACGTCGGCGTCATCCACGACCTCGGCAACCTCGTGATCGAGGGGTACGAGGACCACCTCGCCGCGTTCGAACTGCTCGGGCCGTACCTGGCACACGCCCACGTGAAGAACGCCCACTGGGTCGACACCGGCGACACCCGTGCCGACGGCAGCTCGATCTGGCAGCACGAGTGGGCACCCCTGCGCACCGGCCAGGCGTCGGTCTCCGAGTACCTCGACGCGCTCCGCCAGGTCGGGTACGACGGGTGGGTCACCATCGAGGACTTCTCCACCGACCTGCCGCTCGAAGCCCGCACCGCCGACAACCTCGCGTACCTGCGCTCCCTCGTCCCGGTGACCGCATGACCGATCGGCGTCCGGGCATCGTGCACCTCGGGGTGGGGGCCTTCGCGCGCGCCCACCTCGCCTGGTACACCGCCCACACCACGGGGGAGCCGTGGGGCATTACCGCCTTCACGGGCCGCTCGCCCGCGGCCGCGGACGCGTTGACCGCGCAGGACTGCCGGTACACGCTCGTCACCCGAGCCGCGTCCGGCGACGGAGCCGAGGTGGTCGACACGATCGTGGCCGCCCACTCCGGCAGCGACGACACGACCTGGAGGCGCCTGGTGGCGTCGCCCGCGACGACCATCGTGACGCTGACGGTCACCGAGCAGGGCTACCGGCCCGGTTCCGACGTGCCGGCGCGGCTGGTCGCGGGGCTCGACGCCCGCCGTGCCGCCGGGTCCGGACGCATCGCGCTGGTCAGTCTCGACAACCTGACGCACAACGGGGCGGTCCTGCGCGACGCCGTGCTCGACGCCGTCACCGACGACGCCCTGCACGACTGGATCGAGGCGAACGTCACGTTCCCGAGCTCGATGGTGGACCGGATCACCCCGGCCACCACCGACGACGACGTCGCGCGCCTGTCGGAACTGCCGGGTGCGCTCGCCGGAGACCGGGTACCGGTCGTCACCGAGCCGTTCGCGGAGTGGGTGCTCGAGGACGCCTTCGACGGGATCGACCGACCCGCGTGGGAGACCGCCGGGGTGCGCATCGTCGAGGACGTCACCCCGTACGAGCAGCGGAAGCTCTGGCTGCTCAACGGCTCGCACTCGCTCCTCGCCTCCCTTGGGTTGCAGCTCGGGCACGACACCGTGGCCGAGGCTTTGGACGACCCGGTCTGCCGCACCGCGGTCGAGCAGCTCTGGGACGAAGCCGCGCTCGAGCTACCGCTGCCCGACGCCGAGGTCGCGGAGGCCCGCGCTGCCCTGGTCGAGCGGTTCGCCAACCCGCGCATCCGGCACACCCTGCGGCAGATCGCGTCCGGCGGTTCGCAGAAGCTGCCCGTCCGCGTCGTTGACGTCGTGCGGCACCGGCTCGCCCGCGACCCCTCGGCCGGCATCGGCACCGGAGCGGCCACCGCCCTCGCCTCGTGGTGGTTGCACGTCACCGGGCAGCCCGACCTGGTGGACGACCCCGGTGCCCCCGGGCCAGACTCGGACGTGCACGACGTCCTGGCCGTCATCGCCCCCGAACTCGACACGACCCCCGTGGTCGCCGCCGTGACGGCGGCGGCCGACCGCATCCGCACCGCCGCGGCACGCGCCCGCGAACGCTCCAACGGAGGAGTCCACGCATGACCGACACGAACACCACGAACCCCGCGGCCCCGGTCCCCGGTGCCACCGACAGCGGGCCGGCCGAGACCACCGCCGGCCGTCCGGACACCTGGGCCTCGGCGGACCGCGGGCAGCTGATCGAGCGGGCCGAGGTCATCGTGACCAGCCCGAACCGGAACTTCGTGACGCTCAAGCTCACCACGGCCGACGGCGTCACCGGGCTCGGCGACGCCACCCTGAACGGCCGTGAGCTCGCGGTCTCCGCGTACCTGTCCGAGCACGTCGTCCCGCTGCTCGTCGGCCGTGACGCCAGCCGCATCGAGGACGCCTGGCAGTTCCTGTACCGGTCGTCGTACTGGCGCCGGGGTCCGGTCACGATGGCCGCGATCGCCGCCGTCGACATGGCCCTCTGGGACATCAAGGCCAAGGTCGCCGGGATGCCGCTCTACCAGCTGCTCGGCGGGGCATCGCGCACCGGGCTCATGGCGTACGGCCACGCCTCGGGCAAGGAGCTGCCCGAGCTCTTCGACTCCATCCGCGAACACCAGGAGGAGGGCTACCGCTCCATCCGGGTGCAGACCGGTGTGCCCGGCCTCGAGTCCATCTACGGCATCGCGTCGAACACGACCACCGAGGGCAACGCCGGCGTCCGCTACGACTTCGAGCCCGCCCAGCGCGGTGCGAACCCGGCGATGGAGGACTGGGACACCCGCGCCTACCTGCGCCACGTGCCCACCGTGTTCGAGGCGGTCCGCAACGAGTTCGGCCCCGAACTGCCCCTGCTGCACGACGGCCACCACCGGATGACCCCGCTGCAGGCCGCCAAGCTCGGCAAGTCGCTCGAGCCGTACGACCTGTTCTGGCTCGAGGACTGCACGCCCGCCGAGAACCAGGAGGCCCTGAAGCTCGTCCGGCAGCACACCACGACGCCGCTGGCGATCGGCGAGGTCTTCAACACCATCTGGGACTTCAAGGACATCATCCGCGACCAGCTCATCGACTACGTCCGCGGTGCCGTCACGCACATGGGCGGCGTCACCCCGCTCAAGAAGACGATGGAGTACGCGGCGCTCTACCAGGTCAAGTCTGGGTTCCACGGGCCGACCGACATCTCCCCGGTGGGCCTCGCCGCGCAGATGCACCTCGGGCTCGCGATCCACAACTTCGGCATCCAGGAGTACATGCAGCACGGACCGCAGACGAACCAGGTGTTCCACCAGACCTTCACGTTCACCGACGGGTACCTGCACCCGGGTGACGAGCCGGGCCTCGGGGTCAGCCTGGACGTCGACGAAGCCGGCAAGTACCCCTACGAGCAGGCCTACCTGCCGTTCAACCGCCTGGCCGACGGCACCGTCCACGACTGGTAGCCCCCTTCGCAAAACACCGGTGTTCGTCGGTTGAACCGCTGCATCCCGCGGCTCGGAGCGCGAACACCGGTGTTTTGCGGGAAGCGACGGGGCAAGCTGGGGGCATGGAGTTCGCGGACGTCGCCAGGGAGCTGCTGCTCGTCGCGCCGCAGGACTTCGTCGCCGAGCGCACCGCACGGCAGCGGGCCGTGCGCAAGGACGACCGTGCGCTCGCGACGGCGATCGGGAAGCTCCGGAAGCCCGCCCCGGCCGCCTGGGTGATCGACCTGCTCGCCCACGACGGCGCGCTCGACGACGCCGTCGACCTCGGACCGGCGCTCCGCAAGGCCCAGGCCGACGCCGACCCCGACGCGATCCGCACGCTCCGACGGCAGCGCACCGAGGTCGTCGACGCCCTCGCCCAGGCCGGTGCGGACCTGGCCTCCGACGCCGGGCACCCCGTCACCCCGGCTGTGCTCGAGCAGGTCCGGTCGACGATCGAGGCGGCGATGGCGGACCCGCACGCCGGCGCGGCAGTCCGGTCGGGGCTGCTCGTGACGGCGCTCGAGAGCGTCGGGTTCGACGCGGTGGACCTCGACGGGGCCCTCGCGGATCCGGATGCGGTCCCTGATGCCTGGTCCGGCAGCGATGCCCCACCCATCCCCATCTCCCAGGCGAGGGGCGCGCGCAAGGCGAGTCGTGCCTCCAGGCCCGCGCAGCGCCACGACGCGGCGACGCAACCCGACCCCGAACCCGAACCCGAACCCGAACGGAAGCGCGACCCGGCGGCCGACCGGAAGGCCGCACGCCAGGCCGAGACCGCAGCGCGCACGGAGTCCCGCGACGCCGATGCAGCACTCGACACCGCCGAGGCAGACCTCGAACAGGCGGAGGAGCGCCGGGCCGAACTCCAGCGGGAGCTCGAGCGCGCCGATGCGGAGATCGCCCGGCTCGAGACAGCCCGCGACGAGGCCGAGGCCGCCAGCGACCACGCCCGCGAGGTGCTGGCCGCGGCGCAGCGGCACCGGCGCGAGCTCGGACGCTGAGCGCAGCCGGTCCGAAGCGTCGCGACACGCCCGGACGCTCCTGCTAGACTCAGTCCCTGACTTCGGCGAGGGCTGCGTACGCGCGGCCGTGATCGACGCGGTGGGATACCCGGCAAGACCCTGGGATCGTTCCTCACGCGTGCACGCGTTCGAGTTGCAACACCACAGACCCCCACGATGCCGGCACCCCGGCGTCGTCCCCGACACCAGGAGGCACCATGGCCGACTACACCAAGCTCGCAGCGGAAGTCCGCACCAAGTTCGGCAAGGGCGCTGCTCGCAAGCTCCGCGCGGCCGACAAGATCCCCGCGGTCGTCTACGGCCACGGCACCGAGCCGAAGCACATCTCGCTGCCCGGTCACGAGACCATGCTGCTCGTCCGTACCGCCAACGCGGTCGTCGACCTCGACATCGAGGGTGCCGCACAGCTCGCCCTCGTCAAGGACGTCCAGCGTGACCCGGTGCGCCAGATCATCGAGCACATCGACCTCGTGGTCCTCCGCCGCGGCGAGAAGGTCACGGTCGACGTGCCCGTCGTCATCGAGGGCGAGTCCTTCTCCGGCACCATCCACGTGCAGGACCTGAACACGATCTCGCTGCTCGTGCTCGCCACCGACATCCCGGAGCACGTCTCCGTGAACGTCGAGGGCCTCGAGGACGGCGTGCAGATCCACGCCTCGCAGCTCGAGCTCCCCGAGGGCGCCGAGCTCGAGACCGACGCCGAGGCGCTGGTCGTCGCGATCGTCACCCCGCGTGGCACCGCTGACGACGACGCCGCCGACGAGGCCTCGGCCGAGGCCGGCGCCGAGTCGGGTGCCGAGGGCGCCGCGGACTCCGAGTAACAACCGTTCGCAGGACATCTGGTCGACGCTGATGGCGGAGTGCTGATGACGGGCAACACGCTCGTCGTGGTCGGGCTCGGGAACCCCGGGCCCGGCTACGCCGGCAACCGCCACAACGTCGGCCAGATGGTCCTCGACGAACTCGTCTCCCGCATGGGGGCGACGTTCAAGAAGCACAAGACGCCGAACCAGGTCGCCGAGGGGCGTCTGGTCCCCGGCGGCACGCGACTCGTGCTGGCGAAGCCCGGGTCGTTCATGAACACCTCGGGCGGGCCGGTCTCCTCGGTGCTCGGGTTCTACAGCGCCACCCCGGCCGACCTCGTCGTCGTGCACGACGAGCTCGACCTGCCGTTCGACACCGTCCGCCTCAAGGGCAGTGGGGGGCACGGCGGGCACAACGGCCTGCGCGACATCATCAAAGCCACCGGCACGAACGAGTTCATGCGCGTGCGGGTCGGCATCGGTCGTCCCCCCGGTCGGCAGGACCCGGCCGACTACGTGCTGCGCGACTTCTCCGCGGCCGAGAAGAAGACCCTGCCGATCCTGCTGGCCGACGCCGCGGACGCGGTCGAGGCGATCGCCGAGGTCGGGCTGCTCGCCGCGCAGCAGCGCGTGCACGCTCCGTCCTGAGCGCCTGGCGCTGTTCGCCCGTCGCGCACGCCGCGGTCGGTGTCGGTGGCGGCCGGTACCATCTCCTGAGTGACGATCTCGGGCATCATCCCTGCGCTCTCGCGCGCCTCCGCCTTCGATCGCGTGCTGCGCGCCGCACCGCGCGACGCCGACTTCTCCGTCGTGGACGGCCTGCGCGTGCCGCTGCTCGGTGCACTGCTCGCCGAGCGAAACGGTCCGCAGTGCGTCCTCGTCATCACGGCGACCGGGCGTGAAGCCGAGGCCGTCCGTGAAGCGTTCGGCAGTTACGTCCCCGACGCCGACGTGCTCGAGTTCCCCGCGTGGGAGACCCTGCCGCACGAGCGCCTCAGCCCGAGTGCCCAGACCGTCGGCACGCGCATCGCGACGCTCCGGAAGCTCGCTGCGTGGCAGGCGGCGGACCCGGCCGAGCGTCGCCAGACCATCGTCGTCGCGAGCGTCCGCGCCGCGCTGCAGCCGATCGCGAGCAACCTGACGTCCCTGGCGCCCGTGGTGCTGCGGACCGACTCGCGGGGCAACGACCTGGCGGCGATCGCGTCCCAGCTGGTGGACCTCGCCTACTCGCGCGTCGACCTCGTCACCCGCCGTGGTGAGTTCGCGGTGCGCGGTGGCATCCTCGACGTCTTCCCGCCGACGGCCGACCACCCGGCACGCGTCGACTTCTTCGGCGACGAGATCGAGGCGATCAAGGCGTTCTCGGTCGCCGACCAGCGCACCACCGAGGACGACCTCGGCTCGGTCGAGCTCACCGCCTCGCGCGAACTCCTGCTGAGCGACGACGTCCGGCAGCGGGCGCGCGAGATGCTGCACGAGTTCCCGAACCTGTCCCAGATGCTCGCGAAGATCGCCGAGGGCATCCCGGTCGAGGGCATGGAGTCCCTCGCCCCCGCGCTCGTGCAGGACCTCGTGCCGATGACCTCCTACCTGCCGGACGACGCCACCATCGCGGTGTTCTCGCCCGAGCGGGTGAACGGCCGCGCGAACAGCCTCGCCGAGACGAACACCGAGTTCCTGCAGGCGGCCTGGAGCGCAGCGGTCGCCGGTGCCCAGGCCCCGATCGACCTCGACGCGGGCAACTTCCTGACCGTGCAGCAGCTCAAGAACGCCCGCGGCCAGCGCACCTGGTGGACGGTGTCGCCGTTCGATTCCGGTCTCGACGAGGGAGACACCGAGCGCGTCCTCACCGATGCCGAGGCGGCTGCCGAGGCCGGCGAGTACATCCGCGTCCGCGCCGAGGCCGTCCCGAGCTTCGCGGGCAGCGCCGACGGCGCGATCGCGCACGTCAAGTCGCTGACCGACGACGGTTGGGCCGTCGTGGTGACCGCGCAGGGCCAGGGCCTCGTCGAGCGTGCGGTGCAGGTCCTCGCCGACGCCGGTGTCGCCGCCCGCGCCGATGCCGTGACCGCGCCGCCCGAGCCCGGTGTCGCCGTCGTGACGACCGCGACCGTCGAGCACGGCTTCGCGATCCCCGACCCGCGCATCGCGGTCCTGAGCGAGGCCGAGTTCTACGGCCGCAGCGTCCAGCAGGGCGCCCGCACCGTCAAGAAGCTCGCGAGCCGCCGCAAGAACGTCGTCGACCCGCTGCAGCTCAAGCCGGGCGACGTCGTCGTGCACACGACCCACGGCATCGGCAAGTTCGTCGAGCTCGTCAGCCGCGAGGTCTCCAGCGGCGGCCGCAACGCCGTGAAGACGCAGCGCGAGTACCTCGTGCTCGAGTACGCGCCGTCGAAGCGCAACTACCCGGGCGACAAGCTCTTCGTGCCGACCGATCAGCTCGACCAGCTGTCACGCTACGTCGGTGGCGAATCCCCGACCCTGTCGAAGATGGGCGGCTCGGACTGGTCCGCCGCCAAGTCGAAGGCCCGCAAGGCCGTCCGCGACATCGCCGTCGACCTGGTCAAGCTGTACTCGGCGCGCATGGCATCGAAGGGCCACGCGTTCGGCCCGGATACCCCGTGGCAGCGCGAGCTGGAAGAGGCGTTCCCGTTCGCCGAGACCGCCGACCAGCTCACCACGATCGACGAGATCAAGCGCGACATGGAGCGGCCGATCCCGATGGACCGCCTGCTCTCCGGCGACGTCGGCTACGGCAAGACCGAGGTTGCGATCCGCGCCGCGTTCAAGGCCGTGCAGGACGGCAAGCAGGTCGTCATGCTCGTCCCCACGACCCTGCTCGTCCGCCAGCACATGGAGACCTTCCAGGAGCGTTTCGCCGGGTTCCCCGTGCACCTGCGCGCCCTGAGCCGGTTCCAGACCGAGAAGGAGTCGAAGGAGACCATCGCCGGGCTCGCCGACGGCACGGTCGACATCGTCATCGCGACCCACCGGATCCTGTCGCAGGGCATCACCTTCAAGGACGTCGGGCTCGTCATCATCGACGAAGAGCAACGGTTCGGCGTCGAGCACAAGGACCAGCTCAAGAAGTTCAAGACCAACGTGGACGTCCTGGCGATGTCGGCGACCCCGATCCCGCGCTCGCTCGAGATGGCGGTCACGGGCATCCGCGAGATGTCGACCCTCGCCACCCCGCCGGAGGACCGCCATCCGATCCTGACCTTCGTCGGGCCACAGTCCAACCTGCAGGTGGCGGCGGCCATCCGCCGCGAGCTCCTGCGGGAGGGCCAGGTGTTCTACGTGCACAACCGCGTGAAGGACATCCAGTCGGTGGCCGCGCACCTGGCCGAGATCGTGCCGGACGCCCGCATCGCCGTGGCGCACGGGCAGATGTCGGAGACCGCCCTCGAGCAGGTCATGGTCGACTTCTGGGAGCGCCGGTTCGACGTCCTGGTGTCGACGACGATCATCGAGACGGGCCTCGACATCGCGAACGCGAACACGCTCATCATCGACAAGGCGGACAAGTACGGCCTGTCGCAGCTGCACCAGTTGCGCGGTCGTGTCGGTCGCGGGCGGGAGCGCGGGTACGCGTACTTCCTCTACGACTCCGACAAGCCGCTGTCCGAGACCGCGCAGGACCGCCTGGAGACCATCGCCGCGAACAACGAGCTCGGCGCGGGAATGCAGGTCGCCATGAAGGACCTCGAGATCCGCGGGGCGGGCAACCTGCTCGGTGGCGAGCAGTCCGGCCACATCGCGGGCGTCGGGTTCGACCTGTACCTCCGCATGATCGGCGAGGCGGTGTCGCAGTTCCGCGGTGACGTCGCCGAGGGGCAGACGGAGCTCCGGCTCGAGATCCCCGTCGACGCGCACATCCCCGAGGACTACGTCGAGTCCGAGCGACTCCGGCTCGAGGCGTACCAGAAGCTGTCGGCGGCCTCGGCCCCGACGGCGCAGCCGAACGCGATCGACATGGTGCTCGACGAGCTCACCGACCGCTACGGGCAGCCGCCGCAGGCCGTGCAGACCCTGGTCGAGGTCTCCCGCCTCCGTCGCATGGCGCAGCAGGTCGGCCTGTCCGACGTCGTGGTGATGGGCTCGAACCTGCGGGTCGCCGGCAAGGAGCTCGCCGACTCGTCCCAGGTGCGCCTCAAGCGCATGTTCCCGGGCGCGCGCTGGTTCCCGCAGCAGAACGCGACGAGCATCCCGATCCCGCGCCCGCACGACCAGGCCCTGCCGGACGACGCCCTCATCCAGTGGGTGGAGAGCATCCTGACCGCCGTGTACGGGGCGACGACCCCGGCGGAGGCGCCGGCCGCGTAGACGCGAGCGCTGACGGACTGGAGGCACGGTGCGGGCCCGCACCGTGCCTCCAGTCCGTCCGTGGCCGCGTCCACGGCGCGATGGGCCTCGCGTTCGCTGATGCGGAGCGACAGAGTCGACGTCGTACGACGTCGACTCTGTCGCTCCGCGTCGGCTGGGCCGCAGGCGAGCCCCTACTCGGTGTCCTCGGCCTCGGACAGCTCGCGGCGCGCACGGTACGCCCGCGCCCGCAGGGTGACGACGACCGCCGACGCGACGATGGCGATGCCCGAACCGACGAGCACGGCGAGGACGCCCTCGTCGAGGATCTCTTCGTTGCGGGCGAACGCCAGCTCGTTCATGAGGAGCGAGACCGTGAAGCCGATCCCGCCGAGCACACCGACGGTGATGATCGAGAAGAACGACAGCGACGAGCGGCCGGGCGAGCGGAAGATCCGCGTCGCGATCGTGCCGAACAGCGTGATGCCGATCACCTTGCCGACCGGCAGGGCGATGACGACCGCCCAGAACGTGGGGGAGAGCTCGCTGATGCCGACCGCGGGGATGATGACCGCGGCCGAGGCGAACGCGAACACCGGCAGCACGATCGCGTTCGACCACGGCTCGACGTTCTCGTGCAGGGTGTGGCCCGGACGGCGGGGGAGCACGAGCCCGAGGGCAACGCCGGCGATCGTGGCGTGCACGCCGGAGTGGTAGACGAGCCACCAGGTCAGGAGCCCGACCACGACCATCGCCACGATGATCAGCGTCTGGCCGCTGCGCCCCGGACGGAGCATCCGGCCGAGCAGCCAGAACACCGCGAGGGTGACGACAGCGCCCGCGAGGGCCGTGAAGTCGGTGTCGTGGGCGAACACCACGGCGATGATGATGATCGCGATGAGGTCGTCGAGCACGGCCAGCGCGAGCAGGAACACCCGGATGCCGCTCGGCAGCCCGCGACCGAACATGGCGAGCACCCCGAGCGCGAACGCGATGTCCGTCGCCGTCGGGATCGGCCAGCCGTGCGTGTACTGCGTGCCCGCGGTGACCAGCAGGAAGATGCCGGCGGGGACGAGTACGCCTCCGACCGCCGCGATGGCGGGGATGATCGCGGTCTTGGGGTTCGACAGCTCGCCGTCGACGAGTTCCTGCTTCAGCTCGATCGCGACGAGCAGGAAGAAGACCGCGAGCAGACCGTCGCTGATCCAGTGGGCGATCGACAGGTCGAGGCCGAGCGCACCGAGCGGCAGGTGCGCGTCGAGCAGCCGTTCGAGGCCGGGGCCGACCGGGGAGTTCGCCACCACCAGGCCGAGCACGGCGGCGGTGAGGAGCGCGATGGCGCTGAAG
The DNA here is from genome assembly GCF_018598405.1 of Curtobacterium flaccumfaciens. NCBI lineage: Bacteria > Bacillati > Actinomycetota > Actinomycetes > Micrococcales > Microbacteriaceae > Curtobacterium > Curtobacterium flaccumfaciens. The sequence goes on along the minus strand of NZ_JAHEWS010000031.1, from coordinate 19,158 downwards.
CGGGGGGAGCGGACGAGGGACGACATGGATCTCCGTCTCGAGGGGTCGGGTGAGTGTCCGTCGACCAGACTTCCCGACACACCACGGGCAGTCTACCGGGGTGGCACGATGACCAGATGACCGCCGTACCGGACCTCGTGACCGTCGTCGACCGCCTGCTCGCCGAGGACGGCGGGTGCGTCTGGAACCGGGCGCAGACCCACGCCTCGCTCGCGCGCTACGCCGTGGAGGAGTCGTACGAACTGGTCGACGCCATCGACGACGGTGACCCGGACGACCTCCGCGAGGAACTCGGCGACCTGCTCTACCAGGTGGTCCTGCACGCGGGGATCGCCGCCCGCGCGGGGGACTTCACCCTCGAGGACGTCGCAGCCGGAGTACGGGACAAGATGACCAGGCGGCACCCGCACGTGTTCGGCGACGAGGCGGCGGACACCGTCGAGGACGTCGTGCGGGTCTGGCGCGCGGCCAAGGCGGCCGAGAAGGCGAGCCGGCGGAGCGCGTTCGACGGGGTGCCCCGGGCGATGCCGCCGCTGGAGCGGGCGGTCAAGCTGCTGGAGCGCCTGGAGGAACGTGGGGATGCCGACGTGGTCGTCGCGTCCGTCGTCGGCGCCGGTTCCGGCGGCGGCGGTCGGGAGGCCCGTGGTGCGTCGTCCGCGCCGGCTGCGGACGACGGGGTGGGTGCGGTGGATCCGGTGTGGGGGCGAGCGGTGCTCGGGGAGGTCGCCGCTGCGGCACGACGCGGGGTGGACCCGGTCGCGAGTCTGCGGGCCGCGGTGTCGGCGCTCGAGGAAGCCGGTCGAGCTGCGGAGTGAAGTCGAGCGCTCGTCGTCGTTCGGGCAGGGGAGAACGGGCGCCCTCCCAACCCGAAAAAGAGAGGGCGCCCGTGAGCGGGCGTCGGCTCCACCAGGGAGAGGGGCCGACAGGGAAGCCCGCTCGAACCGCGGGACGCACTGCAGCACGTCGCCCCGCGAATCGGTCCGGAGCGTGGATCAGGCACGTTCCGGGCCGAGGTTCTGCATGCAGTATGCCAGTGGGTCGGCATGCGCGCAAGCCGGAGACGCCCGTCTGCCAGAATTGACCGCATGGCAACGACCGTGACGGCACCCCGTGGCATGCGTGACTTCCTCCCGGCGGACAAGGCCCGGCGCGAGCACGTGCTCGGTGTCGTGCGGGACGTCTACTCGCGGCACGGGTTCGACGAGATCGAGACCCCCGTGGTGGAGGACGCTGCGCGGCTGCACTCCGGGCTCGGCGGTGACAACGAGAAGCTGGCGTTCGCGGTGATGAAGCGCGGGCTCACCACCGAGGACCTGCAGGCTGCCCAGGCGCCGCTGGACCTCGCGGACCTCGGTCTCCGGTTCGACCTGACCGTGCCGCTCGCCCGCTTCTACGCCTCGCACCGCGCCGAGCTGCCGTCCGTGTTCCGCTCCGTGCAGATCGCCCCGGTCTGGCGTGCCGAGCGCCCGCAGAAGGGCCGCTACCGCCAGTTCGTCCAGTGCGACATCGACATCCTGGGCGAGCCTGGGCAACTCGCGGAGATCGAGCTCATCCGAGCGACGACCGCGGCCCTCGACGCCCTCGGGGTCAGCGGCACGACGATCCGGATCAACGACCGCCGGATCCTGCTGGCGCTCCTCGCGTCCTGGGGCATCACCGAAGCAGCCGCCGCCGACCGCGCGCTCATCACGATCGACAAGCTCGACAAGATCGGCGCGGACGGTGTCGCCGCAGAACTCCGCAGCTCCGTGGGCGCCGACCTGCCCGGGCTCGAGGACACCATCCGCGCGCTCGAGGCCGCCGACTGGACCTCGGTCGAGGGTGCGGCGTGGCTCGACGCCGAGGCCTTCGCCGACCTGCTCCGACTCCGTTCGGCGCTGCCGGGTGTCGACCTGCGCTTCGACCCGACGCTCGTGCGCGGGATGGGCTACTACACGGGCACGATCTTCGAGGTCGCGCACCCCGACTTCGGCTACAGCCTCGGTGGTGGCGGCCGCTACGACGGGATGATCGGCCGGTTCCTCGGGCAGGACGTCCCGGCGGTCGGGTTCTCGCTCGGGTTCGAGCGGCTCGTCGACCTCGTGACCCTCCCGGAGTCCGCGGAGGCCGACGCCGTCGTGCTCGTGTACGACAAGGACACCGACCCGGTCCGGCTCGCCGCGCTGAAGACCGAGGCGCTGGCGTCCCACCGACGCGTCCGGCTCGAGCGCCGCACGAAGAACACGAAGAACCTGCTCGCCGGCCTCGCCGCCCAGGGGTTCACGGCGTTCGCGACCGTCTCGGCGGACACCGCGTCGCTCGAGGGTGTCGAGTTCCGCCCGCTCGACTGAGCACCCAGTCCCCGATCCAGCGCGGACTCGTCCACAGCCCGGCGTCACGGCCGACGTCGTGTTCACCTCCGCTCGCTAGGATCGACACCGCAATCACCACAACCAATGTGTAGGGAGTACCCCGTGGCCCTGATCGATGCCGTAGGCGCACGCGAAGTCCTCGATTCCCGAGGCAACCCGACGGTCGAGGTCGAGGTCCTCCTCGACGACGGCGTCGTGTCCCGCGCGCTCGTCCCGTCCGGTGCATCCACCGGCGCCTTCGAGGCGTACGAACTCCGCGACGGCGACGCCTCGCGCTACGGCGGCAAGGGCGTGCTCAAGGCCGTCGACGCCGTCCTCGACGAGATCGGCCCGGCGCTCGAGGGCTTCGACGCCACCGACCAGCGTCTCGTCGACGCCGCGCTCATCGAGCTCGACGGCACCGAGAACAAGTCCCGCCTCGGCGCGAACGCGATCCTCGGTGCCTCGCTCGCCGTCGCCCGTGCCGCAGCCGACTCGGTCGACCTGCCGCTGTTCCGCTACCTCGGCGGCCCGAACGCGCACACGCTGCCGGTCCCGCTGATGAACGTCGTCAACGGCGGTGCCCACGCGGACACCAACGTCGACATCCAGGAGTTCTTCCTGGTGCCCTACGGCGCCGAGTCCTTCTCCGAGGCACTCCGCTGGGGCGTCGAGACCTACCACGCCCTCAAGGGCGAGCTGAAGAAGCAGGGTCTGGCGACCGGCCTCGGCGACGAGGGCGGCTTCGCGCCGGAGCTCGCGTCGAACCGTGCTGCGCTCGACTTCCTGCTGACCGCGATCGAGAAGGCGGGCTACACGCCCGGCAAGGACATCGCCGTCGGCCTCGACGTCGCAGCCACGGAGTTCTTCTCGGACGGCAAGTACCAGTTCGAGGGCAAGCAGCTCTCCGGTGCAGAGTTCACCGCGTACTTCGCTGAGCTCGCCGCGAACTACCCCCTCGTCACCATCGAGGACCCGCTGGCCGAGGACGACTGGGAAGGCTGGTCGCACCTGACCGCCGAGCTCGGCGACAAGGTCCAGATCGTCGGCGACGACCTGTTCGTCACGAACCCGAAGCGTCTGCAGCGGGGCATCGACGAGAAGGCCGCGAACTCGATCCTCGTCAAGGTCAACCAGATCGGCACGCTCACCGAGACGCTCGACGCGGTCTCGCTCGCGCACCGTCACGGCCTGACCTCGATCCTGTCGCACCGCTCCGGCGAGACCGAGGACACCACGATCGCGGACATCGCGGTCGCGGTCGACGGTGGCCAGATCAAGACCGGTGCCCCGGCCCGCTCGGACCGCGTCGCGAAGTACAACCAGCTGCTCCGCATCGAGGAAGAGCTCGGCGACGCCGCGGTGTACGCCGGTCGCTCGGCCTTCCCGCGCGCCGCGTCGCTGTAACCAGCCGGGCCAGCAGTACCCGCACGCCCGAGACGCCGTCCTCCTCCGGGAGGGCGGCGTCTCGTCGTGTGCGCGGCCCCGAGGTGCCGAGCGGTCAGGACGTGCCGCTCGCGCGGCGTCGAGTGGTCACGAGTCGTCGGCTGGCCCGGGCCTGGCCGACAGGACGTGCCCACCGGACGTGCGCCGGGCGGTTTGTGGTGACCACTCCAGGTGCGGGACGGACGGGCGGACGGAGACCGTGCCTCCCGGCTGCCTCGACCGGACCCGGACCCGCCCGCCGTCTGCGGGACGCCGTCGTGTCAGCCTGACGCCGCGATGTCCGTGAGACGCCGCCGAATGCGGAGGCGTCTCGACGAGACGACGGCGTCTTCTGGCGGGCAGAACCGTCGAACGCGAGACACTGGGAGGGCGCCGAACGGCCGCGTGCCGGGCGGCCCGGTGGGGCGGCGTCGGGTTATCGTCGGAGCGTGCCCAGCCAGAAGCCCCGCGTCCGCCGCATCCCCGTGGCGATGCCCGACGGCAGCGCACCCGCACAGCCCTGGTACCGCTCGATCCACTTCTCCGGGTTCAGCCTGCTCATGCTCGCGATCATCGTGCTGTTCGTGGTGGTGCTCGCGCCGTCGCTCCGCACCCTCATCCAGCAGCAGGAGCAGATCGCGCAGCAGCAGCACGAGGTGGCGAGCCAGAAGGCCGACGTCGCGCAGAAGAAGAAGGACGTCGCCCGCTGGGACGACCCGGCGTACATCGAGGCGCAGGCCCGTGACCGACTGCTCTACGTCTACCCGGGCGAGGAGAGCTACCTCGTGATGGGCGCCGAGGACAAGCAGGCCGAAAAGACCCCGACCACCGACTCCGGCACGCCCGTGAGCGCCAAGGTGCAGACGCCGAAGGTCGACTGGGTGCAGGCGATGCTCTCGTCGGTGCTGCAGTCCGGGCTGACCGACGAGCGCGCGGCCGACCTCGTCGCCCCCGACGTCTCGGGCACTGGCGAGAGCAAGTAGCGCGGGTAGCCGAGAGCAAGGAGCCCGGGGGACCGCAGGGGGCGGCGCCGTCCGGCCCGACGGTGCGAGGGGTTCCGCTTCTCCGGTAGGCTCACGTTCCCGTGACGACCCCTCCCTTCGACCCGCCCTCCGACCGCGACGTCCAGGTCGTGTCGGCGCAGCTCGGCCGACCGGCACGTGACGTCATCGGGATCGCGGCACGCTGCGTCTGTGGCAACCCCACCGTCGTCTCCACGAAGCCCCGGCTGTCGAACGGCACCCCGTTCCCGACGTTCTACTACCTGTGCCACCCCGCGGCCACCGCTGCGGTCAGCACCCTCGAGGCCAACCAGGTCATGCCCGAGCTGGCAGCCCTGCTCGAGGACCCCGAAGTCGCCGCGCAGTACCGCGCGGCCCACGAGTCCTACCTGGCCGATCGCGAGTCGATCGAACACGTCGACGAGATTGACGGCATCAGCGCCGGTGGCATGCCCACCCGTGTGAAGTGCCTGCACGCCCTCGTCGGACACGCCCTCGCCGCCGGACCCGGCGTCAACCCCATCGGCGACCTCGCGCTCGAGCGCGCGGACTGGTCGCCCTCCCGGTGTGAGTGCCGGGCGTATGATGACGGTGCAGACGCTGGAGTCGGGGCGGGTGGCGGCGAAGTCTGACTCGACTCCCGCACACCCCCATCCAAGGAGATCATCCCCCGTGCCCAAGATCCTCGTCGTCGGCGGCGGTTACGCCGGTTTCTACACCGCATGGAAGCTCGAGAAGCACCTTCGCCAGGGCGAAGCCGAGGTCGTCATGGTGGACCCGCTGCCGTACATGACGTACCAGCCGTTCCTGCCCGAGGTCGCCGCTGGTTCGATCGAACCGCGTCACGCGGTCGTCGCGCACCGTCGTCACCTCAAGAAGACCCGCGTCGTCACGGCCAAGGTCACCAAGGTCGACCACGCCACCAAGACGGCGACGATCACCCCCACCGAGGGCGAGGCGTGGGAGGAGTCCTACGACCAGATCGTCATGACGGCCGGCGCGGTGTCCCGAACGTTCCCGATCCCGGGCGTCGCGGACGAGGCCATCGGCCTGAAGACCATCGAGGAAGCCGCGTCGATCCGTGACCGCATCCTCAGCAACTTCCACAAGGCGGCGAACCTGCCGGCCGGTCCCGAGCGCGACCGCCTGCTCACCGTCGTCGTCGTCGGTGGTGGCTTCGCCGGCATCGAGGTGTTCGCCGAGCTCCGCTCCTTCGTCACCGACCTGCTGAAGAGCCACCCGCAGCTGTCCTTCGACGACACGCACTTCCACCTGGTCGAGGCGATGGGCCGCATCATGCCCGAGGTCTCGCTCGAGACCTCGCACTGGGTGCTCAAGAACCTCGCCGAGCGCGGTGCGACCGTGCACCTCGAGACCCAGCTGGCCTCGGCCGTCGGCGGTGTCTGCGAGCTCAAGACGAGCGACGGCGCCATCGAGACCATCCCGTCCGACCTCATCATCTGGACCGCCGGTGTCATGGCGAACCCGATGGTCAAGGGCACCGACTTCCCGCTCGAGCAGCGTGGCCGCATCCGCGTGCAGCCCGACCTGCGCGTGGTGGACGACAACGGCGTGATCGCCGACGCATGGGCCTGCGGCGACGTCGCAGCCGTGCCGGACCTGACCGGCGGCGGTGTCGGAGGGTTCTGCGTGCCGAACGCCCAGCACGCCGTGCGCCAGGCCAAGCAGCTCGCGAAGAACGTCGTCGCGACCATCCGTGGCGAGGCGACGACCGACTACAAGCACGAGAACCTCGGCGCCGTCGCGGGCCTCGGCCTGGGCACCGGCGTGTTCCAGTCCGGCAAGTTCGCCATGAAGGGCTTCCTGGCCTGGGGCGCCCACCGCGGTTACCACGGCCTGGCCATGCCGTCGTGGGAGCGCAAGTGGCGCGTCATCGGCGACTGGGTCGGTGGCTTCTTCCTGGGCCGCGACATCGTGTCGCTCGACGACCGCGAGACCCCTCGTGCCGCGTTCGAGGCGTTCGCGTCGCGTCCGAAGCCCGCTGCCGAGGCCCCGGCCGCGCCCGCCGCTGCCCAGGCTCCGGAAGAGGGCAAGGTCGCCGGTGCCGCCGGCCCCGTGTACGGCGAGCCCGCGAAGGACGTCTCCAACGCCGCGGAGCCGGTGACGGCCCCGGCCGACGCCAAGTAGCACCACGCGTTCGTCACGAAGGCGGTCACCTGCGACGGGTGGCCGCCTTCGTGCATCGGTAGGCTGTTGCGGCCCGCCCCCGTGGCCCAATCGGTAGAGGCACGCGACTTAAAATCGCCGAGTTGTGGGTTCGAGTCCCACCGGGGGTACCGCCGAGACCCGGCACGCGCACGGCGCGGCGCGGCGCCCGCCGCGTGCCGCTGCGAAAGCGACAGAACTCCGCGAACAGTTCGCGTCGTCCTGTCGCTCCGGCCGCACAGACCGAGCGCTGGTCCTGCCATCTGTCGCTTCGACGGTGCGGTCGGGTCGCCCTGGGCATCGGACTGGAGGCGCGGGACCGGCCCGCCACGTGCCTCCCGGCCCGCGGACCGTCGCCTTCCCGCGAAGACGGCCCGACGCCACGACCGGCTCGCAGCCCAGTAGCATCGACGATCGTGGTCGGACTCGGAAGCGCACTCGCCAACCTGCAGAACGCCCTCCGCCGACCCGAGGCCCACGTCGAGGTCGTCGACGGCGAGAGCGTCCCCGTCGGCATGCTCCTCGGCACCCTCGGAGCCCTGCTCCTCGACGCCGGCAGCTCCGTCACCGACGTCCGGTCGGCGCTCGAGAAGGCCCGTGACGCCGCGGGGGTCGGACCGACGCTCGCGATCGGCGTCCTGCCCGCCCTGGTGATGGTGAGCGAGGTGTCGACCGGTGCGGCCACGATCGTCAACGCCGAGGGCGTCGAACTGTCCTCCCGTCAGGCCGCCCGCGCGAACCGCGTCGTGCTCGGCCTCGAGAGCGGCTCCATCGCCCTCGCCGAGATCCCCGCCCGCGTCCGGGCCATCCGCGCCGGCACCGTCCCGCCGCCCGCCCTGCCGTGGATCCTCGGCAACGCCCTGACCTCCGCCGGCCTCGCCGTCGTCTTCCGCTGCCCGTGGTGGGCGATCGTCCTGGCGCTGGTCGTCGGCGCCCTGGTCGGCGTGATCGGCCTGCTGCTCCGGCGCTTCCGCGAGGCCGTCGCGATCATCCCGTTCCTGGCCGCGTTCGTGTCGACGGCGATCGTCGGCCTGGTCGCGGCGGGCACCGGCTTCGAGCAGGTCCCGCTGTTCGCGGTCTGCGCCCCCGTCGCGGTGTTCGTCCCCGGCGCGCTCATCACGAACGCGCTCCTCGAGCTCACCGCCGCCGACATCGTCACCGGGTCCTCGCGGCTGGTGCAGGGACTCATCATGCTCGGCTTCATGGCCGCGGGCATCGCCTCCGGCAGCTCCCTGACCGGTCTGCACGTCGACCCGTCCTCGGCCGCGCTCGTCGGCGAGGTCGCCGGGGTCGGCACCGACCTGGCCGGGTGGGAGTCCGTCCCGGTCTACTGGGTGTCGTGGGTCGCCGTCGTGGTGCTGGCGGTCGGGCTCGGCCTGGTCTTCCGGTCCGGGTGGCGCCTGACGCTCGTGTCGGTGGCGGTCATGGTCACCGCCTACGCCGTGGTGAGCGTGACGACGCCGCTCTGGGGCAGTGTCGTCGCGACCGGCGCCGCAGCGGCGCTGTTGTTCGTCGCGACACGGTTGCTCGAGCGGCTCGTGCCGGCGATCCCGGCGACGGTGTCGTTCTTCCCGGCGTTCCTGCTCCTCGTGCCGGGGACGGTCGGGCTCGTGGCGGTCGCGACCTTCGACCCGGAGGCCCTCGCGACCCCGCTCGCGACCTTCGTCAGCCTGTGCATCGGCACGAAGATCGGCGGGCTCCTGCCCGGCCTGTTCGCCCGCAACGCGCCCCGGCGCGCGGTGGACGCGACCGGCTGACGGACCGGAGGCCGATGGCGACGCCGCCACGGGCCTCCCGACCGTCACCCGGCCAGGTGTCGGCCCTGCTCCGGCCCGGTGAGCCGGCCGTCTGCCCCGTCAGCCGCGGTCTTCGTCCTGGAGTGCCGGTCGTCCGGCAGGTCACGGATCCGCCGACGGACGGCCTGGAGGCTCGGTGCGGCTCAGGCGCCCGTCGCCCGTCGCGCGGTGCGCGCCCAGACCATGGCGGCGATCGCGGCCGCCACGCAGGTCGCGGCGATGCCGACGAGCAGGGCCGGAGCGGCGTGTGTGCCGGTCGTGCCCGAGTAGACGGCGGTGGTCAGGGCCACGGCGACCACCGCGAGCGCGACGTACCGACCACGGGAGGCGGCGAGGAGCGCGCTGCCGGCGGACCCCGCGACCGGCAGCAGGGTCGCGACGACGGCACCGAGGCCGCCGACGCACAGGGTGATGGCGAACTCCGAGCCGAGCGACACCCAGAAGCCCCCGCCGGACAGGAGGCTGTGCAGCACCCAGCCGACCGCCGCGAGTCCGAGCAGGGCCAGGACCCGCCCGGTCGCCCCGCGGGCGCTCTGGGCTATCCCGGACCCGAGGCGGAGCGGGCCGGTCCCGAGGTCGGGGCGGGCGGACGGCACCAGGACGACCCCGACGATGAGGGCGGGGGAGAGGTCGGCTGCACGCGTGATGCCGCACGCGACGAGCGCCGCGAGCACGAGCCACGGCGACACCCGGAAGCCGACGGTCCGGTGGTCGGCTCCGGCTGCCCAGCGGGTCGCGAACACGACCGCGGCGGTGAGGACCGCGGTGCCGAGCAGGACGGCGATCGTGAGTCGGACGTAGCGGGCCTCGAGTTCGACACCGACGCCGAGCAGGGTGCAGAGCGCGGCGACGGACACAGCGATGGCGATGGATGCCCAGGTCGGCAGGACGTCGTCGCCGCGGGCACGGTCGGACCGGGAGCGGTTCCGGCCGAGGAGCCCGGCGAAGGGTGACCGGAGGCGGCCACGGGAAACGGCGGCGACGAGGGCGAGCGGTGCGGCGATCAGCACGAGGAAGCCGGCGGCGACGGCGGTGGCGATCAGGACGGTGCGCCAGGAGAACGCGGCCTGGATGGTCGGGACGGTGCGGTCGTAGGTGGTCGCGGCGGTCCAGTCGCCGGCGGGGCCGGACCAGTCCGGGTGACCGCCGGACCTGCCGACGCCTGCCGGGGCGCTGCCGCCGGTGCCGGGGCTGCTGCCGGTGCCGGCTGCGGTTCCGCCGTCGTCTCCGCTGCCCTTGCCGGTGTCGCCCCCGCCGCCGTTCGCGTCGGTGCCGTTCGCGGCGTCGCCGTCGCCCGAGTCGCCGGTGCCGCCGTCGTTGTCGGTCACACCGGGGGTCCCCGCCGAGGCACCCGACTCAGGCGTCGAGGCGCCCGGCGTGCCGGGGCCGTCCGTGGCGTCCGGCGTCGCCGTGCCGGGCGGCGCCGAGGTGGTCGACCACACCGTGACCCGCACGGCTGCCGAGGACCGCGAGTAGTTGCCCGCGGGGTCGTGCTGCGTCGCGGTCAGCTGGTGCCCGCCGGTGCGCAACGTCGACCCCGCGGTGGAGCACGACCACGAGGCATCGGCCGCGACCACGACGCCGCACACGGGAGCCCGGTCGACGTACACCGTGACGCGGGAGCCGGGCTCGCCGGTGCCGCGCACCGTCGTCGCGCGTGCGCCGATCCGCTGGCCGTCGTCCGGAGCCGTGATGCGCGGAGCAGCCGGGGCGGTGCGGTCGACCGTGATCGACACGGGCGCGGAGGCAGCGCTCCGCAGGTCCGACCGGTAGCCGCGGGCGGTGCTGGCCGTCTGCGTAGCGGTGACGGTGACCCGGCCGTCGGCACGGGCGCCGAGGGCCGCGACCCACCGGCCGTCGGCACCCACGCGGGCGGTCTGCTGCGTCGAGGAGCCGGACACCGACAGCGTCACCGTCGATCCGGGGTACCCCGTGCCCGAGACCGTGCCGCCGGTGGGGCCGCCGGCCACCAGGGTCGGCGGGACGATGACGTCCGAGGCCGGTGCGCTCGCGGTCGGGAGGGTCGTGGCGACGAGGTCGCGCACCGTGAAGACCTGCTGCGGGCCCGAGCGCACCGTGCCGAGGCAGGCCCACGAGCCGTTCGACCCCACCCGGGTCGTGCACCCGGAGGTTCCGGCCGCTGCCGGACCGGTCACCTGGACCGCGTGCCCGGGGGTGCCGGTGCCGTGGAAGCGGGTGGTGCCCGTCGTGACGTCGCCGGGGTCGGCGATGGTGGGACGCACGGCCGGACGGGTCGGTGTCGGCGTCGGAGCGCCCGGTCGGCCGGTGCTCGGCGGGGCGATCTCGCTCGGCGCCGGTGTGGCGGTGGGAGTGGTGCCGGCCGCGGCGACGGCTGGGGCTGCGACGGTCGGAGCGGCTGCGCCTGCGGCGGCGGCCGGAGCGGCGACGGTGCCGAGGAAGGTCGCTGTGAGGAGCATCGTCGCCGCGGCGAGCAGGGCGGAGCGGGGACGACGACGGGGGCCGTCGCCCCCGACGGCCCCGTCCACGTTCTCCCCGCGCGCGTTCACCGGACCCATCCCACGGGCTCGGCGGCCCCGGGTCAATACACCTCGCGGATGAGGTTGCGGATCGGATCGCAGTCCGAATGCCCGGTGTGCGTGACTCGGGAATCGCCCGTGAACAGTGCTCACGGAACGGAGGACGGTCAGCGCGTCGATAGACTTCACGATGGCCGTTCAGGCCATCGCAGCACCGCGGATCCCGACGCGCAAAGGAGTACGCCCCATGGACACCGGACTCGTCACGACGCTCATCGTCGTCGGAGTGGTGGTGGTCGTCCTGGTGATCATCGGGATCTACCTCTGGGTGACGTACAACTCGCTCGTCACGCTCAAGGTCCGGGTCGACGAGGCCTGGAGCGACATCTCGGTGCAGCTCAAGCGGCGCGCCGACCTCATCCCGACGATCGTCGACACGGTCAAGGGGTACGCCACGCACGAGAAGGCGGTCTTCGACGACGTCACGAAGGCCCGCGCCGAGACGCTGAGTGCCGGAGACGCGGACACGGCCTCCGCAGCCGAAGGACACATGCAGAAGGCGTTGAAGAGCGTGTTCGCGGTGGCCGAGGGGTACCCGCAGCTGCAGTCGAGCCAGAACTTCCTGCAGCTGCAGTCCGAGCTCGTGGACACCGAGGACAAGATCCAGGCCGCCCGTCGCTTCTACAACGGTGGCGTGCGCGAGCTGAACACGAAGATCCGGGTGTTCCCGAACTCCACGTTCGCGAAGAACCGCGGCTTCACCGAGGCGCCGTTCTTCGAGACGAACGAGCCGGCGGCCATCGCCGAGCCGCCGCGCGTCCAGTTCTGACCCCAGCGTCGGAGCCGACGTGTACAGCGCCATCGCGCGGAACAAACGGAACACCGTCGTCATCGTCCTGGTCTTCCTGCTGATCATCGGCGGGCTCGGGTTCCTCGGCGGGTACCTGGCCGGCAACGTCTCGATCGGGTTCATCGTCCTCGTGGTCGCCCTCGGCTACGCGGTGCTCCAGTACTTCCTGGCGGCACGGCAGGCCACAGCCATCGCCGGCGGGGTCGAGATCGACCGGAACTCGGAGCCGCGCCTCTGGCGGACCGTGGAGAACCTCGCCATCGCGACCGGCATGCCGATGCCCCGGGTGTTCGTCATCCCCGACCCGTCCCCGAACGCCTTCGCCACCGGCCGTGACCCCGAGCACGCGGTGGTGGCGGCGACGACCGGACTGCTCGAGCTGATGGACGACCAGGAGCTACAGGGTGTGATGGCGCACGAGCTCGGGCACGTCCGGAACTACGACATCCGGGTCTCCACGATGGTCTTCGGTCTCGTCGTGGCCGTCGGACTCATCGCAGACGTCCTGCTGCGCATCTCGATCTTCGGCGGCCTGTCCGGCGGACGGAACCGCAACTCCGACAGCGGCGGCGCCAACCCGGTGCTGCTCGTCGCCGGGATCGTCGCCGTCGTCGTGGCACCGATCGCGGCGGCCGGCGTGCAGGCCGCGGTGTCCCGGCAGCGCGAGTACCTGGCCGACGCGACGGGGGCGATGACGACCCGGTACCCGGAGGGGCTGGCCCGCGCGCTCGAGAAGCTCGGCGCACACGGCCGACCGATGCAGACGCAGAACTCCTCGATGGCGCACCTGTGGATCGCCGACCCGATGCGCCCCGGGGTCATGGACCGGCTCTTCTCGACGCACCCGCCGTTGCCCGACCGCATCGCGCGCCTGCGGGCCGACGCCGACCGCTTCTGACGGCTCAGCTGGAGGGGCCGGCGGCCGCGACGTCGGCTGCGCTCTCGACCTCGGCTGTTCCCTCGACCTCGGTTGCGTCCGCGTCGTCGGCGGACACGTGCGGCACCAGCGGCAGCCCGAGTGCTCCGGCGACGGACGCCGCAGCGGTGCCGCGGTCGGTCACCTCGATTCCGCCGAGGCCCTGCCAGGCCGCGGTCCGCCGCAGGGTCTCGGCGAGCCGCTCTGCGTCGAGGTGCTCGCCGGGTTCCTGCCATGCGGTCCGGATCCGGAGCACCCCGCGCTGCCGGTCGCTCTTGAGGTCGATCCGACCGACGAGCCGGTCGTCCTGCAGCACCGGGAGCACGTAGTAGCCGAACACCCGCTTCGGTGCGGGCGTGTAGATCTCGATCCGGTAGTGGAAGCCGTACATCCGCTCGGCCCGGCGCCGGAACCACACGACCGGGTCGAACGGGCTGAGGACCGCATCGGCGCTGAGCTGCCGGGGGACCCGAGCGCCGACGTCGAGCCAGGCCCGCTCGCCCCAGCCCTCCACCTGCACCGGCACGAGCTCGCCGGCGGCGGTGAGCTCGGCGATCGCGGCCGCGGTGTCGTCGGCGCGCAGCCGGTAGTAGTCCGCGATGTCCGCACGGGTGCCGACGCCGAGCGCACGGGTGGCCCGGCGCACGAGCTCGAGCACCGCATCGGTGCGTGGCGGGGCGGTCTCGAGGAACCCGGCGGGCAGCACGTGCTCGGGCAGGGCGTAGACCCGCTCGAACCCGGCACGTCCGGCGCTCACCGCCTCGCCCCAGCGGAACATCTGCTCGAGCCCGAGCTTCACGTCGCTCCAGCCCCACCAGGGACCACGTCGCACGTTCGACTCGTGCTCCACCGCGCTCGCCGGCATCGGCCCCTCGGCGCGGAGGAGCGCGTGCAGTTCGCGTCGGACGGCAGCGGTCCGGGTCACCCCGTCGACCCGCGTCGGTCCGGCGTCACGCTCGCGCAGGGCGTCCATCCGCCACCGGAACAGCCGCAGGTCGTCGCGGGGGATGAACGCGGCCTCGTGTGCCCAGTACTCGGTGTACGGCCCGGAACGACCGAGCGTCAGCCGGTCCAGCGTGGTCCGGTCGTAGGCGCCGAGGCGGGCGAACAGCGGCAGGTAGTGGCTGCGCTCGAACACGTTGACGGAGTCGATCTGCAGCAACCCGAGCCGCCCGAACGCGGTGTTCAGGGTACGGGTCGAGACGGGGTCCGTCGACGGTCGCCCGAACCCCTGTGCGGCGAGTGCGACCCGGCGGGCCTCGGCGGCGGAGAGCGTCGACCTGGGCATGCCGCGACGCTACCGAACGCCGCCGACATGAGCGTCCACGAACGTATGCCGCATCTGGCACCTGACGGGAGGCACATCGCTACACTCGGGCCATGGCATGGGGAAGCAAGCAGACACACCCCGACCCCGTGGTCGAGGAATCGGTCCCGATCGGCGTCCGCATCGCCGGTGCGTGGTCGTGGCGGGCGCTCGTCGTCGTCGGCGTGATCGCCGTCTTCATCTGGCTGGTCACGGTCTTCAGCGAGATCCTCATCCCGTTCCTGGTGGGAATCGTGGTCTCGGCGCTCCTGGTCCCGGTCTCGAACTGGCTGCAGCGGCACCACGTGCCGAAGTGGCTCGCCGTCGTGCTGAGCCTGCTCAGCGGCGTCGCGGCCCTGGGGGGCCTCATCTGGCTCGTCGTCGACCAGATCGTCGCGTCGTACCCGTCCCTGCGTGACCGGACGATCGACCAGTACGCCAACATCAAGGACTTCGTCCTCAACTCCGGGTTCGGCATCAGCCAGTCCGACGTGAACGGCTGGCTCGACGACGGCACGAAGTGGTTGCAGGACAACTCCGCTTCGATCCTGTCCGGGGTCGCCAGCGCCGGCTCGGGCGCGACGCACGTGTTCGCGGCGCTCTTCATCACCCTGTTCACCACGATCTTCCTGCTGATCGACGGCAAGAACGTCTGGCGCTGGTCCGTCCGCCTCTTCCCGAAGAAGGCCCGCGCGGCGGTCGACGGTGCGGGTGTCGCCGGCTGGATCACCCTGACGAGCTTCATCCGGGTGCAGATCTTCGTCGCCTTCGTCGACGCGGTCGGCATCGGGCTCGGCGCCTTCATCGTCGGGCTCTTCTTCGGGGGCATGCCGCTCGTCATCCCGATCGCCGCCTTCGTCTTCCTCGGCGCCTTCATCCCGGTCGTCGGTGCCATCGTCACGGGCTTCCTGGCGGTGTTCGTCGCCCTGATCTTCAACGGTCCGCTCGCTGCGGTCCTGGTGCTCGGTGTCGTGCTGCTCGTCCAGCAGATCGAGGGGCACATCCTGCAGCCGCTCGTGATGGGCAACGCGGTCAAGGTGCACCCGCTGGCGGTCGTCCTCGGGGTCACCGCGGCCTCCGGTCTCGCCGGCATCGCGGGGGCGTTCTTCGCCGTGCCGCTGATCGCGACGCTGAACGCCATGGTCACCACCATCGCGAGCGGACGCTGGCGGCGGCTCGACTCCGACCACGTGCTCGAAGCGACGCCGAAGCGCGGGCAGCACGGGCAGATCCAGTTGCTGCGCTGGCGACGGCACAAGGTCGGTGACGACGTCCCGGCTCCCGGCGTGGACGCCGGGCCCTCCGCCGAAGAAGGCACCGCCAGCACCAACTGAGCGTCACACGAGTTCGCCGCCGGGCCCCGGAACGACGATGATGGGGGAGTGACCGACACCAGCGCCTCCCCGCACACGCTCACCGCGATCCCGACCCTCGCGGACATCGAGGCGGCGCGCGAGACCATCAAGGGCGTCGCGCGGGTGACCCCGATGGAGACGTCACAGTTCCTCGCCGAACTGCTCGGGTCCCCGGTGCACCTGAAGTGCGAGAACCTGCAGCGCACCGGTGCGTACAAGGTGCGCGGTGCCTACAACCGGCTCTCCACCCTCTCTGCAGAACAGCGTGCCAAGGGCGTCGTCGCCGCGAGCGCGGGCAACCACGCGCAGGGCGTCGCCCTCGCCGCCCGCGAGCTCGGGATCCCCGCGACGATCTTCACCCCGGTCGGGGTCGCCCTGCCGAAGCTGCAGGCCACCCGCCACTACGGCGCCGACGTCGTGCTGCGCGGCCACTCCGTGGAAGAGGCGTTGAGCGCCGCGAAGGACTTCGCCGCGCACACCGGTGCCGTGTTCATCCCCCCGTTCGACCACCCGGCCGTCATCGCCGGCCAGGGCACGCTCGGCCTCGAGATCATCGACCAGGTACCGGACGTGGACACCGTGGTCGTGCCGATCGGCGGAGGGGGCGTCATCTCGGGCATCGCACTCGCCGTCAAGGGCATGGCCGAGCGACTCGGCCGGCCGATCCGGGTGATCGGGGTGCAGGCGGAGAACGCCGCGGCGTACCCGTCGTCGATCACCGCCGGTGAACCCGTCACCATCACCACGAAGCCCACCATCTCCGACGGCATCGCGGTGGCACGGCCGGGGGACCTGAACTTCCCGATCATCCGCGACCTGGTCGACGACATCGTCACCGTCTCCGACGACGACACCGCCCGCGCTCTGCTCGTCCTGCTCGAGCGCGCCAAGCTCGTGGTCGAGGCAGCGGGGGCCGTCGGCGTCGCGGCGATCATGTCCGGGGCCGTTCGCGACACCGGCCGCACCGTGGTGCTGCTGAGCGGAGGCAACATCGACCCGCTGATGATGGAGCGCGTGATCACCCGCGGCCTGGTGGCGGCTTCCCGCTACATCGGCATCCGCATCATGCTCCCGGACCGTCCGGGCCAGCTCGCTCGCGTCGCGCAGGTCATCTCCGACGCCGGCGCGAACGTGGTCGAGGTGCTGCACACCCGCCACGGGCAGGGTCTGGTCATCAACGAGGTCGCCCT
Organism: Curtobacterium flaccumfaciens; assembly: GCF_018598405.1. Classification (NCBI taxonomy): domain Bacteria; kingdom Bacillati; phylum Actinomycetota; class Actinomycetes; order Micrococcales; family Microbacteriaceae; genus Curtobacterium; species Curtobacterium flaccumfaciens. The sequence continues at coordinate 2,325 of NZ_JAHEWS010000031.1, read as the reverse complement.
CGACCTGTCCATCGAGGCGCGCGGCCCGGAGCATGCGCAGGAGGTCATCCAGCGACTGCACGAGGTCGGCTTCCGTCCGGAGCTCCTCGAGCACTAGTCCGCGAGGGGCGGACGCGACGATGTCGCTGTCGTACGACAGCGTTCCTGTCGCTGGTGCGCGCGTGCAACTGTTGCGGCCGCGTGCAAGCGACTTCGTCGCTGTCGTGCGACGTCGACGGTGTCGTTCGGCGTCCGCCGCGCGGCCGCACGACCAGCGGACAGACGGGAGGCCCGTGGCGGTGTCGCCACGGGCCTCCCGTCTGCAGTGGGCCGGGTCTACGGCTCGTAGCGCTCGATCTTGACGACCTCGACGGCGATCTCCTTGCCGTTCGGCGCCGTGTAGGTGGCCTTGTCGCCGGCCTTGAGGCCGACGATGGCCGCGCCGACGGGGCTGACCGGGCTGTAGACCGTCAGGTCGGAGCCCTCGGCGACGATCTCGCGGCTGCCGACCAGGAACGTCGACTCGTCACCGGCGATGACCGCCGTGACGACGGTGCCCGGCTCGACGGTCCCGTCGAACGCGGCTTCGCTCACGGTGGCGTGCTTGAGGAGCTCGGTGAGGACGCGGATGCGGGCCTCGATCTTGCCCTGCTCGTCCTTCGCGGCGTGGTAGCCGCCGTTCTCCTTGAGGTCGCCCTCTTCGCGCGCGGCCTCGATGCGGCGCGCGATCTCGGCACGGCCCTCGCCGCTCAGCTCGTCGAGCTCCGCCTTGAGACGGTCGTGCGCCTCCTGGGTCAGCCAGGTGACCTGCGTGTCGTTGCTCATGTTCTGTCCCTTCGACCATGAAAAAACGAGACCGGCCGAGTGGTCGGTCTCGAGAGGCGAATCAGGACAGTCTAGGGAATCCAGCAGTCGTGGATCAAGCCGGTCACGCCCCGGGTCGTCGTGGTGACCTGCGTGGAGATGCTCCGGCTGCGCTGTTCGGACGCCGGCACGGTGATCTCCTTCCATCCCACGATCGAGTAGCCCTTGTCGAGGACCTGCACGGCGCACTTCGCCTCGACCCCCGGGTCGACGGACACCTGCGAGTGGACGACGGTGCTGTGCTCGGACAGCACCTCGTACCCGATGACGTCGTGGTCGAGGCCGCGGTCGGACTGGTCGAGGCCTGCCCAGATCACCCAAGCACCGAAGACCACGACGACGGCGATGGCCGCGACGATCGCGATGAGGCGGCTGCGGCGCCTACGGGCCGGGGTGCGGCCGTAGCGCTCGTCGAGGGTGGCGGTCTGGTGCTGTTCGGACAGTTCGGGGCTCCCGGGGTGGATATCCTGATCCCAGGGTAGTTCACGCCATGCTGTGCGCTGCCCGCGTCCGACGCCGCTCACCCGCAGTGAGGAACCCCACGTGCCCTACCGTCTGCTGGCCGTCCACGCCCACCCCGACGACGAGTCGAGCAAGGGTGCCGCGACCGCCGCGAAGTACGTGGCCGACGGGCACCAGGTGCTCGTCGTGTCCTGCACCGGTGGCGAGGCCGGGGACATCCTGAACGACCAGCTCGGCGAACCCGCGACGAGCCGCGCGCACCGCGACATGGCCGGGTACCGCCGCACCGAGATGGCTGCCGCGCAGCGAGCGCTCGGCATCGACCACGTGTGGCTCGGCTACCACGACTCCGGGCTGCCCGACGCCGAGAAGGGCGAGACGGTCCGACCCGGCACGTTCTCGACGGTGCCGCTCGAGTACAGCACCGAGGCCCTCGTCCGTGTGGTCCGCCGGTTCCGCCCGCACGTGCTCGTCACCTACGACGAGAACGGCGGCTACCCGCACCCCGACCACATCCGCACGCACGAGGTGTCGATGGCCGCGTGGACCGCCGCCGCCGACCCGACCGCGTACCCCTCGGCCGGAGCACCGTGGTCGATCGCGAAGCTCTACTACGAGCGCACGATGAACCCGCGCCGCTTCAGCACCATCTTCGAGGCCCTCCAGGAGCGCGACCCGGACAGCCCCGCGGTCGAGCAGCTGCGCGAGTGGGTCGAGCGGTTCGCCGACCGACCCGACCTCGCCACCACCCACGTCGACGTGCACGAGTACTTCGACCAGCGCGACGCCGCCCTCCGCGCGCACGCCAGCCAGGTCGCCCCGGACAGCGCCTTCTTCTACTGGCCGAACGACCTCCTCGCGACGGTGTGGCCGACCGAGGACTACCAGCTCGTGGAGGCCCGTGTGCCGACCGAGCTCCCGGAGACCGACCTGTTCGCCGGGATCCCAGCCGACAAGGAACCGACCTCGTGAGCACCATCGCGGCGGCACTCGCCGCCACCCCCAGCCCCAGCCCCAGCC
>NZ_JAHEWS010000030.1:0-39382 GCF_018598405.1 Curtobacterium flaccumfaciens | reverse complement strand
GGGTCGGGCTGCGGGCGGGCGGCACGGACGCGTGTAGGTTCCGCTGCATGGCGAGCGAAGCGACGACGGTGCGGGTGCCCGGGCCCGACGGTGACCGCGAGGTCCGGATCAGCAGTCCCTCGCGGGTGCTCTGGCCCGAGGCGGGCATCACGAAGCTCGACCTCGCCGAGTACCTGGTCACGGTGGGCGGCGCCTTCGTCCGGGCGAACGGCGACCGGCCGATCTCGCTGCAGCGGTTCCCCGGCGGTGTCGACGGCGAGCAGTTCTTCTCGAAGAACCCGCCGAAGGGGGCGCCCGACTACGTCCGATCGGTCACGGTGACGTACCCGAGCGCCCGGTCGCACACGCAGCTCGTGATCGACGAACCGGCAGTGGCGGTGTGGGCCGCACAGATGAACACGGTGGTCTTCCATCCGTGGGCCTCTCGTGCCGAGGACAGCGACCACCCGGACCAGCTCCGCATCGACCTCGACCCGCAGCCCGGCACCGACTTCGGCGACACGGTGCCGGTGGCCGAGGAACTCCGGAAGGTCCTCGACGAGGTCGGCCTGACCACCTGGATCAAGACGAGCGGCAACCGCGGCCTGCACGTGTTCGCGCCGATCCGCCCCGAGCACGAGTTCCTCGAGGTGCGGCACGCGGTGATCGCCGCGGCCCGCGAGCTCGAACGCCGCATGCCCGACCGGGTCACGACGGCGTGGTGGAAGGAGGAGCGGGGGCAGCGGATCTTCGTCGACTTCAACCAGGCGAACCGCGACCGCACGATGGCCGGCGCCTACAGCCCCCGGGCCCTGGCACACGCCTCGGTGTCGACGCCGATCACGTGGGACGAACTGCGCACCGCGGACCCGACGGCCTTCACGATCCGCACGGTGCCGGACCGGCTGCGGACCACCGGCGACCCGTGGGAGTCGATGGGGGAGCAGCCGGGCAGCATCGCACCGCTGCTCGAGTGGTGGGAGCGCGACCTGGCGAACGGAGAGGGTGAACTGCCGTTCCCGCCGGACTTCCCGAAGATGCCGGGGGAGCCGCCGCGCGTGCAGCCCTCACGCGCGAAGAAGCCGAGCTGAGGCCGAGCGCTGAGCCGCCGAGCCGCCGAGCCTCAGGCGGCGGAGGAGACGTCCCGCTGGCGATCCGGGTCCTCGACGCGCGTGGTGTGCGTCGGTACGCCGATGCTGGCGGTGTGCAGGCGGGTCAGCCGCGACCACGTGCCACGGTGCACGTCGGTGATGCCGTCGACGATCACGCGCCGAGCCCGATCGTGACGAGCGCGAGTGCCGTGGCGGTCACGCCGGCGATGGCGCTGACGACCGCGCTGAGCTGCAGGACGCGCTGGCGCCGTGCCTCTCGGACTTCTGTGAAGGGGCTCCGCCGAGGGTGGCGGACAAGCGTGCTGGTGCTCATGTCGACCGCTTTCGATCCGGGCATCCGGGCTGGATACCTCGTGCTGCTGAGATCATCCTGGCACGGCTTCACTAGTTCGGCTAACTACTTTTCCCCCAATGTGACAGAACAGCGACAAACGGACACCGCAGTGCGTTCCGTCGTCAGGACAGCACGTCGTTCAGGTCGTAGGCGCTCGGCACCTCGAGCTGCTCGAACCCGCACGACGTCGCCTCGCGGTCGGGCCGCCACCGCTCGAACTGCACGGTGTGCCGGAACCGGTCGCCCTCCATCTGGTCGTACCGGACCTCCAGCACCAACTCCGGCGCCAGCCGGACGAACGACGTGTCGCGACCCGACGAGAACCGCGACCGTTCCCCGTCTCCGGTGACGGGCCTCCCGTCCGCATCGCGGAGCACGACGGGCTCGAGTTCGTCGATCAACGCGGCCCGGCGCTTGTCGGAGAAGGCGGAGACGCCGCCGACCTGGCGGAGCTCGCCGTCCGCGTCGTACAGGCCGACCAGCAGCGACCCGACGCCGGAGCCGCTCTTGTGCACGCGGTAGCCGATGGCGACGACGTCGGCGGTGCGGTGGTGCTTGATCTTGAGCATCGAGCGCTTGTTCGGTTCGTAGGGCCGTGCGCGGGGCTTCGCGACGACGCCGTCGAGCCCGGCGCCCTCGAAGGTGGTGAGCCACTCGCGCGCCTGCTCGACGTCGAGGGTGGTGCGGGTGACGAAGAGCGGGTCCGTCATGGCGTCGCCGAGCTGCTCCAGGCGCTCGCGGCGCTCGTCGAAGGGCAGGTCGAGGAGTTCCTCCCCGTCGACGGCCAGTAGGTCGAAGGCCACGAACTGCGCCGGGGTCTCGACGCTGAGCTTGGCGATCCGCGAGGCCGCCGGGTGGATGCGCTGCGACAGCGCCTCCCAGTCGAGGCGCTCGGCACCGGGCTCGCCGGAGCGCAGGATCACCTCGCCGTCCAGGACGACCGGGTGGTCGAGGCCGCCGAACTGCGCGCGGAACGCCTCGACGAGCTCGGGGAAGTACCGGGTGAGCGGCTTGGCGCCGCGGCTGCCGATCTCGACGTCGTCCCCGTCGATGGTCACGATGCCCCGGAAACCGTCCCACTTCGGTTCGTACCGCAGCCCGCCCTTCGTGCTGTCCGGGTCGGGGACGGTGGCGACGGCCTTGGCGAGCATCGGTGCGATCTCCATGCGTCCTGTCTACTCGCGCGCGTCGGTGGGGCTGTCGGCGCGGTGCGCGCAGCCTGCGCTGACTGCCTGGAGGCCCGTGCTGCGCCCGGTGCGTGTGCTCGGTGAGCAGAAATGGTCGGCCCCAGTGCCCGCACCCGACCATTTCTGCTCACCATGCACCGCAAGCGTGTTCAGTGTCGGCAGTCCGGCTCCATCTCCACCTGCGTGTGCGTGTTGGCGGTGTACGAGCGGCCTTCGGCTTGGTAGTCGATGAAGATGGGTCCTGTCGTACCTGATGTTCCCTTGTCGCGTGACAGGTGGATGGCGAGGTCGAAGTGCTCACCTGCGGGAACGGATCGACCGATCGCGGACCTCGGATCGCCCCATTCCTCCGCCAACGGCCACGACACCGATCCGGTCCTGCTGTACGGGGAGACCGGAACCAACAGGACTTCGTGCGTCGTCACGCCGGTCTGCTCCGGCGTTCTGATGCCGGTGACCACGACGGACGGACCGTTCTCCCTGTCGATTGGGATGCCGATCGAACCATCGAGGCGGGCGCTCTGGCACCAGACAGTGCCGCTGTCGGTGAAGCGCAGCGGTCCGTTCGTCGACGGTGTGCACGAGGTGATCCCGAGCGCGAGGGCCACCGCGAGAGCGGGAACGCCTGCACGTTTCACTTGGTCACCGCCCGGATGGGCGTGCCTTCCCATTGGGACTGTGAACCTGCGCATGGATTCCTCTCGTTGGTGATCGTCGATGACCACGAAGTGAAGCTACTGGAATGACACCGTAAAAACAATGCATTTCACACTGCTACTTCTGCTGTCAAAACCGCAGCGTCGGTAGGGTGGCCGGCGTGACGACCGTGCCCCCTCCGGCAGCGCCGGCCCCGGAACCGATCAGCCCCGTGCAGGCCGCCGCGCTCCGCGACGGCGTGCTGCCGCCCGTCGAGCAGGTCCGGCCGGGCATCTGGACCCTCGCGGTGCCGTTCCGCTTCGGGGTGCCCGACGCCACCCTCGTGTACGTCGTCGAGGGGTCCGACGGCTCGCTCGCGGTGATCGACCCCGGGTGGTCGGCCGACGGCGGACTCGCGGAGCTGCGGGACGGGCTCGCCGCGATCGGACGGTCCCTGGATGACGTGTCGCTCGTGGCCGTCACACACCTGCACGCCGACCACCTGGGCGCCGCGGCCGCGATCCGCCGGGCAACGGGAGCACGGGTGGCGATGCACGGCCTCGAGGTCCGTGCGCTCGAACGGGAGCGTACCGACGCCGAGCGGAACGACGCCGACATCGCGACGTGGGGGCTGCCGGAACACCTGCGCGCCGGGGTCGTCGAGGCGTGGGGCAGCGGTCGCCGGATCGGGATGGGCCGGATCGAGGCGCCGTACGCCGACGTGCTGCTCGAGGACGGCGACCTGCTGCCGATCCCCGGTCGGACGATCCGCACGCTGTGGACTCCGGGGCACACGGCCGGTCACGTGTGCTTCCTCGACGAGGCCGACGGGCTGCTGTTCTCCGGCGACCACGTGTTGCCGCGGATCAACTCCGGCATCGGGCTCGGTGGCCGGACCGACACGAACCCGCTGGGGGACTACCTGGCGTCCTTGGCCCGGCTCGACCCGTACGCCGACCTCGAGGTCTGCCCGGGGCACGAGTACCGGTTCCGCGATGTCGTGACCCGCGCGCAGACCCTGGCCCGGCACCGGGAGGAACGCTCACGCCACGTCGCTGCGGCCCTCGATGCGCTCGACCGCCCGACGCTGTTCGAGGTCGCGGCCCGGGTGCCGTTCAGCGGTGGGATCGAGTCGATGACCGGGTTCCTGCTCGCGAGCGCGCTGACGCAGACGGCCTTCCACGCGGACCTGCTCGGGCGGGCCGACGAGGTGCGGCCCGCCTGACGAGCGCCGCGGCCGCGCGGGTCAGCCGAGCGTCGTCGCCAGGCGCTCGATGGTCGTCTTCGCGTCCGCGAACTCCGCGGCGGCGTGGTCGGCCAGCGGTGCGAGGTCCGGCAGCCGGTCGGCCAGGGTCGCGCTGACGGTGATCGGGTACAGCTTCATGCCGAGCGCGGTGCCGAGCACGATGTGCAGGACGGGGGAGCCGTGGTCCCAGCCCTCGGTCGGAGTGCCGGCGTCGTAGGTCGCGCCGCGGCTCACCACGGTGACGACGGGGCGTCCGGCCAGGGGCTGCACGCCGCCGGTCAGGATGCCGGGCACGTGGATGCGGTCGATCCAGGCCTTCAGGGTCGACGGCATCGTGTAGTTGTACAGCGGCGCACCCACCACGACGACGTCGGCGGCCAGGAGCTCGTCGATGACCTCTTGACGCAGGGCCTCGGCCTCGGGCGTGACGGTCTCCTCAGCGGTGCGGTCGGCGGCTGCCCAGTGCAGCGCCGAGCTCTCCAGGTGGGGGAGCTGGTCGACGTGCAGGTCCCGTCGGACGACCGTGTACTCCGGGCCGCGGGCTCGCCAGGCGTCGGCGAAGGCCGCGGTCAGTGCGCGCGAGCGGGAGTAGGACAGGTCGGCCGAGGAGTCGATGTGCAGCAGCGTGGGCATGTCGCCAACGCTACCGGCGCGGACCCGGCCGGGCGCGGATGCGGAACGGCCCCGCCTGCTCCGGTGAGGGAGCAGGCGGGGCCGTCACGGGCCTCCCGTCCGCCGCGCGGGTACGCGACGAACGGGAGACGTCTTCAGGGGGTCAGCGCTGCGCGCGACGACGGCGCGCGAAGCGGGCACCGATCAGGCCGGCACCGGCGACGAGCAGGCCGAGGGCCCACGGCAGTGCGTCGGTGGAGTCCGAGCCGGTGTAGGCGAGCTGACCGCCGGTGTTGACCGGGGCGACCGGGGCCGCTGCCGGCGCGACCGGGGTCGGGTCAGCGATGCCGGCGACCGCGGTCGGCTGGACGTCCACGGCGAACGACGTGGCGAACTCGCCCGCTGCGACGGTCAGGTTGTGGATGGAGGCGTGTGGGAACGTGACGCCGACGAGGCCGAAGTCACCGAGCTCGGGGTCGGGTGCGATCACGTCGCTGGCGACGTCGGACGTCACGGTCGGCAGCTCGGGCGTCTCGTTGTCGAAGCCGCCCATCGGGTTGCCGAAGCGGTCCACGAGGCCGCCCTGGATGATGAGCGTCCCTCCCTGCTTGATGGTCGGACGGCCGCCGATCTGGAAGTCGTCCTCGCCGAGGGTGTAGATGCTGCCGTCGGGCTCGATGATCCAGGAGGTGCGGTCCTCGTCGCTTTCGTCGCCCTCGTCGAACAGGCCGGCGCGATCGGTCGTGTAGACCAGGACACCGATCGGGTCCGCGGCCTCGACGGTCATCGAGACGTACTGCGTGACCGACTCGGTGCCGCTCGTCGCGGTGACGGCGAACTCGTAGTCCAGCGCCAGGGTCGCGGTGCCACTGAGCTCACCGGTCGAGGCGTCGAAGGTCAGGTCGTAGGGGAGCTGGTCCTCGGGGGCCGTCTGGTCTTCCGGGAACTCCTCCGCGTAGTCGGCGTCCTCGTCGTAGAACCAGGACAGGCTGTACGTCGGCTCCGGGAAGCCCTGCGCACGGAAGGTGTGCGAGAAGGCGTCGCCAGCGGCGGTGTTCAGCTCGAGCGGGCTGTCCTGCGTGGCGCCGGCCTTCGTGGGCTGGCCGTCCTCACCGAGGAACACCGGGGTCTGCGACACGGCCGCGGTCGCGGCAGAGGTGACGGTCGACGTCTCGGTCGCGCCGGGCAGCGTGCCGGTCACGGCGACCGCGATGGTCTTGCGCACGTCGGTGGGGTCGACGACGTAGCTCGCGCCCTTCGACAGGACGTTGCCGTCCTGGTCGGTCCAGGAGTACTTGTACCCCGCCTCGTCGTCGAAGCCGGTGACGACGGCGACGAGTCGGGTGCCGACCTTCGCCGTGCCCTCGATGGTGACGGTGGCGTCGGCGGCCTTCGTGGAGACGTCCGGCTTCGGGGTCTCGGTCGGCTTCGGGGCCTCGGTGGCGGCCGGCGCGGTGGTCTCCGGAGCGACGGGCTCGTCGGTGGCCTCCGGGGTCGGTGCCGCCGGGGTCTCCTCGGCCGGAGCCGGGGTCTCGGGCGTGCTCTCGGCGGGCGGGTCCGTCGGCGTGGGCGTCTCGTTGCCGTCGACCGGGGCCGGCGACTCGGCCGTGATCGGCTGCGTCGTGTCGAGCGTCTCGGCGTTGGCGGCCGTCGCGGTCATGATGCCGAGGCCGGTGGTCAGACCGACGAGGGCGACGGTGGTGCCGACGGCGCAGGCGCGTCGAACGGTGGAGGTGCTGCGATGCACGGGTTCCCCCAGGGATTCGGTCCGGGCTGCACGCCCGGATCATGTGAATTTGCCGAGAATGTCGGCGTTCTCGGATCGTAGCGGGATGACGTTGCCGATCCGGGCCGATTGATCGGAATGTGACCCGGGTTGGGGGTGCATGCGGGAAACCGCCTGACCCCCGCAGGCCGCGGCCCGCCATGTGGCGCGCTGTGACGGACGGGAGGCACGGTGCGGGCCCGCACCGCGCCTCCCGTCCGTCCGGTGTCGCGTTTCAGGCGCGGCCGAGCGTGCGGACGCCCAGGCGACCCGGTGCCACCGCACCGGGCATCGCGAGGGCGGATCAGTCGCCGACCGCGGCTGCGGCGCGCTCGAGCGCGTCGCGGAGTGCGCGGACCGCCGGGGACGACGACCCCGCGGACCGCACCACGGTGAAGATCGTGCGTCGGGGACCCTCCGGCAGCTCGAGCAGCCGACAGGTCGTCGTCCGGCCGGTCCACATCAGGTCGGGCATCAGGCTGACGGCGTTGCCGGACTCGACCAGGCGGATCTGCGTCTGCAGGTCGGCGGTCTCGTACCGGACGTCGGGCTCGAAGCCCCAGCGCCGGCAGACCTGCTCGGCGAAGTGCCGCGACGCGGTGCCGCGGGGTTCCATCACCCAGGGCATGGTGCGGGCGTCCTCGAGCGACGACACCGGCAGCAGGGCCGTGTCGAGCGGGGGCAGGGCGAGCCGGACGGCGTCGGTCGTCAGGTCGGAGCGGTCGAGCCCCGGCAGGTGCGGAGCGGCGTGGGCCGGGTACTGCTCGGCGATGACCATGTCGAAGTCGCGCGCCCACGTCTCGTTCAGCGCGGTCTCCGGTTCGCGCTGGACCATCTCGACCCGGACGTCCGGGTGCTCCGTGGCCATCTCGTGCAGGGCGCTCGGCATCAGCGCGAGTGCCGCCGACTGGAACACTGCGACCCGCACGCGACCCTGCACGGACGACAGGGTGTCCTCGACCTGTGACTGCGCGTGCTCGAGGACGTCGAGCACCTGGCCCGCCGCAGCGACCAGCACCTCGGCCTGCGGGGTGAGCTGCAGCCGTCGCCCGGCCTTGCGGAGGAGCTGCACGCCGGCCTCCCGCTCCAGGGCACTCAGCTGCTGCGAGACCGCCGACGGGGTGAAGTTCACCGCTTCGGCGACGGCCGCGATCGTGCCGCGGATGGACAGCTCACGGAGGAGCACGAGACGACGGACGTCGAGCATGGTCCGACGCTAGCCGGGTCACGACCGGAACGGTAGCGCAACTGAAGGGTATCCATCAGGAACGCTCACTTCCGCTACCGCATCCCGGACCTCCACACTGAACCCATGACGACGCTGCACGAGGACTCCGCCATCGACCACGACGCCCTGGCGGACCAGTCCGTCGCGCTCGTCCGCCAGTGGCTCGCCGAGGCCGAGTCCTACCCGGTCGACGGCTCGGCGAAGCAGCTGGCCGGCGTGCTCGCCGACCCCGCCGGACTCGACTTCGCCGTCGGGTTCGTCGACGGCGTCGTGCGGCCGGAAGACCTCGCGGTCGCCGCCCGCAAGCTCCGCCAGATCGCCCCGGACGCCCCCGGGTTCCTGCCCGCCGCGCTCCGCGGACTCGTCCGGCTCGGCGGTGGCATGGCCCCGATGCTGCCGAACGTCGTCGTCCCCATCGCCCGACGGGTGCTCCGCAACATGGTCGGCCACCTCATCGTCGACGCGACCGACTCCAAGCTCGGCCCGGCCATCGCCGGCATCAAGCGCGACGGCGTCCGCCTCAACGTCAACCTGCTCGGCGAGGCCGTGCTGGGCGAGCGCGAAGCCGCCCGCCGACTCGAGGGCACGCACAAGCTCCTGGCCCGCGACGACGTCGACTACGTCTCCATCAAGGTGTCCTCGACCGTGCACCCGCACTCGCCGTGGGCGTTCGACCACGCGGTGGGCGACATCGTCGAACAGCTCCGACCGCTCTTCCAGCGTGCCGCAGCCGCCAGCCCGGCCAAGTTCATCAACCTCGACATGGAGGAGTACAAGGACCTCGACCTCACCATCGCGGTCTTCACGAAGCTCCTCGACGAGCCCGAGTTCCTCGACCTGGAAGCCGGCATCGTGCTGCAGGCGTACCTGCCCGACGCACTCGCCGCGATGCAGGAGCTGCAGGAGTGGTCCGCCGCCCGCCGTGCCCGTGGCGGTGCCGGCATCAAGGTCCGTCTGGTCAAGGGCGCGAACCTGCCGATGGAGCAGGTCGAGGCCTCGGTGCACGGCTGGCCGCTCGCCACCTGGCACACGAAGCAGGACTCGGACACCAACTACAAGCGCGTCCTCGACTGGGCGCTCACCCCGGACCGCATCGCGAACGTCCGCGTCGGCGTCGCGGGGCACAACCTGTTCGACGTCGCGCACGCCTGGCTGCTCGCCGGCGAACGCGGCGTGCGGGACGGCATCGAGTTCGAGATGCTGCTCGGCATGGCGCAGGGGCAGGCGTCGGCTGTGAAGAACACCGTCGGTTCGCTCCTGCTCTACACGCCGGTCGTCCACCCGGGCGAGTTCGACGTCGCGATCGCCTACCTGATCCGTCGTCTGGAGGAGGGCGCGTCGCAGGACAACTTCATGTCCGCGGTCTTCTCGCTGGTGTCCTCGCCGCCGCTGTTCGCCCGCGAAGAGGAACGCTTCCGCGCCTCCCTGGTGCCGCTCGCGACCCCCGAAGGGCTCGAAGCCCCGGCGTCGCACCGCGTCGCCGACCGGTACGCCGCCGTCGGCCGCCCCGGCCCCGGCCACTTCGAGAACACCCCGGACAGCGACCCCTCGGTCGGCGCCGTCCGCGCCTGGGGCGACGCCATCACCGCACGGGTCGCCTCGTCGACGCTCGGCGTCCGTGCCGTCCAGGAGGCCCGGGTCGACTCCGCCACGGCGCTCGACTCCGCGCTCGGCCGCGCCAAGGCCGCCGGTGCGGTCTGGGGGACCTGGTCCGGTGGCGCGCGTGGTGCCGTGCTGCACGCCGTCGGCGACGCGCTCGAGGCGAACCGTGCCGCCCTCATCGAGGTCATGGCGTCGGAGACCGGCAAGACCATCGACCAGGCCGACCCCGAGGTGTCCGAGGCGATCGACTTCGCGCACTTCTACGGCACCCTGGCGTCGTCGCTCGACGAGGTCGACGGAGCGACGTTCACCCCGGCCGAGCTGACGCTGGTCGCGCCGCCGTGGAACTTCCCCGTCGCGATCCCCGCTGGGTCCACCCTCGCCACGCTGGCAGCCGGGTCGGCCGTCGTGCTGAAGCCCGCGCCGCCCGCGGAGCGCTCCGGTGCCGTGCTCGCCTCGATCATCGAGACCGCGCTCGACGCCCACGGCGCCCCGGCCGACGTGCTCGCGTTCCTGCAGGTGTCGGAGAACGACCTCGGCCAGCAGCTCATCACCTCGCCGATGGTCGACCAGGTCATCCTCACCGGTGCCTACGAGACGGCCGAGCTGTTCCGTTCGTTCCGCCCCGACCTGCCGCTGCTCGCCGAGACCTCGGGCAAGAACGCCGTCATCGTCACGCCGTCGTCCGACCTCGACCTCGCCGTGAAGGACGTCGTCGCATCGGCCTTCGGGCACGCCGGGCAGAAGTGCTCGGCCGCGTCCCTCGTCGTCATGGTCGGCTCGGTCGCCAAGTCGAAGCGGTTCCGGAACCAGCTGCTCGACGCCGTGTCCTCGCTCACGGTGGGCTACCCGACCGACGCGGCGACCCAGATGGGCCCGGTCATCGAGCCGGCGTCGGGCAAGCTGCTCGACGGCCTGACGAAGCTCGGCGCGGGGGAGTCCTGGGCGGTCGAGCCGAAGCAGCTCGACGAGACCGGCAAGCTCTGGAGCCCGGGCGTCCGACAGGGTGTCCGCCGCGGCTCGGAGTTCCACCGCACCGAGTACTTCGGCCCGATCCTCGGCATGATGACCGCGGACTCGCTCGACGAGGCGATCGACATCGTCAACGAGGTCGACTACGGCCTGACCTCGGGCCTGCACTCGCTCGACCCGGCCGAGATCGGCACGTGGTTGTCGCGGATCCAGGCGGGCAACCTCTACGTCAACCGCGGCATCACGGGCGCCATCGTCCGCCGCCAGCCGTTCGGCGGGTGGAAGAAGTCGGCCGTGGGCGCCGGCACGAAGGCCGGCGGGTTGAACTACCTGCTCGGGCTCGGGTCGTGGACGCCTGCACCGGCGGTCGCCGCGTCCGGTGTCGCCGTTTCGGGTCCGGTCTCGGCGTTCGCCCGGGCTGCCGAGGTCGCTTCGCCGATGCTCGACCGTGCGCTGGCGTCCGACGAGCGGGCGTGGTCGACGCTGTTCGGCACCGCGACGGACGTCTCGGCACTCTCCGCCGAGCGGAACATCGCCCGGTACCTGCCGTTCCCGTCGGTGCAGGTGCGGCTGGCCGCGGTTGCCGACCCGGACACAGACACGGACGCCTCGGTGGTCGAGCTCGTCCGCGTCGTCGCCGCTGCGCTCCGTGCCGGCACGACGATCGACGTCTCCACGGCCGCGACGCTGCCGTCGTCCGTCGCCGCGGCGATCCGTTCACTGCCGATCGTCCGCTCGCTGTCGCAGACGGTGTCCGACGCGGCCTTCGCGAGCTCGGTCGCCTCGGGTCCCTCCACCCGCGTGCGGCTCATCGGCGGCGACACCTCGGCGCTGTACTCGGCCGTCGGTGGTCGTCCGGACGTCGCGGTCTACGGCGGCCCGGTGACCGAGGCCGGGCGGCTCGAGATCCTGCCGTTCGTCCGCGAGCAGGCGGTGTCGATCACGGCGCACCGCTTCGGCACGCCGAACCACCTGACGGACGACCTGATCTGACCCGGACCGCGGCGCTGGCGTTCGGGTCCGGCGCCGCTCGCACAACCGAAGTGCCCCCGAACCGCGTGATCGCGTGGTTCGGGGGCACTTCGGTTCTGCGGAGGGTCCTGGTCAGTCGGCGACGGCGGGCTGCTGCGCGACCATCGAGCCGGTCACGAGCTCGCGGAGTTCGGCGGGCAGCGGGATCGGGCGGCGGGCGCCCTCGCGGTCGATGATGACGTGCACGAACTCACCCGTGGCGAGCAGGGCGCCGTCCGACTGCCGGAACAGGCCGAACTCCCACGACAGGCTCGTGGTGCCGAGGTGCTTCGAGCGCATCCCGACCTCGATGACGTCCGGCCAGACGGCGGACTCGACGAACCGGCAGCTCGACGACACCAGCACGGCGATCCACTCCGACGAGAACGGGTCGAGCCCGGCGACCTCGCGGAACCAGTACGTCGACGCGTTGTCCATCGCCGAGTAGTAGATCGTGTTGTTGACGTGCCCGAACATGTCGTTGTCGTTCCACCTGGTGGGGTAGGTGCGGCGGAACGGGTACTCGTCGATGGTCATCGGTCTCCGATCGGTGGTGCGGGTGTGGCGTGCACCGCGTCGGGCCGCAGGACGTACTCGAACGCCGCACGGGCTCGATCGGGATCAGGGGTCTCGCCGGAGATGAACTCGGCGTAGGTGAACGACTCGGAGATCCGGACGAGCAGCCGTGCGAGCTCCTCAGCCGACAACGGTGCCGGATCGAACGTACCGGACGACGCCTGCTGCTCGATGAGTGCGGTGACCCGGGCCACGAACCGGCTCTGCACGTCGCTCTCCGAGGTGGTGAGCAGGCGCATCGCCCGAGCGGGTTCGCGGGTCAGGAACGCCCGGAAGTACGGGGCCTCGATGAGGTCCGCGGTGAACCGGTCGAGCACGACGACGAGCCGGGCTGCTCCGGTCGCCCCGATCTCGTCGGCGACGTGGGTGGCCCCGTCGAGTGTCGGGACTGCGAGGGACCACAGGATCTCGGACAGCAACCGGTCACGGTTGCCGACCCACCGGAACAGCGACGTGCGGTCCACGCCGAGCGAGGCAGCCAACGCCCCCATGTCGATCCGCGAGCCGGCGATGAAGGTGTGGCGGGCCTCCCGGAAGGCGCGCAGCGCAGAGTCTGATGTGTACACGCGGTCCTCCCTTGCAACGTTTTCGAGAATGATGCATCGTGGTTCCCATGTCAACGACGATGCCCGCGACGCCCCTGCTCGAATCGGACTTCTACGGCTTCCAGCAGCAGCTCACCGAGCAGGAGCGCGGGTCGCTCGGGCAGCTCCGGCAGTACCTCGAGCAGGAGGTCCGACCCATCGCCGACGAGTACTGGGCGCGTGCCGAGTTCCCGATGCAGGTGATCGCGCCGCTCGCCGAGCTCGGCATGTACGGGCCGGGCGTCCCGCTCGTGCGCCAGTTCGAGAACTCGGCCGTGTACCGCGGCTGGGCGGCCCTCGAACTCGGTCGCGTCGACGCGAGCGTCGCCACCTTCATCGGCGTGCAGTCCGGCCTGGCGATGAACTCGATCGCGGTCGCCGGCAGTGACGAGCAGCAGCGTGAGTGGCTGCCGCGGATGGCCGCCGGCGAGATCGTCGGGGCGTTCGGGCTCACCGAGCCGTACTCCGGCAGCGACTCCGCAAAGGGCCTGCGCACCACCGCCCGACGCGAGGGTGACGAGTGGGTGCTCGACGGCGAGAAGCGCTGGATCGGCAACGCCACCTTCGCCGACGTCGTCGTGATCTGGGCGAAGGACGTCGAGGACGGCCAGGTCAAGGGCTTCCTCGTGACCACCGACACCGCGGGCTTCACCGCGACCAAGATCGAGGACAAGATCGCGCTGCGCGGCGTGCAGAACGCCGATATCGTCATGCAGGACGTCCGGGTGCCCGAGTCGCGTCGGCTGCAGAACGCGACGTCGTTCCGCTCGACGGCCGAGGTGCTCCGCCTGACCCGCACCGAGGTGGCCTGGCAGGCCGTCGGCATCGCGGTCGGTGCGTACGAGGCCGCCCTGGCCTACGCCCGCGAGCGGATCCAGTTCGGCAAGCCGATCGCGGCGCACCAGCTCGTGCAGGACCTGCTCGTCAAGTCGCTGTCGAACATCACGGCCTCGATCGCGCTCTGCACGCAGGCCTCGGCCATGCAGGACGCCGGGGTCGGGGGCGACGAGCACTCGGCGATGGCCAAGGCGTTCGCCACCGCGAAGATGCGTGAGACCGTCGCCTGGTGCCGCGAGGTGCAGGGTGGCAACGGCATCGTGCTCGACAAGGGCGTCGCACGGTTCTTCGCCGATGCCGAGGCGATCTACTCGTACGAGGGCACGCGCGAGGTCAACACCCTGATCGTCGGGCGGGCGATCACCGGGCAGGCCGCGTTCGTGTAGCGGCCGGCCGGTCTCGCGCGGGTCGCTGGTTCGTGTCGGGCCGTGTCGCGCGGGTCGCTGGTTCGTGTCGGGCCGTGTCGCGCGGGTCGCTGGTTCGTGTCAGGCCGGTGTCGACTTGAGCAGCCGGTTCACCGCGATCATCGCGCCACCCACCACCGCCGGGACGCCGCCGCCGGGGTGCACCGACGCGCCGACCCGCCACAGCCAGGGCCGCCAGCGGTCGTTGTACGAGGGGCGGTGGAACGGCCCGCTCAGCCACGGCGGACGTGCCGCTCCGTAGAGCGCACCGTGTGGTTCGCCGCCCTCGCCGTAGTACTGCGGATCGAGCACGACCTGCTCGTCGAGCAGGTCGGTGAGGGGCCCGTCGAGTCCCATCGCGCGGGAGACACGGTCGACCTCGCGCTGCACGAAGGGGTGCTCCGCCGTGTAGTGACCGCCGTCGGCCGGAGCGGTGAGCAGGATCCCGACGGTGCTGCGCGGGTTCGGGTACACCTCGCCCGCGCGGTACTGGTTGACGAACACCATGGTGTCGGCCGGCTCGTCGCCGGCCTCGAGGCTCCGGTGCAGTGCGGCGGGCTTCGTCGGGAGCACCACGCTGTGCGCCGCGAGGTCCGCCGGCAGCTCCTGGCGGAGGACGCCGTACAGCGCGACGGCCGAGCAGGAGAGGGTGCGGGGGCGCAGGCGGGGGAGCGGTGGGATCCGCGACGGACCCGTCAGCGTGGTGAGCCGGTCGGCGTCCACGGCGCTGACGACGAGGTCGGCCGGGTACCGGCTGGCATCGGTGGTGACCCACCCGCGCTCGATGCGGGTGACGGTCTCGCCGGTGCGCACCTCGGCTCCGGCGGCCTCGGCCAGCCGGCCCAGCGCGAGCACGATCTCGTAGATCCCGCCGCGCGGCACCCAGGCGCCGGTCTCCGCCATGATCGCCGGCATGCTCGCGTAGAGGGCGGGGGTGCGTGCAGGCGAGACGCCCGCGTTGAGGGTGTGGATCGCGATGATCTCGCGCAGTCCGTCCGGCAGCCACGGCAGGCCGTCCAGGTAGGCGCGCGTCGTGAGACGCGAACCGTAGACGGCCAGCAGTCGACGGAGCGCCGGGAGGGCCGCGCGGTCGAGGGGGTCGGCGAGCAGCAACTCGGTCACGTCATCGGCGAGGGGCGCGTGCAGGTCCGAGAACCGGCGCCAGGCGGGGTACCACGGGTGGTCGGGCGCCACCGGCAGCGAGGTCTCCTCGCCGTCGTGGTAGTAGCGACCGACCTCGGGCATCCGAACCAGGTCGAGGTGACCGTCATCGCGAGTGCGCTCGGGTGCGCCCGCGCCCGCACCGTCGCCGAGTCGCCGCAGCAACTCGTCCCACACGGCGGGGAACGTCATCAACGACGGGCCGGTGTCGATCCGGTCCGCACCCAGATGGATGCGCCGGCTCTTGCCGCCGAGCTCGGCGGAGGATTCGAGCAGGGTGACCCGGTGCCCAGCGTGTGCGAGCAGCGCGGCGGCGGTCAGTCCGCCGATCCCGCCCCCGACCACGACGATGCGGCTCACGAGCGGCCTCCCAGCACGATCGACACCATGAGGAGCACCCCGGCGAACGAGCCCGCGATGTACGGGAAGGCGACCGACAGACGGTAGAGGCGGTGACCGGTCTCCGGCGTCGGCTCGCGCAGCAGGGACACCACGAGGATGCCGGCGATGAGCAGGTTGACGGCGGCCACGGGCACGCTCACCACGGCGAAGAGTGCCGTGGAGACGATCCACCAGGACCCGCTCCACCATGCCGTCCCGCGCGCGCCGAGTCGGACCGCGGTGGTGGTGATGCCCGCATCGCGGTCCTCCACGATGTCCTGCACCGCGTCGAAGGCGTGCTTCGCAACGCTCCACGCCATCAGGCCGAGGGCGGCCGGCCACACCGGGGTGACCGAGAGTGCCGCGGGGACGATGACCAGCGGCAGCGCGTACGCGGCGTTGCTCAGCGAGTCGAGGAACGGCCGCGCCTTGAAGCGCAGCGGCGGTGCGGAGTAGAAGACGAAGACACCCGCGTAGAGCAGGATCACCGCGTTCGCGAGCGGCGGCAGTGCGATGGAGAAGTAGACGAGGAACGGGACGTTCACGACCGCGACGGCCCAGGCGATGAGCCGCACCTCGGACTGTCGGATCCTGGCACCCTCGATCGATCCCTTGCGGGGGTTGGCCGCGTCGGTGTCCTGGTCGTAGATGTCGTTGACGCCGTAGATGAGCAGGTTGAACGGCAGGGTGAGCCACAGGATGAGCGGCAGTGCCCGCACGTCGAACAGCGCTCCGGTGAGCCACACGGCAACGAGCCCGGAGCCGATGGTGTTGATCCACAGCACCGGTCGCGAGATCAGCAGGAGCCGGCGCACGGCCGGTCCGATCCTGGACGGCGCGGTGCGCGGCATTCGCTCGAGGCCGTCAGTCACCGGCCCGAGCGTACCCGGCCGACGGTGACGCCGGACGCCGGCTTCACCGCCACACTGGTCGGATGCGCATGATGCTGCTCACCGCCGGTACCCGTGGCGACATCGAGCCCTTCGCCGCACTGGCACGACACGCCCTCTCCCGCGGACACGAGGTCCGGCTGGCGCTGCCGGACGACGCGGTCGCGCCCGAGGGCGTCGACACCGTGCGCCTCGGTCTGGACGCGCACCGGGTGCTGTTCCCCGCCCGGCGCACCCCTCGAGCGCTCGCACACCACCTGCGCACCGAGGTGCGTCCCGCGATGCGGCGGATGCTCACGGCCGCGGTGCGGGAGAGCGTCGCCTTCGACCCCGACGTGGTGGTGCACCACCCGCTGATCCTGAGCGCTCCGATGGTGGCGGACGCGCTCGGTGTTCCCCGCGTGCTGGTGGAGTTCGCGCCCGTGGCCACCCCGAGCGAGCGCTTCCCCGCCGCCGGGGGCCCGACGGCGACCCGAGACCTCGGCTCGCGCAACCGGTCCACCTACGCCGTCCCGCGCGCCGTCGCCCGCCTCTTCGACGCCGACGTGGTGCGCGCCGCCGCCGAGTTGCCGGGCGGCCGTCGTCCCGCGCGGCGGTCCCCGTCGCGTGCGACGCTCATGGCCTTGAGTCCTGCGTTGCTCCCGCGACCCGACGACTGGCCGGAGCGGGTGCACCAGACGGGGGCCTGGTACGAGGCGACACCGGCGGCGTCACTCGACCCCGAGGTCGGCGACTTCCTGCGGGCCGGTCCCTTCATCGTCGCCTCGTTCGGGTCCATGGCGACGGGGACGGCGCGGAACGCCTCGGATCGAGGGTCCGCGATCGTCACGGCGGCGCGTTCCCACGGCCTCCGGGTGCTGCTCGTCACCGGGGCGGGCGGCCTCGCGCTGCCGGCTGAGTTCCGTGGCCCCGACGTGCTGACGGTGCCGTCGACGCCGTTCGACACGGTGCTGCCGGGCGCGACGCTCGCCCTGCACCACGGCGGGGCCGGTACCGCGCACGCCGTTGCCCGGGCCGGCGTGCCCGCGGTCGTCGTGCCCGTCACCGCGGACCAGCCGTTCTGGGCCGCCCAGCTGCACCGACAGGGCGTGGCCGCCGCTCCGGTTCCGCTGCGTCGCGTGTCGGCGGGCGCGCTCGAAGCCGCGATGCGCGACGCCCTCACCCGCCGCGACCGTGCCGCCGACGTGGGGCGACGGATGCGGGGAGAGCACGGCGTGGAGCGGGCGCTCGACGTGCTCGAAGCGCTCTGAGCCGTGGTCGCGGGGACGAGCGGGGATCGTCGGCGGTTCTTCCTCCGGTTCGGACGTGTGTCGCTCAGCCGAGCAGCTCGGGTCGCTCCCAGTCCTCGTCGAGCACGTGCTGCCCGAGGAACGCGAACACCGTCTCGTACCAGACCACGGCGTGCTGCGGAGCGAGCACCCAGTGGTTCTCGTCCGGAAAGTACAGGAACCGGTGCGGCATCGAGCCGTCGGGCGCAGCGTGGTGCTCCGCGAGCTCGGACCAGAGCCGCAGCCCCTCGCCGATCGGCACCCGGTAGTCCTTGTCACCGTGGATGACGAGCATCGGTGACGTGATGTCGGCCACGAACCGGTGCGGGTCGTTCGCCGCGATCCCGTCGGCGTCGAAGATCGAGGACCAGTACTGCGACGAGTCCGTCGTGCCGTTGAACTGGTCGAGCGCCCACAGGCTCGCGTGCGTGACGATCGCCCGGAACCGGTCGGTGTGCCCGGCGATCCAGTTCGCCATGTACCCGCCGAACGACCCGCCCATCGCCGCGGTGCGGGTCGCGTCGATGTCGGACCGGGCCTCGACGGCGTCGGTGATCGCCAACAGGTCGGTGTACGGCGCCTGCCCCCAGGCGTTCCAGCCGCGGTTCACGAAGTCGAGTCCGTAGCCGGTGGAGAGTGCGGGGTCGGGCAGCAGCACCGCGTAGCCGCGGGCCGCGAGCAGCATCGGGTTCCACCGCCACGACCACTGGTTCCACGAGTTGAGCGGTCCGCCGTGGATCCACAGGACGAGCGGGTGGGGACCCTCACCCTCGGGCACGACCAGCCAGCCACGCACGCGGGCACCGTCGGCTGCGGTCGTCTCGACCTCTTCCAGGTGGGCGGGGACGTCGGGCAGCGGCGCCGGCGTCGCCAGCGGGGTCACCGTGCCGTCCGTCGCGATCCGCACGGGGTGCAGCGGTGCCGCCCAGGAGGCCCGGAGCGCCACGACCGTGCCCGTCGCCTCCGCCACGCGCAGGCTCGAGTACGCCCAGTCGTCGTGCGTCAGCTGCTCGACGGCGCCGCCGTCGAGGGGGAGGCGGAAGACCGGTGCGCGGCCGTCCTGGTCGGCGACGGCCAGCAGCGCGCGGTCGCCGTGCTCGAACACCAGCTCGCTCGGCCAGCGGTCCCAGTCGGTCGCGATGCGGCGGGCGTCGGAGCCGTCGATGCCGGCGACCCAGACCTCCTGCTGGTGTGCGCCGGCAGGGGTGGAACGGACGGTGCGGACCCAGGCGATCGTCCGGCCGTCGTGGCTCAGCGCGGGCATCTCGTGATCGACGTCGACGTCGTCGAACAGCACCGTGCGGTGCCCGCTGGACAGGTCGGTGGTGACGAGCGTCGAGCGGTCCCCACGGGCCTCCCGGACGCTTACGGATGCCAGCAGGACCGATCCGTCGGGCGTGAGCGCCCCGCTGACGTGGTCGAGCGAGCGGCCGGGCGCCGGTGTGCGGTCGACGGGCTGGACGGGGTCGCCGCCGGCGCTGCCGGCGGCGCTGTCGGCGTTGCCGCTGGCCGTGTCGAGCGTCAGGACGTGCGTCTGGGCCGGCCCGAGGTCGTGGTCCCAGTACCGCACCGGGTACGTCTCGTGCAGGATCGCGCGGACCTTCTTGTCCTTCCGCGTCTTCCGCAGCTCGGCGTCGGCCTCGAGCACGGTCGCGGGGTCGGAACCGGCACCGGGCAGCAGGTCGGCGGTCAGTGCGACGACGTCCGACGACGCCGCGGTGGCGAGGACCCCGCCGACGCCGCCGGCCAGCCGCGTGAGCGGACGGGCCTCGCCGCCGGCCGCCGGGAGCACCCAGAGCTGAGCGGCCTCGATGTCGGAGGCGTCGGCGTCGGGCCGCGCCGAGACGAAGAGCAGGTCGCCGGCGCGGGTGAAGGCGATGCCGCCCTCGCCCGTGGCGGAGCGGGTGAGGCGGACCGGGCCCGCGGCGGCCCTGTCGGCGTCACCGGTGTCGTCGACCGGCGTCGCGGGCACCTGCCAGATCGACCGGCGGTACCCGGTGCCGTCCGGGTCGAGCGCACTGACCGTCAGGGCGACGCGGGTGCCGTCCGGGCTGATGTCGATGCCGTCGACGCGGGGGAGCGCGATGTACTGGTCGAGGTCGGAGAAGGGGGTGCTCATGCGTGCACGCTCGCCAGGTCCTCGGCCCAGAAGGCGGCGACCTGCTCGGCGACGGCGGTTCCCTGGGCGTGGCCGGCCTCGGCCGACGGTGCCTGCGCGGCGAGCGAGAGCGAGTTCGTGCCGAAGGCCTGCTGGGACGCGCTGTCGGCCACGACGACCTCGACCGACGAGCCGCCTGCGCGCAGGGCCTCGACGGCGACGTCGAGCCAGGGCCCGCAGGGCGACGGCCCCTCGGGGCCGCAGGCGATGACGAGCACCCGTTCGTACCCGGCAGCGGCGTCGGCGTTGGTGCCGGACCGGACGCCACCGTCGACGTACGGGCGGCCGTCGATGCTGACGGGCGTCCACACGAACGGCACCGAGCAGCTGGCGGCGACGGCACGGGGGAGCGGGACGCCGTCGGCTGCGGTCAGCAGGCGGAACGCGCCGTCGGTGGCGTCGACCGCGGTGACGGCGAGCGGCTTGTCCGGCCACTCGGTGGACGGGAGCGTCTCGCCGAAGGTCGCCGTGCGCTCGTCGTCGCTCTGCCCGCCGACGACCTGCTGGGCGGCCTGACCGAGACGAGCGCGGGCGTCCTGCTCGCCGGTCGCGCCCTGCAGCGCTGCGCCGATGTGCTGCTGCACCGCTTCGACGTCGATGGGTGCCGGTTCCACGTAGGTCGTCGGCGCGGGGGTGTGCTGCTGGTCGTACGCCTGCTGCACGGCACCGTTCCGGACGAAGGCGCCGACGACGCTGCCGGCGCTCGTGCCCACCACGAGGTCCGCGGCGTCGAGGTCGACACCGGCTTCCTGCAGCGCGACGAGGACACCGACTTCCCACGCGATGCCGGCGACACCTCCGCCACCGAGGACGAGGGCTCTGGATCCGGGAACGGGCGTGCTGACGTCGGTCATGGGTCCTGCTTACCAGTTGCGTGCGACGGGTCGGTGGAGGCCGACAGCTCCTGTGGAGAACCCGCCTGTGGACAACTCCGTCCGCGTCGGTGGCGTGACCTAGCGTCGTGGTCATGGGGCAACAGCGTTCAGGACGGGTCGGCACGGTCGTGTGGCCGATCGTGGTGGCTGCTGCGCCCACCGCGGCGTTCCAGCTGCCGAACCTGTTCGTCACCCCGGCGGTCCGGCTGTCGCTCGTCGCGTTCGGGCTGGTCGTGCTCGTCGGCGCCGTGACGGTGCAGGTGGTGCGGACCCGGCGCAGCGACGCTGCGCGGTCGGTGGCCGAGGACAACGCGACCGCGGCAGAGCTCGAGCAGTCGACGGCGGTCCGGTACGCGTTCGGCCAGATCGCCACCCGTCTCGTCCGGTTCACCGAACTGCCCCGGTCCGATCGCCACGCCGAACTCACCGTCGTCGCCGACCGCGTCGCCGTGGCCCTGGCGTTCTACCTGCTGCCGAAGGTGCCCGACGTGCGCGCCAACGTGTACCAGCTGTCCACCGATCTGCGTGCGCTCGAGCCGATCGGTCACGGGGGCGCCGGCGACACCGCCGGGGTGTTCCGCGCCGGCACGCCCTACGGCGACCGCAACCTCGAGTGGGTGCTGGTCGGGGGATCACCCCGGATCGTCGGCGACCGCTCCGCCGATGTGGACGTCGACCAGGACGTGCCGGGCTTCGAACCGCGGTACTCCTCGTACGTCTCGGTGGTGATCCGGTCCGACCAGTACTCGTTCGGCATGCTCACCGTCGACTCCCCGGTCCCCGACGCCTTCACCGAGCTCGACGCCAAGAACATCGCGATGATGGCGTCGTTCATGGCTGTTGCGTTCTCGCTGACCTACTCGTTCCCCGAGCGCGACCGCAATCCAAGGAAAGGCCCGTGATGCTCACACGCTCTGTCGGACGCTCGACGTACGATGCCCCCATGACGACCGTGAACCCTGCTCCGCCGTCGTTCGGGCGTGCCCGGATCTCCTCGCCGAACTGGAACGACACCACCACCGACGCCGACTACGAAGACCTCGACGTCATCGCCGCCAACATCGAACGCGAGCGCGCTGCAGCCCGGCTCCGGGTCACCGCAGCCATCGCCGCGCGTCTGGGTCGCTGACCCCTCCCGCATCGTCCACGACGAACGGCTCCCACGCGTGCGTGGGAGCCGTTCGTCGTCTGCGGAGGCAGGGAAGGCCGGAGCCGAAGCCGAAGCAGGCGCCGGAGCCGGATCCCGTGTCGCGGCTACGGCACCTCGGTCACGTCGATGAGCACCTTGCCGACCGTGTCCTGCTCGACCGCATCGTGTGCCTCGGCGGTCTGCTCGAGCGTGAAGCGGGTGAGCGGGAGCCCGGCGTCCTCGCCGACGGGCAGCACACCGTCGTGCAGCGCCTCGGTGACGTCCTCGGCCGCCGCGGACAGGGCCTCGTCGCCGATCGTGTAGAGCAGCAGGAACTGGTAGCGGGCGTTCACGCTCATGTTCGGGCGGATCGGCAGGCTCGCTTCGTCACCACCGTTGTTCGCGTAGATCGACACGACCCCGTGGTTGGCCAGCACGTCGGCGACCAGCGCGGCGTTCTGCGGGATCGACACCTCGACGACGATGTCGACGCCGTCGGGGGCGATCGACCGGATGCGCTCGGCGGCGTCCTCCTCGCGGTAGTTCACGATGTGGTGCGCCCCGGCCGCCGTCGCCAGCGCTGCCTTCGCGTCCGAGCTGATCGTCGTGATGACGGTCGCCCCGGCCCAGCGGGCGAGCTGGATCGCTGCGTGCCCGACGGCACCGGCTCCTCCGGCGACGAGCACGGTGAAGCCGTCGAGGGCTCCGGGACCGAGTCGGGCAGGGCCGTCCTCGTGCGTGGTGAGGGCTCGGTGCGCCGTCATCGCGGGGACGCCGAGCGAGGCGCCGACGTCGAACGAGACACCCTCGGGCAACGGCACCACGCGGGACTCGGGAACGACCGTGTACTCCTGCGCTGTGCCGGTCGGCCGTGACGCCGCTGCCATGAACAGCCAGACGCGGTCGCCGACGGCCAGGCGGTCGACTCCGGGGCCGACGGCGTCGACGACACCGGCGCCGTCCTGGTTCGGCGTGATCTCGGGGAAGGGCAGCCCGTCGCCGTAGGTGCCGCCGGCGCGGGCCTTCCAGTCGGTCGGGTTGACGCCGGAGACGACGACGCGGACGCGGACCTCACCGGCGCCGGGCTCAGGGATCTCCCGCTCGACGAGTTCGAGGACGCTGCTGGCACCGGGCTTCGTGTAGACGATCGATCGCATGTCCCCAGGCAACCACTCGTCGCCGTCGGGGATTCCGAGTGCGGCCGCCCAGCGCGCGTCGTACCCCTCGCGCGCCTCAGCGCGCGTCGTACCCCTCGCGCGCCTCGGCGACGTCGGGCATGTGCGACGTGGCCCAGTCCTCCAGCGGCACGAGCACCGTGCGCAGCGACCGCCCGAGCTCGGTCAGTTCGTACTCCACGTGCGGCGGGATCTCGGGGAACACCGTCCGCGTCACCATGCCGTCGCGTTCGAGCGCCCGCAGCGTCTGGGTGAGCATCTTCTGCGAGACCCCCTGCACCCGGGCCGCCACCGCCGAGTACCGTGCGGGACCGTCGGCGAGGGCGCCGATCGTCAGCACGCTCCACCGGTCGCCGATGCGGTCGAGCAGCTGCCGACTGGGGCAGTCCGCCGCGTACGGGCTGTACTCGAGTGCTGACATGGTGTCCTCCGCAACGCACCGCCAGGTGCCTACTTACTGAAAGAGAGTAACTCTTGTACGGTGACTGTCAACGTCACCGACGCCCGTGACGTCCGAGAAGGGAACAGCATGACCAACATCGTCGTCTTCGGAGGCACCGGCTACGCCGGCTCCGCCATCACCCACGAGGCACTCTCCCGCGGCATCACCGTGACCGCGGTCGCCCGCGACACGAGCAAGCTCGAGCCGGCCGAGGGCCTCACGCTCGCGCAGGGTGACGCGTTCGACGCCGACTTCGTGTCCGAGGTCACGAAGGGCGCCGACGTCGTCATCGTCTCGCTCCACGCCGTGCAGGCGGACGGCAGCGAGCTGAAGGACAAGTTCCAGCACTTCGTCGACGCCGCGGCAGCAGCCGGTGCGCGCCTCGGCATCGTCGGTGGTGCCGGCTCGATGCGCGTGTCCGAGGACGGCCCCCGCGTGTTCGACACCGACGGCTTCCCGGACGCCTTCAAGGGCGAGGCGAAGAGCCACGCGGAGATCCTCGACGCCCTCCGCGCCTCGGACACCGAGGTCGACTGGTTCTACGTCAGCCCCGCCGCGGCCTTCGGCAGCTACAACCCGGGCGAGCGTCGCGGCACCTACCGCGTCTCCGACGAGGTCCTGCTCGCCGACGCCGAGGGCAACTCGGACATCTCCGGTGCCGACTACGCGATCGCGTTCGTCGACGAGATCGTCACCCCGGCGCACCACCAGACGCGCTTCGGCGTCGCCTACTGAGGCACTGCCCTTCGCAAGACACCGGTGTTCACACAACACACCGCGGGATCCCGCGGCGTCGAGCGTGAACACCGGTGTTTTGCGTACCTCCCGACGCGACCAACGGGCGGACGGGAGGCGCGGGGCGGGGCCGCCACGGGCCTCCAGGCCGGCGGATGGTCACCGCCAGGGCCCCCGCGTCAGTGGGTGACGATCGCCGGCACCGGCAGGTGGTGGCGCATCCGCACCGACAGGTGCAGGCCTCCGCGGCGGGCGAGCACGAGCGCGACCACGGCGGCCGCCGCGGCCGGCACGCCACCGGCGACCATCATCCCCACGTGCGCCCCGAAGCGGTCCACGATCTGCCCCATCAGCGGCCCGCCGATCGCCTGCCCGCCGAGCAGCACCAGGACGTACAGCGACATCACCCGGCCGCGGATCGCCACGTTCGACGACAGCTGCACGAGCGAGTTCGACGCGGTCTGGAACAGCAGCTGCGACATCCCGACGGCCACGAGCGCGACGGTGAACGGTGCGATCGCCGGGATCGACCCCGAGACGACGAGCAGCACGCCCGTCCAGAACACCCCGCCGACGATGGTGCGGAGCCGGACGACGGCCCTCCGGGTCGACAGCAGTGCACCGACGAGGGCGCCGATCGCCACGGCGGAGTTGAACACGCCGTAGCCGCCGGCGCCGACGTCGTACACCTGTGACGCGAAGGCGGACAGCAGCACGGGCATGGTCAGCGCGAACACCGAGAAGAACGCGACGAGGATCACCGGCACGATGATCGTCGGCTTGTGCACGGCGTAGCGGAGGCCCTCCATCAGCTGCCCCTTGCCGCGTGGCGCCGGGGGCGTGCGGTGCAGTTCGGAGACCTTCAGGAACCCGAGCGTCACGACGACCGCGACGCAGGCGATCGCGTTCACGCCGAACGACCAGCCCGCCCCGACCGCGACGAGCAGGGCGCCCGACAGTGCCGGCCCGATCATCCCGCCCAGCTGGAACACCGACGAGTTCACGCTGATCGCGTTCCGCAGGTGCTTGTGCCCGACGATCTCCGTGACGAACACCTGCCGCGCCGGGTTGTCGATCACGGTGACCATGCCCACCAGGAACGCGATCACCCAGATGTGCCACGCCTCGACGACGCCGGCGAGCGTCAGCACGGCGAGCAGCGCGGACAGCACCGCGAACGCGCCCTGCGTGATCATCATGAGCGCACGCTTCGAGAACCGGTCGACGAGCACCCCGCCGAGCAGCCCGAACAGCAGCATCGGCGCGAACTGACAGGCCACCGTGATGCCGACCTGCGCGACCGACCCGGTGAGCTCGAGCACGAGCCAGTCCTGGGCGATGCGCTGCATCCAGCCGGCGGTCATCGCCACGAGGTTCGTCGCCGTGAACAGCCGGAAGTTCGGCACGGACAGGGCGATGAGCGTGTGGCGCCACGGCGGTCGCGTGGCCTGGATCGGGAGCGGTTCGGTGGGCGGGGGGAGGGTCGTCGGTGACGCGCTCACGGTGCGGGGTTCTCCGGACGTCGGTGTGGATCTGGTACCCCAACGAAACTACGTGACCGCGCCCCATTCGATACCCCTATGGTGGCTATCACTCCATTGCGATGTCGAATGACCGCGCGAACCGCGCGAACGAACGAGGTGCCCGTGCTCGATCCTGTCCTGTTGCAGACGTTCCTGGCCGTGGCGGAGACCGGCAGCTTCACGCAGGCCGGCACCCGGCTCGGCATCAGCCAGCCGACGGTGTCGCAGCACGTCCGGCGCCTCGAGACCGCGGTGTCGCGCACGCTCGTCGCCCGGGACACCCGTGGTGTGGCCCTGACCGACAACGGGGACGCGATGGCCGGGTTCGCCAGGACGATCCTCGCCGCGCACGCCACCGCCGACGCCTACTTCTCCGGCGCGGCCACCCGCGGACGGCTGCGCTTCGGGGCCGCCGACGACCTCGCCATCACCCAGCTGCCCCGGATCCTGCGGGACTTCCGGCGGCTGCACCCCCAGGTGAACCTCGAGCTCACGGTGAACCAGTCGTCGCCGCTGCTCCGCCGGGTGCACGCCGGGCAGCT
This sequence comes from Curtobacterium flaccumfaciens, assembly GCF_018598405.1. Taxonomy (NCBI): domain Bacteria; kingdom Bacillati; phylum Actinomycetota; class Actinomycetes; order Micrococcales; family Microbacteriaceae; genus Curtobacterium; species Curtobacterium flaccumfaciens. The sequence goes on along the minus strand of NZ_JAHEWS010000030.1, from coordinate 13,018 downwards.
CGACCTGGTGTTCATCAAGCAGACGGCGGGGGAGTCCGCCGAGGGCACCCGGGTCGCCACCGACCAGATGGTGTGGATGGCGCAGGACGGCATCGCCCTCGAACCCGGTGAGCCCGTGCCGCTCATCGCGTACCAGGCGCCGAGCATCAGCCGGCAGATGGCGATCGACGCCCTCGAGGCCGCCGGCCGCACCTGGCGCATCACCTGCAACACGCGCGACGTCAACGGTGTGCTCGCGGCGGTCCGGGCGGGCATCGGCGTCGCGGTGTTCCCGCACTCGCTCATCCCGGCGGACCTCGTGAAGGTGTCGCAGCGGCTCGGGCTGCCGGACCTGCCGGCGGTGGACTACGTCCTCATCGCGAACCCGACGGTGCAGCGGGAGCCGATCGACGCCCTGACGAACGCGATCCTGTCGCGCGGGGTCGTCCGCGCCGTCTGACCCGCGGGTGCATCGGCTGCGAGACGCCGGCGTGTTGCGGCGGGTGCGTGCGACGAGACGCCGTCGTGTTGTCCCGACGCCGCCGAGTCATCGAGACGCCGCGCTTTTCGACGGCGTCTCGGCGGGCACGCGGCGTCGTGCGAACACGACGGCGTCTCGACGGGACGCCGGCCGCAGCCCTACGGGGCGAGCGTCGGGGTCGTGCCGGTGCCGGTGACGTCCGGCAGCGAGACGCCGACGAGCGGCAGCAGCGCCGCGGCGACCGCCCACAGCAGCACGATCGTCCCGACGCCACCGAGCACGGCGCCGACCAGGGCGACCGGCCGCTGCCACGTGGCCGTCCGGTCGCGCAGGGTCACGATCGAGAGCACCAGCGCGAGCAGTCCGAGCACCACGCCGACACCGTGCACGGTCGCGGGGGCGGAGAACCACCAGGCCGCCAGTCCGATCGTCGCGATCCCGGCCACGGCACCCAGCACGGCACCGGCGGTCGCGCCGAGCGCACGGCGCGGCTCCGGCGTCGCGGCTGCGGCCACGGGCTGGTCGAGCAGTTCGGTCGGGAGGCCCGCATCGCCTCCGCCAGGACGCTCCGGCCCCGAGACGGGTGCGACCAGGGCCGCGGTCGCGGCGGCGTCCGCGCTCGGCGTCGTGACCACGGGCACGACGGGGGCGGCGGCCGCGGACGGCGTGGCGTGCAGCACGGCGTCGAACGACCGCCCGGGAGTCGGGAGAGCGGCCGACTTCGCGGCGGCGGCGGCCTGCTGGTGGGCGAAGCGGCGGGGTGTCCGGTAGCCGATCGGTCCGACGGGCTCGGGCTCGGTGCCCTCGACGACCACGTGTTCGAGGCCGGGCACCGAGAACCGGGGCTGCCCGGCGACCGGGACGGTCGGGACGGCGGGTGCTGCGGGAGCAGACGCCGCGGGGGTGGTCGCTGCGGGAGTGGGCATCGGTGCCGGCTCTGCGACGGCTGGCGCGACGGAGAGCGCGCCCGCGGTCGGAGCGACGGTCGGCGGGACCGTGGGAGCGGGCGCGGGGACGGCCACGGCGGGGGAGACGGGCATGGCGAGCGCTCCCGAGGGCGCGATCGTCGCCGCGGGCACCGCCGGGTTCTCGAACGGCACCGTGTGCACACTCGGGGACATCGGGGCCGGGGGGAGCTGGTCCTGCTGCGGCGGGAAGTCCGGCACCGGGGCGTCGGATTCGACCAAGGCGGCGATCGACGTCGGCTCCGCTGCCGGTGCGTGCACGGCCGGCACGTGCGCTGCGGGCGCGACCGTGGTGGGTGGGACCGGCGCCGCGTGGGCCGCGCGGGACGAGGCGGGGGTGGGGCGGGCCTCCCGGCCGGCGGCGTTGACGTGACCTGCTGCGGCGACGCGCTCGGGCGCGACCTCGTCGACGGGCGGCGCGGTCACCCAGGCCGGGACGGGCCGACGGGGCCGGTCCGATTCGGGCATGCGATGCGCTGCCACTGCGGCGCTCCTTCCGTCGACTGATCCATGCTCAGTTGTAACGGCAACCGCTGTGAGGATCGCAGCCCCAGTTCGGGGTCGCCGGTACGTTCGGGTGATGACCGGAATCGAACACCGTCCCCTGGGTCCCTCGGGCCTCGTCGTCTCCACCGTCGGCCTCGGCTGCAACAACTTCGGCCGGCGGGGCACCGCGTCCGAGTCGCAGGAGGGCACCGACGCGGTCGTGCACGCGGCCCTCGACGCCGGCGTGACGCTCTTCGACACCGCGGACATCTACGGCGGTGAGCCGGGCATGTCCGAGGAGATGCTCGGGCGCTCGATCCGCGGCCGTCGTGACGAGATCGTCCTCGCGACCAAGTTCGGCATGGACATGCAGGGCGCGAACGGGCCGGACTGGGGCGTCCGCGGGTCCCGTCGGTACGTGCGGCTCGCCGTCGAGTCGTCGCTCCGCCGCCTCGGCACGGACTGGATCGACCTCTACCAGATGCACCGGCCCGACGACGTCACCCCGATCGAGGAGACGCTGTCGGTCCTCGACGACCTGGTGCGCGAGGGCAAGATCCGGTACATCGGTCACTCGAACTTCGCGGGGTGGCAGATCGCCGAGGCCGAGCTGACGGCGTCCATCGCCGGAACCACGGCGTTCGTGTCCGCACAGAACGAGTACAGCCCGCTCGCCCGTGCCGCCGAGGCCGAGGTCCTGCCGGCCGTGCGGGCGTACGCGCTCGGGTTCCTGCCGTTCTTCCCGCTGTACAACGGGCTGCTCACCGGCAAGTACACGAAGGCCGGCGGGCCCGCCGACGGGCGGCTGTCGACGTCGAAGCCGCAGGTCCTCGAGGACGCCCCGTGGGACGTCCTCGACGACTACCAGCGGTTCTGCGACCACCGTGGCGTCACGATGCTGCAGGCGACGTTCGCGTGGCTCCTGGCGCAGCCGGGGCTGTCGAGCGTCATCGCCGGGGCGACGAAGCCGGAGCAGATCACCCAGAACGTCGAGGCCGGCACCACGTGGACGCCGAGCGAGGACGACATCACCGACATGACGGTGATCTTCGACCGGGCCTGAGCGGGCGCGGGCGCAGGCCGGGTTCGCTCGGTTCGCGCCGGTCGTTTCGCGCTGAGCGACAGGTCACGGGCCGCGGAGCCCGTGGGCTGTCGCTCAGCGCGAAACGGCGGCGGTGCGGCGCTGGTGCTGCGACTAGCGCGTCGCGGCGGCCAGGGCGTCGCGCAGCTCGGCGGCGGTCATCCGCGGGCCGTAGCCGGGGGTGTCCCGCTGGATGCGCCAGCCCTCGGTGAGCGGTCCGGCGTCGACGACGTCGAAGCCGAACACGTCGATGAGCTCGGCGACGGTCTGCTTGGCGGAGTCGTCGTCGCCGGCGATGACGAGGGCACGTCGGTCCGGGGTGCCGGCGGGCGTCGCGTGGCCGGTCAGGTCGTCGGCGCCGATGTGGTTGAACGCCTTCACGACACGGGCGCCGGGCAGGTGGTCCTGCAGCAGCTCCGCCGTGGTCGTGGACTGGTCGTCGAGGGCGGCGATGTGGCCGTCGCGCTCCCAGTAGTAGTTGTTCGTGTCGATGACGACCTTGCCGACGAGGGGCTCGACGGGGATCGTCTCGATCGCGGCGAGCGGCACCGTCACCACGACGATGTCGCCCGCTGCGGCTGCCTCGTCGCGAGTGGCCGCGCGTGCGTCGTCGCCGAGTTCCGTCACCAGGTCGGTCAGGGTCTCCGGCCCGCGGGAGTTCGCGATGACGACCCGGTGGCCGTTCCGCACCGCCAGTCGTGCGAGCTGGGATCCGATGTTGCCTGCGCCGATGATTCCGATGGTGGTCATGGTGTCCCTGCAACGCTGCTCGACGTCGTGCATTCCCCGTGCGGCACGGACGCCCGGCGCGGAGCATGATGGCGGCATGGACCACGAGTTCCGCGACGAGACCGATCAGGACCGCTATGCGATGTACGTCGGCGGCGAGCTCGTGAGCGTGCTCGACTACCGGGTGAACGGTGACGCGGTGGCGTTCCCGCACACCTACACGGTCCCGAAGCACCGTGGCCACGGCTACGCCGCACAGCTCGTCGAGTACGCCGTCACCGACGTCGAGTCGTCGACCACGAAGCGCATCGTGCCGATGTGCTGGTTCGTCGGCAAGTGGTTCGACGACCACCCCGAGAAGGCCGACCTGCTCAGCCGCAGCGCCGAGGACTGACCACCGTCCGAAGCGCACCCCCACCCCACGGGTACCCGCCGGTATGGTGACGGGACGACAAGGCCGCCGGCAGGCGTCGGCGCAGACAGGCTGGAGCACCATGGAGCACCCGAGCTCGAAGGTCCGGAACAGCGACATCAGCCGGGCGTACACCGAGCTCGCCCGCATCACGCGCCGTGCGAGCATCCGTGCGCGCGGCTCGGACCAGGTGTTGAGCGTCGTCGACCAGTCCCTCGTCGACTTCGTCGTCCAGCACCCCGGCTGCATGGCCATCGACATCGCCCGCTACCTGCGGCTGAACCGATCGACGATCTCGCGGCAGCTGTCCGGGCTCCTCGCCACGGGGCTGGTGCGGACGACCGGCAGCGGCAGCGGCAACGCGAAGCCGCTCGAGGCGACCGATGCCGGCCGAGCAGCGCTCGAACGGTCGGTGCAGCTGCACCGGGACGCGCTCGACGAACGGCTCGCCGACTGGTCGGACGACGACATCGCACTGCTCGCCGGACTGTTGGAGCGCCTGGGTGCCGCCGACGAGGCCGGACTCCCGATGCCGGCACCGACCGAGCCGTGACGACGTCGTTCGTCCTGCTGTCGGACACACACCTGCCGAAGCGCGCGAAGGACCTGCCGCCGGGGCTCTGGGCCGACATCGACGCCGCCGACCTCGTGGTGCACGCGGGGGACTGGGTCGACCTGTCCACCCTGGACGCCGTGCAGGCGCGGTCCCGCCGCTTCGAGGGCGTCCGCGGCAACAACGACGGGCCGGAGTTCGACGACCGGCTGCCGCTCGTGGCCCGGTTCGGCGCCGAGGACCTGCGCGTCGCCCTGGTGCACGAGACCGGTGCCGCGACGGGCCGGGAGCGGCGGATGGACGCCGAGTACCCGGACACCGACGTGCTCGTCTTCGGCCACTCGCACATCCCGTGGGACACCGTGGCACCGTCGGGGATGCGCCTGCTCAACCCCGGTTCGCCCACCGATCGCCGCCGCCAGCCCGACCACACGTGGATGCGCGGCACGGTCACGGGCGCCGAGCTGTCCGTCGAGCTGGTGCGGCTGCCCCCGGTCGCCCGCTAGCCCCTGTAGCCCGCTGGCCGCGGTAGCCCGCTGGCCCTGGTTTCGCGCCCACCGACACCGCACGGGACGCGGTGCCCGTGCGGTGTCGCTCAGCGCGTGAGCTCGGCAGCAGCCGTCGGCATCCGGAAGAACGCGAGCTCCCACTCCGTCGAACGCCGGAACGCGCGGGCCATCCGCCCCCGCTCGTCGGGCGTCGCCGCACGGGCCAGCTCCTCGACGAGCCGGGTCGCCTCGGCACTCGACGCCGCGAACCCCGGGTCCCCGTACGCCGTGATCCAGTCGGCGAAGGCGTGCCCGTCCGGAGCGATGCCGAGCTGCGACCCGACCCAGGCGTAGACCCGGAAGCACGGCAGCACCGCGGCGGCCAGCACCGCTGCTGACCCGGAGTCGGCGGCCTCCTGCAGGTGTGCGAGGTACCCGGCGCACGTGGGGTGCACCGGATCGTCGGCGTGCGAGCCGGCCAGCCGACGGTGGTGCAGGTCGCGGGCCTCGTCGGCACACCCCTGCGCAGCAGCCGCCCAGAAGGCAGCAGCAGCGCCAGCTCCATCACCCGAACCGGAGGAACCAGCGAGCGCCGCCAGGTGCCGCTCGTACGCCCGCAGGTAGTGGACGTCCTGCGCCAGGTAGCCCGCGAACACCTCCGGCTCGAGGGTCCCGTCCCCGAGCCCCACCAGGAAGGCGCACTCGATCGTCTCCTGCAGCACCGACGCCGCATCCGCCCACCACACGTCCGTGTACGACAGCGCCGGACGTGCCGCCCGCGCCTGCGCGCCGTGGTCGATCGGCCCGTTGCCGCTCCCGACCGACAGGGCGTCCGCCCCGCGCAGCGCCGCGGTGAGCCACTCCTTCGCCACCCCGACCGCGAGTTCCCAGTCGCCGTGCCGGCCGGCGAGCGTCGCGATCGCGCTGGAGAGCGAGCACCCGGTGCCGTGCGTGTTCGTCGTCGCGACCCGGGGCCCGGTGAAGACGCGCACCGAACCGTCCGGCGCCACGAGCACGTCGTCCGAGGTCGGCCCCTCGTCGTGCCCACCCTTCGCCAGCACCAGGACGTCCCACCGCGCCGCCACCGCCCGCGCCGCCGCCAGCGACGAAGCCGATGACGAGGACGCCGACGCACCCGCCAGCTCCGCCAGCACCGCGAGCTCGGCCCGGTTCGGCGTCACCAGGTCGGCGAGGGCGAACAGCGCCCCCATGGCCGACGCCGCGTCCTCGTCGAGCAACCGGTCCCCGCTCGTCGCCACCATCACCGGGTCGACGACGACCACCGGCGGCCGGTGCTCTCGCAGCCAGTCCGTCACGACCCGCACGACTTCGGCGGTGCCGAGCATCCCGATCTTCACCGCGTCGACCACCACGTCGTCCGACACCGCGTCGAGCTGCTCCCGAAGGAACCCGACGTCCGGCACGTGCACCGACCGCACCCCGTGCGTGTTCTGCGCGACGAGCGCCGTCACGACGCCCATCCCGTACCCGTCGTGCGCGGCGATCGCCTTGAGGTCCGCCTGCATCCCGGCCCCGCCCGTCGGGTCGGTCCCGGCGATGCTCAGCACCCGTGGGACGCTCATGCGTCCGCCCCGTGGTGCGCGGTGCCGGCCTGGAGGAAGGGGTCGCCATCACCGGACGGCCCTGCCTCCGCCCCGTGGTCGGGTCCAGTGCCCCACGCGGCCACGTACGCCGCCGCGGCGGATCCCGGATCGGCCGCGGCGCAGATGCCCGACACGATCGCGACGCCCGCGGCACCGGCAGCCCGGAGCGGTCCGACGTCGTCGAGGGTCACCCCGCCGATCGCCACGCACGGCACGTCGGTCACGGCGGCGAGTCGTGCGAACCCGTCGTGCCCGAGGGCCGGCGGGTGGTCGGCCTTCGTCGCCGTGGGGTGCACGACCCCGACGCCGAGCAGGTCCACGGTGCCGCGGGGGAGCCGCTCGACGGCAGCCAGGTGCTGGAGCGTGTTGGCCGTGAGGCCGACGTGGGCGTCCGGACCGAGCAGGGCACGGGCGGCGGTGACCGGGACGTCGGACTGGCCCAGGTGCACCCCGGCGACCCGGTGTCCCGCGTGCCGGGCGGCGAGGGCGACGTCGAGCCGGTCGTCGACCACCACCCTCGCGCGGTCCCCGACGGCGTCGGCCACGGCGACCGTGAGTGCCAGCAGGTCGCGGGCGGAGGCGTCCTTGTCCCGCACCTGCACGATCCGGACCCCGGCGTGCACGGCGGCGCGGACGACCCCGAGCACCCCGATGCCGTGCCGGTCCGCCAACGCTCCGTCGGTCACCAGGTAGACGCCGAAGTCCACCGGCCCCAGCGCACTCACGCCGACACCGCCGATGCTTCGACCTCGGGTGCCGATTCGATGGTGATCCGGGCTTCGCGCACGACGTCCTCCGGGGTCAGCGACGCCAACCGGTCGAGGAACAGCGGCTGGAAGGTCCCCGGTCCGCCCGCCTCGCGGGCGGCGAGCTCGGCGGCGATCGTGTGCACCGCGGTGGCGGCGACCGCGGCGGCACCGGCGTCCTCCGGCGACACCGAGGTGAACGCGGCGACGACCGCGCCGAGCGCGCACCCACCACCGGTGATCCGTGTCAGCAGGTCGGTGCCGTTCGCCACCCGGACCACACCGATGCCGGGCGCGACCAGCAGGTCGACCGCACCCGACACGGCCACCGCGGCCACGAGCCTCCCGTCCGAAGCGGCGACGGACGCGACCCGGGCGTCCTCGGTGCCCACCGTGCTGTCGACCCCGCGGCCACCGGCCGAGTCGCCGAGCAGGGCGAGGACCTCGGACGCGTTGCCGCGGAGCACCGTCGGGTGCAGTGCGAGCAGGTCGCGCGCCAGTGCGGTCCGCACCGGCAGCGAGCCGACGGCCACCGGGTCGAGGACCCACGGGGTCCCCGCGTCACGGGCGGCGTGCACGGCCTCGAGCGCGGCGACCCGGGGTTCGGCGTGCGGGGTGCCGGTGTTCACGAGCAGGGCGTCGGCGACACGGGCGAACGGCCCGGCCTCGGTGGCGACGTCGACCATCGCTGGTGAGGCCCCGAGTGCGAGCAGCACGTTCGCCGTGACGTTCTGCACGACGGTGTTCGTGATGCACTGCACCAGCGGGCCCCGGGCACGGACGGCCTCGAGGAGTTCGGCGGTTCGGTGGGCCCAGTCAGGGGAGGGCGCAGCGGTTTCCATGGACGATCCCTTCGCGAGTACGAGCTCGAGCAGGTTCGACGGGTGTGATCTCAGCCGCTGGATGCGGCACCCCGTGTCTCGACCGACACCGTACACGACGCCCGGTGACCACTTCGAGGCCTGCTCGGGGCACCGTGTGCCAGGGTTGGACCGTGCCAGATGCAACGCCTCCCGGGCCCCAGCCCGGCCCCCGCGACCCCGGTGACGCCTGGTCGGTCGGCCCCGACGGCACCAAGGCGTGGGGACGCTTCGGCGCCGCCGGCCTGCTCGTCGACGACGGCGCCGGCCGCGTCCTCCTGCAGCACCGCGTCGAGTGGAGCCACCACGGCGGCACCTGGGGCATCCCCGGCGGGGCACGGCACCAGGGTGAGGACGCGGTGACCGCCGCGCTGCGCGAGTCCGCCGAAGAGGCGGGCGTGCCGGACGACGCGATCGCCCTGCGCCACACGGCGCTCCTCGACCTGGGGTTCTGGACCTACACGACCGTCGTGGGGCGCGCCTCCCGGCCCTTCGAACCGGTCATCGCCGACCGCGAGAGCCTCGCGCTGTCCTGGATCCCGATCGACCAGGTCGACGACCTGCCCCTGCACCCCGGGTTCGGGAGGTCGTGGTCGGCGCTCCGCGCCACCGTCGCGACCACGCCGCACGTCGTCGTCGACGCGGCGAACGTCGTCGGCAGCGTTCCGGACGGCTGGTGGAAGGACCGGGCCGGAGCCGCCTCGCGCCTGCTGGCACAGGTGTCGGCGCTCGCCGCGGGCGGGGTGTCCGCTCCCTTGCTGGACCTGCCGTTCGCGCGGTGGTGGCCGCGGTGGACGGTCGTGCTCGAGGGCGAGGCGCGCGCTGCCGCCGAAGACCCGAGTGCCGGTGCCGGTGCCGGTGCCGGTACCGGCGCGGTCGACGTCGTCCGTGCCCCGGCCTCGGGTGACGACGCCATCGTCGAGGCCGCACGTGCCGCGGTGGCGGACGGCGACGGCCCCGTCGTCGTCGTGACGGCCGACCGCGAGCTCCGCGACCGTGTCGAGACCCTCGGCGCGACGGTCCACGGGCCGTCCTGGTTGCGCGACCAGCTGTAGCGGATCCGACCGCCGTGTTCCGGATGGTCGGCGGACGGCCGTCGGTCGCTGCCGGTACGCTGGCCCTCCGTCGACGGAGACGCAACACGCAGGAGGTTCCCCTTGGAGCGCATCACCAGGGCTGACGACCGAGTCCACCGCCCCGCCGGGCCGTGGACCCCCACGGTGCACCGGCTGCTCGCCCACCTGCACGAGCAGGGGTTCGTCGCGGCCCCGGAACCCATCGCCCTCGGCGACACCCTCGAGACGGTCTCGTTCGTCCCCGGCGTCGCGGGGGAGTACCCCTGGACCGAGGACATCGCCAGCGAAGCGGCCCTCGTCACCAGCGCCCGACTGCTCCGTCAGTTCCACGACGCCGCGGCCAGCTTCCCGCGCAGCGCCACCGACGACCTCTGGTCGCAGGCGGACCGCGCCCCCGTCGAGACGATCGTGCACGGCGACTTCGCCCCCTACAACTGCGTCTACGACGGCATCGCCGCCGTCGGCCTCATCGACTTCGACACCGCCCACCCGGGCCCGCGGGTGTGGGACGTCGCGAGCGCCGTCTACCGGTTCGCCCCGTTCACCACCGGCGCGGTGGAGGGCGCGACCGCCCCCGACCTCGACGTAAGGCTCGCCCGGGCCGCCGAGTTCTGCCGCGCCTACGCCCTCGACGACCGCTCCCGAGGCGTCCTCGCCGAGACGATGATCGCGTCCCTCGTCGCCCTGGTCACCACGATCGAGCACGAGGCCGCCGCCGGCAACCCGAAGTTCGTCAGCGACCTGCAGCACGGCCACGCCGACCTGTACCGCGCCGACGTCGCCTACCTCGAGCAGCACGCCGACGCCATCAGCGCCGCCGTCGCGTGACCACGAGCCGGGGTGTCCTCAGCGCGCCCGTCGCGACCGCGGTGGTCTGACGCCACCGAGGACGGACCGCGAGCCGCCGTGGCGCGTCGGTGCGGAACCGGCGGCGTGGCCCAGACCGTACCCAGCAACCATGCGGCGGACTCCGACGCTGCCTCCGGTAATGTCGCAGGGCCATGACGGACAGCCCGGCCGACGCCACCCCCTACGAAGTCCTCGGCGTCCCCGCGACGGCTGACGACGACGCGCTCCGCCGCGCCTACCGGCGGGCGGCTCGCGAGACCCACCCCGACCTCGGCGGTGACGCCCAGCGGTTCCGTCAGGTCCAGCTCGCATGGGAGCGCATCGGGACCCCGGCCGCGCGGCGCGCGTACGACGTCGGGTCCCGCGCGTACGGCGCGTCCGGTCCGTCCGGGGCGACCGCCGGGAGGCCCGACACCGGTCGCGACGCCTACGCACCCCCGGCAGCGCGTCGCGACACCCGCCCACGGGCCCGGTCCCACGGACACCCCGGCGGTCGGTCGCGCGAGGTCTTCCTGCAGGCGGAGCGCGAGTGGGTCGGACTCGGCGATCCCATCGAGGACCCGTACGACCCCACGCTCATCCGCTCCGCGCCACGGCACATCCGGCGGCTGCTGGCCGAGGCCCTGGCAGAAGAAGCGACCGCCTCGATCGTCTCCGACATGGGCATCGGCGTCACGGTCTGGCACGACCTCGACGCCGGGTCCGAGGGCAAGCTCGACCACGCCGTCCTGACCCCGAGCGGGCTGTGGGCCGTCGAGTCCATCGACTGGGGCGCTCCCGTGCGCGTCGAGCACGGGGAGATCGTCGGCGAGACGCTCGCGCCGGGGGAGCGCCCGGTCAAGGAGCTCGTGCGCGCCGCCCGTGCCGTGCAGAAGCAGACCCGGGTGCGGTTCTCCGGGCGGCTGCTCGTCGTGCCGGACGCCGCCGTCACCGAGGACGTGCAGCTCGTCGGCTCCCCGAAGAAGCCCACCGCCCTCGTCGTCCGCCGGAGTGCTCTCGCCCAGGTGCTGAACGGCGTCTGGTCGCCAGCCGGTTCCGTCGACGTCTTCGAGATCCGCGACCGCCTGCAGCAGACCGTCCGCTTCGTCTGACCCTGGGCTCCGACCGTGATCGTCCGACGCGTCGTACGATCACGGCATGCGCGAAGAGGTCGTCGTCGTGGTCGGCGGGTGGGAGCACGACTGCTGCGGGCCCGCGTACGAACGGGAGACGACGGCGGCGTTCACCGCGTACGGCAGGACGCCGCGGTTCGCCGAGTCCCGGCACCACGACGACCCGTTCGGCATCACGGAGTTCCGTGGCCGGGTGGCCGACCTGTTCGTCGTCGAAGAGGACGGCACCCGCATCCCCGTCCACCGCATCCCGTCCGGTCGTGCGCGGGGCGGGTCCGATCCGGACGACGACGGGCACCTCGAGGCCCCGTGGACCGGAGAACGGATCGAGGTCGAATCCGACACGTTCGAGATCGTGGTCGACGTCTACGTGCCCGGGTCCGGGTCCGCGAAGCGTCAGTAGCCGCGCAGCTTCTCGAGGTCGCGGCGCTCCCGCTTGCTCGGCCGTCCGGCACCGCGCTCGCGCATCGGGACGAACCCGGCCTCTTCCTTGGAGAGCCGCGGCGGGGTCTTGTCCTCGAAGTGCTTCGCCGCCTCGGGCGCGCTCGTCCGCTTCAGGATGATGCCGGTGACCATGACGATGCGGTCGAAGCCGTTCTGGCGCACCCGCACCTCGTCGCCGGGGCCGATCGGCTGCGCCGGCTTCGCGCGCTCCCCGTTGACCCGGACGTGACCGGCCTTGCACGCGGCGGTCGCGGCCGACCGGGTCTTGGTGATCCGGACGGCCCAGATCCAGCTGTCGACCCGGGCCTTCTCCATGCCGACACTCTAGGCGGCCCGTACCCTGGGGCGGTGCATGCGGACGAACAGGCGGCGATCGCCCGAGCCCGTGCGCTCGGGGTGCTGCACGATGCCGCGATCGGGGACCGTCTGGTGGTCCGGGCGCACCACGGGGACGGCGCGCAGGACGCCCTCGGCGACCTGATTGCCCGGACGCCCGACACCGTGACGATCGCGACCCGCCGCGGCCCCGTCGAGGTCCGGCTCGCCGACGTCGTCGCCGCGAAGCCCGTCCCGCCGCCCCCGCCTGCGCGGCCTGCTCGGCGCTGACGCGCTCATCTCGCACCGTGCGGCCTTGTCGTGCTGTCGAGGCGGAGTCGCACGGTGCGGACTTTGTCGGTGGGTGCGTCGTCGGGGGTTCGGTGCGGTGTTGTGGTGCGGCACGGAGCCGCCAGCCTCGCACGGTGTGGCGGAGGCGGCACGGTGCGGGGTTCGCGTCGCCGGGGTCGCACGGTGCGGATCTTGTCGGTGGGTGCGTCGTCGGGGGTTCGGTGCGGTGTTGTGGTGCGGCACGGAGCCGCCAGCCTCGCACGGTGTGGCGGAGGCGGCACGGTGCGGGGTTCGCGTCGCCGGGGTCGCACGGTGCGGATCTTGTCGGTGGGTGCGTCGTCGGGGGTTCGGTGCGGTGTTGTGGTGCGGCACGGAGCCGCCAGCCTCGCACGGTGTGGCGGAGGCGGCACGGTGCGGGTTTCGCGTCGCCGGGGTCGCGCGGTGCGGATCTTGTCGGTGGGTGCGTCGTCGGGGGTTCGGTGCGGGGTTGTGGTGCGGCACGGAGCCACCAGCCTCGCACGGTGTGGCGGAGGCGGCACGGTGCGGG
>NZ_JAHEWS010000002.1:0-221829 GCF_018598405.1 Curtobacterium flaccumfaciens | reverse complement strand
ACACCCGAAGGCATCAGACCGAGTTGATTCTGACTGTTGACTGTCTACTGACAATCTTCAATCCAAAAGGAATTGCTTCATGACCCGGTCAGCAAGCCGACCAGGCACGAGGTCAATCAATAAATTGGCATTGACAATGTGCACGCTGTTGAGTTCTCAAGGACCAGACGCACTCCCCGCTCGACCCACAAGGGGCTCCGCCAGAGAGGCATTCGTCTTGTTCCACCATCGGACACGTCGAATCACTTCGACTTCTTCAGGAGGACGTTGCCTGAGCGGGACCCCGTCCGGACTGCATCTCCAGGTGTTCAACCCGGTGATCGTCTCGGCCGTTCCGTTCTCCGCCTCAGCGGCAACGAGTGATTACTTTACGCAGAGGTGAACGGCAGCGCCAAGCCGGCCCACATCCCGGGCGTGTCGCTTGCAGCGGCACCGGGAGCACTCGCGCCCGGCAACGACGAACGGCCCGCTCCCCACCGGGGAACGGGCCGTTCGTGGCCGCTGTCAGTGCCGGGCGATGACCGGGTTCTTGAGCGTGCCGATGCCGGAGATGGTGACCTCGACGATCTCGCCGTCCCGGATCTGCCCGACGCCGGCCGGGGTCCCGGTCAGGATGACGTCGCCGGGCAGGAGGGTCCAGATCGAGGAGACGAACTCGACGAGCGACGGGATGTCGTGCACCATCTCGTTCGTCGACGCCGCCTGACGGAGGTCGCCGTCAACGCGCGTCTCGAGCCGGATGTCCGACGGGTCGATCTCCGTCTCGATCACGGGGCCGAGCGGGCAGAACGTGTCGAAGCCCTTCGCCCGGGTCCACTGGCCGTCACGCGCCTGCAGGTCACGGGCCGTCACGTCGTTCGCGATCGTGTACCCGAGGATGACGCTCGCGAAGTCCTCTCGCCGGACGTTCTTCGCGAGCGAGCCGATCACGATGGCGAGTTCGCCCTCGTGGTCGACGCGGCCGATGTCGGCGGGCAGCCGGATGGGTTCGTCGGGACCGATCACCGAGGTGTTCGGCTTGAGGAACACCACCGGGTCGTCGCCGGCACGCTCGTCCATCTCGGAGGCGTGCTCGGAGTAGTTGAGCCCGACGCCGATGACCTTCGACCGCGGGATGACGGGGGCGAGGAGCTTGGCGTCGGCGAGTGCGACCCGCTCCCCCGTGGTCTCGAACCCCTGATACATCGGGTCTCCGGCGAGCACCACCAGGTGCCGCTCGTCGAGGATGCCGTACCGGGGGTCTTCACCCTTGCTGCTGAACCGTGCGATCTTCACTGTTCGACCCTACCCACGCCCGCCGGTCGATCAGGACGCGTCGGTCAGCTTGGTCATCCACCCGTGGGGGTCGGGACGACGGCCGTACTGGATGTCGGTGAGCTCGTCGCGCAGGGACATCGTGAGCTCCCCCGCCCCCACGGTCGGCGAGCCGATGGTGAAGCCCTCGCCCCGGAGTTCGGCGATCGGCGTCACCACGGCGGCGGTTCCGCACGCGAAGGCCTCGGTGATCGAGCCGTCGGCGACGCCGTCACGCCACTCGTCGAGGGTCACCCGGCGCTTCTCGACGGTCAGACCGCGGTCCTCGGCCAGCTGCAGGATCGAGTCACGCGTGATCCCCTCGAGGATCGAGTCGGAGTCGGGCGTGACGAGGGTGCCGTCGGACTTGACCAGGACGACGTTCATGCCGCCGAGCTCTTCGAGGTACCTGCCCTCCACCGAGTCGAGGAACATGACCTGCTGGCAGCCGTGCTCGTAGGCCTCCTGCTGGGGCAGCAGCGACGAGGCGTAGTTGCCGCCGGTCTTCGCCGCACCGGTCCCGCCCTTGCCGGCACGGGCGTACTGCGTCGACAGCCAGATCGACACCGGTTTGGGGCCGGACGTGAAGTACGCACCGGCCGGGCTCGCGATGCAGTGGTACGCAACGGCCTGTGCGGCGCGGACCCCGAGGAAGGACTCGGTCGCGATCATGAACGGCCGCAGGTACAGGCTGGTCTCGGGCGCCGAGGGCACCCAGTCGACGTCGGTCTGCACGAGCTGCCGGATCGACTCGACGAACGCCTCGACCGGGAGCTCCGGGAGCGCGAGCCGTCGGGCGGACCGCTGGAACCGCCGAGCGTTGGCGTCCGGTCGGAACGACCACACCGAGCCGTCGGCGTGCCGGTAGGCCTTGAGCCCCTCGAAGATCTCCTGGGCGTAGTGCAGGACACTCGCGCTCGGGTCGAGGGACAGCGGCCCGTACGGGTGGATCGACGCGCTGTGCCAGCCGTCGTCGAGCGTCCACTCGACCGTGGCCATGTGGTCGGTGAAGTGCTTGCCGAAGCCCGGGTCGGCCAGGATCTGCTCGCGCTCCGCAGCGGCCCGGCGATCGGCTGACGGGGTGCTGGCGAACTCGAGTCCGAAGGCGGTGTCGGTGCTCATGGGGAGGGCTCCTTCTCAGGCGGTGGTGGTGCGTGCCGTGGCCGCGGCGGCGATCGCGTCGCCGATCTCGGCCGTGCGACGCGGAGTGGTGCCCCGATCGGCGAGGTCGGACTCCACTGCGCCGGTCACCGCCGCCGCCAAGTCACCGCGACCGAGGTGGTCGAGCAACAGGGCGACGGACAGGATCGCGGCAGTGGGGTCAGCCAACTGCTGACCTGCGATGTCCGGCGCGGAACCGTGGACCGGCTCGAACATGCTGGGGAAGGTGCCGTCCGGGTTGATGTTGCCCGAGGCCGCCAGACCGATGCCGCCGCTGATCGCGCCGGCCAGGTCGGTGATGATGTCGCCGAACAGGTTGTCGGTGACGATGACGTCGAAACGAGCGGGGTCGCGGACCATGTGGATGGTGACCGCGTCCACGTGCTGGTAGTCGACCGTGACGTCCGGGTACTCGGCGCCGACGGCCGCGACGGTGCGCTGCCAGAGGGCCCCGGCGTGCACCAGGACGTTGCTCTTGTGCACGAGGGTGAGGTGCCTGCGCGGGCGACGGTGCGCCAGGTCAAAGGCGTACCGCACGACCCGCTCCACGCCGAACGCGGTGTTCAGCGAGACCTCGGTCGCGATCTCCTGCGGAGTCCCGGTGCGGATGGCACCGCCGTTGCCGACGTACGGCCCCTCGGTGCCTTCACGCACAACGACGAAGTCGACCTCGCCGGGGTCGGCGAGCGGCGTCGCGACGGCCGGGTGGACCGTCGTCGGCCGCAGGTTCACGTAGTGGTCGAAGGCGAAGCGGAGCTTGAGGAGCAGCCCGCGCTCGATGATGCCGCCCGCCAGGCGCGGGTCGCGCGGGTCGCCCCCCACCGCACCGAGCAGGATCGCGTCGTGCTCGGCGATGGCCGCCATGTCGTCGTCCGTGAGGATGTCGCCGGTCTCCAGGTACCGTGCGGCGCCGAGGGAGAACGGGGTCTCCTCGACCACGAGGTCGTCGGGCAGCACGGCGTGCAGCACCTTCAGTGCCTCGTCGACGACCTCGGGACCGATGCCGTCGCCGCGGATGACCGCGAGTCGGATCGTCTGCGCACTGCTCATGTCCGCCACTCCCCTACAGCGTGATGTCGATCTCGCGGAGCGAGGAGGCGTCGATCGCGGAGCGGACGTGCTCGAGGATCTCGGCCGGGACGGGCGAGTCGACCGTCAGGACGCTGAGCGCCTGCCCGCCGGCGGCTTCGCGCGAGATCTGCATCGCGGCGATGTTGATGCCGGCCTGGCCGAACTCCTTGCCGTAGACCGCCACGATCCCCGGACGGTCGGTGTACTCCATCACGACGTGGTGCCGGTCGAGCGGCACCTCGACGTCGTGCCCGTTGATCTCGACGAGCTTCTCGACCTGCTTCGGGCCGGTGAGCGTGCCGGAGACGCTGATCGCCGGGCCGTCCGACTGGGCACCGCGGATCGTGAGCACGTTGCGGTACTCCGGGCTGTCGGTCTCGGTGATCAGGCGGACGGTGACCCCGCGCTGCTCCGCGATGAGCGGTGCGTTGACGTAGGAGACCTGGTCGCTGACGACGTCGGTGAAGACGCCCTTGAGCGCCGCGAGCTTGAGGACGCTGACGTCGTACTCGGCGAGCTCGCCGTGCACCTCGACGTCGATGCTCGTGACCGGCGACGTCGCGAGGGCGGTGAAGACCTGACCGAGCTTCTCGACGAGCGGGATCCCGGGGCGCACGTACGGGTCGATGACACCGCCCGCGACGTTCACGGCGTCGGGCACGAGCTCGCCGCCGAGGGCGAGACGGACCGACTTGGCGACCGAGACGCCCGCCTTCTCCTGCGCTTCGTCGGTGGAGGCACCGAGGTGCGGCGTCACCACGACGTTCGGGAGCGCCAGGAGCGGCGAGTCCTTCGGGGGCTCGGACACGAAGACGTCGAGGCCCGCACCGGCGATGGTGTTCGAGGTCAGCGCCCGGTGCAGGGCGTCCTCGTCGATCAGGCCACCGCGAGCGACGTTGACGACGAACGCGGTCGGCTTCATGAGCGCGAACTGGGCGTCCGAGATCATGCCGAGGGTCTCCGGCGTCCTCGGCATGTGGATCGTGGTGAAGTCCGCCCGACGCAGCAGATCGTCGAGGGAGACGAGCTCGACCCCGAGCTGCTGCGCCCGCGCAGTGGTGACGTACGGGTCGTAGGCGATGACGGAGACCCCGAACGCCTGCAGCCGCTGGGTGATGAGCGCGCCGATGCGGCCGAGGCCGATGATGCCGACGGTCTTCTCGTAGAGCTCGACACCGGTGTACGACGAGCGCTTCCACGCACCGGCGGCCAGCGAGGCGTGGGCGGCCGGGATGTGCCGCGCGAGCGACAGGATGTGCCCGACCGTGAGCTCCGCCGCCGAGATGATGTTCGAGGTCGGGGCGTTCACCACCATCACGCCGGCGGTCGTCGCCGCCTTGATGTCGACGTTGTCGAGGCCGACGCCGGCACGGGCGACGACCTTGAGGGACGGTGCCGCGGCGATCGCCTCGGCGTCGATCTTGGTGGCGGACCGCACGAGGACAGCGTGCGCGTCGGACAGCGCCGCCAGGAGCGCCGGACGGTCGGTGCCGTCCACGTTCCGGATCTCGAAGTCGGGCCCGAGGGCGTCGACCGTTGCGGGCGAGAGTTCTTCGGCGATCAGGACGACCGGCTTCGACACAGCAGCTGTTTCCTCACTCGAGACGGTTGGTATCCCACCATGCTATCGACGCGGGCCGGTGGTGACGACCGCGGGAGCGGTCCTGTGGAGAACCACACGACGGACGGCAGGGGCGGGGCGGGGCCGCACCGTGCCTCCTGGCCGTCGGCGGGTCGCGTCAGAAGTCCAGCAGCGTCGGGACGTACAGCTGGAGGTCGAGCCAGAGGGCGCCGGCGCCCGCAAAGGCGACCACGAACACCGCGATCGTGACGGGCAGGCTCGCACGCCGGGTGATGGCGATCGCCGCGACGAACGCGACCGGCGCGATCAGGATGTCGAGCACGAGCCACAGCCACGGTGTGCTGGTCTGCAGCGAGTCGCCACCCGAGGTCGTCTCGAGGAACGCGTTGAAGGCGTCCACCCGCTGGGTGATCTGCGTCAGGTTGCCGACGGCCTGCACCGTCATGTAGGCGAACAGGACCGCGAACACGGCCCAGACCACGATCTTCGCGACGACGGGGGCGGTGTTCCGGCGGGTCGTCGCCGGCACGGCCCCGGTCACCCGAAGCTCCGGGTCAGGAGGAACGGCCACGGGAACAGCACGACGGCGCCGAGGAGCATCCAGAGCAGTCGGGTGCGGGTCCGGCTGCCGCGGGCTGCCCAGAGCACCACGGTGAACCAGAGGGCGGGCGCGAGGATCGCGAGGAAACGGAGCACCTCGACGAAGAGCGTGAGGACCGTGTCGACGCCGGAGACGTACGCGGTCGACGCGGTGAGGAGCCAGGCCACCGTGTAGAGCAGGTAGAGGCCGCCGAAGACGCCGAACCCGACCAGCGCGCCGGAGGTCTCGGGTGCCTCGGGGTCGCGCGCTCCGCGGTCACGCACCGCCACCGGGTTGTGCGCCGCGTCGACGTGGGTGGCGTCGTCGGCGTCCCCCCAGCTGAGGGCGGCGTCGTCGGTGTCGACGGCGTTCGGCACGTCCGGGTCGGTCGACCCGTCTGGTGGGGATGCTGCCGTGGTCATGCCCCCGATTCTACGAGGGACGAGCCTGCCGCGGGACCAACCGTCGTCGGCGAGGGGCCTGCTTCGGCGTTCGTCAGGCGTCGGCGGGCTGCGTCGCGAGGACCTCGGCGACGACGTCGCGGACGGCCGGGAAGAGCGGGTGGCTCTCCATCAGGCCGGTGAGGATCTCGGTGAGCGCGTGCGCGGTCGCACCGGAACGCAGGAGCGCGTGCAGCTCGATCGACTCCGGGTCGTTCTCGTCGTCGAAGGCGAGCGCCACGCGGACCGCGCCGAGCAGGTGCTCGACGGGCAGGCCCCGCTCGGCGAGCTGCGACGCCGGGCCGACGAAGCGCTCGCGCCGACCGAGTTTGCGGAGCGGGTTGCGCCCGACGCGTGCCGTGGAGTCCGGCAGGTGCGGGTTCGCGATGCGGGAGAGGTTCGCGGCGACGTAGCGCGCGTGGTCCGCGGGGTCGAACCCGTGCTTCGCGATCAGCAGCGCCGTCGTCTCGGCGAGGACGCCGTCGACCTCGGCGCGGACGGCGTCGTCCTCGAGTGCTTCACGGATGAGCCGGATGCCCCGCACGTACCCGTGGTAGGCGGCGGTCGCGTGCGCGGTGTTCACCGTGTAGAGCTTGCGCTCGACGAACGGCTGCAGGTCGTCGACCCAGGTGACGCCCTCGATCGTCGGCGGCTCGGCGTCGGACCCCAGGAACGGGGTGCGCTCGATGACCCACTCGTAGAACGGCTCGAGCACCACGTCGAGTCCACCGGACTGGCCGAGCACGCCGGACTGGTCCGGCACGATGCGGTCGATCGCGCAGTTCGCGAAGACGGCGGCGATGTCGCGGTCCTCGAGGATCGGGGCGCGGCGGATGCTGGCGTGCAGGGAGTCGGTCGCGTTGAAGGCGTTCTCGCAGGCGACGATCGTGACGTCGCCGCGCTCGAGCGGACGTGCCGCGAGCCCCTCGGCGATGAGCGGCGCGACGAGCGGGAGCGTGCGGGCGCCCACCGCGGTGGTCACGACGTCGGCCGCGGCGATGGCCTGGACCACACGCTCTCGGTCGGTCTTGCTGTTCAGCGCACGGAACCCGTGGACGAGGTTCTCGACCGGCCTCTCGCCGACCTCGTGCACGACGAACCGGCCGGCTTCGTTGAGGGCGGAGACCACGCGCTCGTCGACGTCGACGAAGGTGAGCTCGTAGCCGCTCGCCACGAGGAACTGGCCCACGAACCCGCGCCCGATCTTGCCGGCGCCGATGTGGACCGCTCGCTTCGTCACCGCCATCCGACGATCATCCCATGCTGGTCGGGGCGGTCCTGACCGCGGGTGCGCGGCACGGCCGACGCGTGTCGGGAATCGTCCGGGCGCACGGCGGAGGGACGCCTGTCCGCGGCGTCGGGGCTGGAGGAGAGCTGCTGCATAACGTTCGGGTCACATCGCGAGGCGGCGGTGCACAGTGCACCGCCGCCTCGTCATCGAGTGGTTCTCGGAAGACTACCGCGCGGCGGAGCCGTCCACGTAGTCGCCGTCGTTCTGCTTCCACGCGAAGAGCGCGCGGAGCTCACGGCCGGTGGCCTCGATCGGGTGGCCCTCGCCCTTGGCGCGGAGCGCCTTGAACTCGGGTGCGCCTGCGTCCTGGTCCTCGATGAAGCGCTTCGCGAAGGCACCGTTCTGGATGTCCGCGAGCACCGCCTTCATGTTCTCCTTGACGTCCGGCGAGATCACGCGCGGGCCGGAGACGTAGTCACCGAACTCGGCGGTGTCGGAGATCGACCAGCGCTGCTTGGTGAGGCCGCCCTCCCAGATGAGGTCGACGATGAGCTTGAGCTCGTGCAGGACCTCGAAGTAGGCGATCTGCGGCTGGTAGCCCGCCTCGACCAGGGTCTCGAAGCCGTACTGGATGAGCTGCGACGTGCCACCGCAGAGGACGGCCTGCTCACCGAACAGGTCGGTCTCGGTCTCCTCGGTGAAGGTTGTCTTGATGCCGCCGGAGCGCAGGCCGCCGATGGCCTTCGAGTACGACCACGCGAGGTCCCAGGCGGAACCGGAAGCGTCGACCTCGACCGCGACGATCACGGGGACGCCACGGCCGGCCTCGTACTCGCGGCGGACGGTGTGCCCCGGGCCCTTCGGCGCGACGAGCGACACGTCGACGCCCTCGGGCGCCTCGATGTAGCCGAAGCGGATGTTGAAGCCGTGGCCGAAGACGAGCGTCGCGCCCGGCTTGAGGTGCGGACGGATGTCCTCGGCGTAGACGATGCGCTGGACCTGGTCCGGCGCGAGGATGACGACGACGTCGGCCCACGCGGTGGCGTCGCCCGGCGTGTGGACCTCGAAGCCCGCCTCTTCGGCCTTCTGGCGGCTCTTCGAGCCCTCCTGCAGGCCGATCTTCACCTCGACACCCGAGTCACGGAGGTTGAGTGCGTGGGCGTGGCCCTGCGAGCCGTAGCCGATGACGGCGACCTTCTTGCCCTGGATGAGCGTCAGGTCGGCGTCGGCGTCGTACACGATGTCAGTCACGAGGGTGTGTCTCCTTGGTTCTGGGGTCGGTGCCGGGCACCATCGGCGCCCGGGAAGGGTGTGGCGGGTGCTCAGCGCACCCGGTCGGTGATGCTCTTCGGTCCGCGGCCCATGCCGAGGAGTCCCGCGCGGGCGAGCTCCTTGACGCCGTAGGGCTCGAGCACGCGGAGGATCGCCTGGATCTTGCCGGGGTCGCCGGTCACCTCGACGATCAGGGAGTCGGTCGCCACGTCGACGACCTGGGCACGGAACAGGTTCACTGCTTCGAGCACCGCCGAGCGCGTCTGGTTGTCGACGCGCACCTTCACGAGCATGTGCTCGCGCTGGACCGACTGCGAGAAGTCCAGTTCGACGATCTTGATGACGTTCACCAGCTTGTTGAGCTGCTTCGTCACCTGTTCCAGCGGGAGGTCCTCGACGTCGACGACGACCGTGATCCGGCTGAGGCCGTCCACCTCGGTGTTGCCGACGGCGAGCGACTCGATGTTGAACCCGCGCCGGGCGAACAGCCCGGCGACACGGGTCAGCAGACCGGGCTTGTCCTCCACGAGGAGGGAGAGGACGTGGCTCATGCGGTTTCTCCCGTCATGTCGGCGTCCTCGTCGTCCCAGGTGGGCGCGAGTGCCTGGGCGTACTCGATGGACGAGTTGCTGACGCCCTGCGGGACCATCGGCCAGACCATCGAGTCACGGCTCACGACGAAGTCGATCACCACCGGGCGGTCGTTGGTCGCGAGGGCGAGCTCGATCGCGGCGTCGACCTCGTCGGCCTTCTCGACGCGGATGCCGAGGGCACCGTACGCATCGGCCAGCTTCACGAAGTCCGGCACACGGCGCGAGGCGTGCCCCGTCTCGAGGTCGGTGAAGGAGTGCCGGCCGTCGTAGAACAGCGTCTGCCACTGCCGGACCATGCCGAGCGACGAGTTGTTGATGATCGCGACCTTGATCGGGATGTCGTTGATGACGCAGGTCGCGAGCTCCTGGTTCGTCATCTGGAAGCAGCCGTCGCCGTCGATCGCCCAGACCACGCGGTCCGGCTGGGCGACCTTCGCACCCATCGCCGCGGGGACCGAGTAGCCCATCGTGCCGGCGCCACCGGAGTTGAGCCAGGCGTTGGGCCGCTCGTACTTGATGAACTGCGCAGACCACATCTGGTGCTGGCCGACACCGGAGGCGTAGACGGCCTCGGGACCGGAGAGCTCACCGATGCGCTTGATGATGCCCTGGGGCGCGAGGAGTCCGTCGGTCGGCTCGGCGTACCCGAGCGGGAAGTCGGTCTTGAGCTGGTGGAGCTTCGCCCACCACTCGTCGGTCGACGCTCGGTCCTCGACGGCGATGCCGCCCCAGGCGTCGAGCAGGTCGACCAGGACCTCGCGGGCGTCGCCGACGATCGGGACGTCGGCGAAGCGGATCTTCGAGATCTCGGCCGGGTCGATGTCGACGTGCACGACCTTGGCGTCCGGCGCGAACTCGTCCGCCTTGCCGGTCACGCGGTCGTCGAAGCGGGCCCCGAGGGCGACGATGAGGTCGCTGTCCTGCAGGCCGAGCACCGCCGGCACCGTGCCGTGCATGCCGGGCATGCCGAGGTGCTGCGGGTGCGAGTCCGGGAACGCGCCGCGCGCCATCAGGGTCGTGACGACCGGCGCGCCCGTGGCCTCGGCGAAGCGGAGCAGCTCGGCGGTCGCACGGGAGCGGATGACGCCGCCGCCGACGTAGAGCACCGGACGCTTCGACTCGGACAGCAGCTGCGCGGCCGCGGTGATCTGCTTGCCGTGCGCCTTGGTGACCGGGCGGTAGCCGGGCAGGTCGATCTTGGGCGGCCACACGTAGGGCGCCGACTTCTGCTGGGCGTCCTTCGTGATGTCCACCAGCACGGGACCGGGCCTGCCGGTCGTCGCGATGAGGTGCGCCGCCGCGAGGGTCGCCGGCACGTCGGCCGGGTCGGTCACCAGGAACGAGTGCTTCGTGATCGGCATCGTGATGCCGACGATGTCGGCTTCCTGGAACGCGTCGGTGCCCATCAGCGTCGAGAACACCTGGCCGGTGATCGCGATGAACGGCACCGAGTCCATGTAGGCGTCGGCGATGGCGGTCACGAGGTTCGTCGCGCCGGGGCCCGACGTGGCGATGGCGACGCCGACCTTGCCGGACGAGGAGGCGTAGCCCTCGGCGGCGTGGCCGGCGCCCTGCTCGTGACGGACGAGGATGTGACGGATCGTGGTGGACGCCATCAGCTCGTCGTAGAACGGGATGATGGCTCCGCCCGGCAGGCCGAAGACGTCGGTGATCCCGAGGTGCTCGAGCGTCCGGAGGACGGCTCCCGAGCCGGTCAGGATCTCCGGCGACCGGCGTGCACCGGCGGCCGCGGACAACGGCGTTGCTTCCGTGGGCATGAGTGGTCCTTGCCTGAGTGGTGGCGGTGGTGCGGGTGTCGGACGCTAGCCCGTGACCGCGCCCTGGGCGGCGGACTTGACGAGCTTGGCGTACTTCGCGAGGACTCCGCGGGTGTAGCGCGGGGGCAGCGGGGCCCAGCCTTCTCGGCGGGCCTCCAGCTCGGCCGGGTCGACCAGTAGGTCGAGCGAGCGAGCCGCGATGTCGACACGGATGCGGTCGCCATCACGAACGAAAGCGACTGGACCTGCGTCCACTGCTTCCGGTGCGATGTGGCCGATGCACAGGCCGGTTGTGCCGCCTGAGAATCGACCGTCGGTCAAGAGTAGTACATCCTTGCCGAGGCCCGCGCCCTTGATGGCTGCGGTGATGGCGAGCATCTCGCGCATGCCCGGGCCGCCCTTGGGGCCCTCGTAGCGGATGACGACGACGTCGCCCTTCTGGATGCGTCCCTCGGTCAGGGCGTCCATCGCCGCACGTTCGCGGTCGAACACGCGGGCGGGGCCCTCGAAGACGGAGGCGTCGAAGCCCGCGGTCTTCACCACGGCGCCCTCGGGGGCGAAGGAGCCCTGCAGGACGGTCAGGCCACCGGTGGTGTGGATCGGGTTGTCGAGCGTCCGGAAGACCTCGCCGTCGAGTGCCGGCGGGTCGATCTCGGCCAGGTTCTCGGCGACGGTCTTGCCCGTCACGGTCATGCAGTCGCCGTGCAGCAGGCCCGCGTCGAGCAGCGCCTTCATGATGACCGGGATGCCGCCGTTGCGGTCGACGTCGACCATGACGTACTTGCCGAAGGGCTTCATGTCGGCGAGGTGCGGGACCTTCGAGCCGATGCGGTTGAAGTCGTCCAGCGACAGCTCGACCTCGGCCTCGTAGGCGATGGCGAGCAGGTGCAGGATGACGTTGGTCGAGCCGCCGAGCGCCATCGCGACGGCGATCGCGTTCTCGAAGGCTTCCTTCGTGAGGATCTGGCGCGCGGTGATACCGTGCTCGAGCATGTTCACCACGGCCTCGCCGGAGCGGTGCGCGTAGTAGTCACGACGGCGGTCGGCACTCGGCGGGGCCGCAGAGCCCGGCAGCGACATGCCGAGGGCCTCGGCGACCGAGGCCATCGTGTTCGCCGTGTACATGCCACCGCAGGCGCCCTCGCCCGGGACGATGGCGCACTCGATCTTCTTGAGCTCTTCCTCGCTCATGGTGCCGGCCTTGCAGGCGCCGACGCCCTCGAAGGAGTCGATGATCGTGACTTCCTTCATCGTGCCGTCGGCCTGCTTCACGTAGCCCGGCATGACCGAACCCGCGTAGAGGAAGACACTCGCCAGGTCGAGGCGCGCGGCGGCCATCAGCATGCCGGGGAGCGACTTGTCACAGCCGGCGAGCAGGACGGTGCCGTCGAGGCGCTCGGCGTTGACGACGGTCTCGACGCTGTCCGCGATGACCTCACGCGAGACGAGGGAGAAGTGCATGCCCTCGTGCCCCATCGAGATGCCGTCCGAGACGGAGATGGTGCCGAACTGCAGCGGGTAGCCGCCACCGGAGTGCACACCCTCCTTCGCACCCTGCGCGAGGCGGTCGAGCGAGAGGTTGCACGGCGTGATCTCGTTCCACGAGGACGCGATGCCGATCTGCGGCTTGCTCCAGTCCTCGTCTCCCATACCGACGGCCCGCAGCATGCCACGCGAGGTGGTTGCTTCGATCCCGTCGGTGACGACCCGGCTGCGCGGCTTGACGTCGATATCAGGCATGGGATGAGTCTAGGACGCTTTGGGATACCAGCTGCGCACCCCCATGCATTCTCATGCTCGTGGCCCGTGTTCAGCGGGTGGCGCGGAGCCTCGCGAGCTGCTTCAGGACGCCGGTCAGGGCCGCGGGGTCGTCGGTCCGGTAGCCGGCCCGCGTCTGGCCCGGACCGACCTTCACACCGACGTCGCCGTCACGGAGTACGCGGAAGCCGTCCTCGTCGGTGACGTCGTCACCGGCGAAGAAGACCGCGTCGGCGCCGTGCAGCTCGCGCAGCCGGGCGATGGCGTCCCCCTTCGTGACGTGCCGCACGGCGAACTCGACGATGTCCTTGCCGCCGCGCTCGAGCACCTCGGGGTCGGCATCGTGCGCCGCGCGGCTCGCCGCCGCGTTCGCCTCGGCCGCGACCTCGGCGGAGACCCGACGGGTGTGCACGCCGTGCCCGGCGGGCTTGTGCTCGATGACGACACCGGGGTACCGCTCGCCGACCGCGTCGAGCGCCGCGCCGATGCGTGCGACGCGCTCGAGCTCGTCGGGGGTCAGCGCGGCCTCGGCGTGGCCGTCGACACGCCACTCGACGCCGTGCGAACCGACCAGCGCCATCTCGTCCGGCGCGTGCGTGACCGCGGCGAGGCTGCCGAGGGGGCGCCCGGAGACGAGCACGACCTCGGTGTCCTTCGCGCGGTGCAGTGTCAGGACCGCGGCCCACGAGCCGGGCAGTGCCCCGACCTCTGACGGGTCGTCGGCGAAGGGTGCCAGCGTGCCGTCGAAGTCGAGCGCGACGATCAGTCGCGGCGCAGCCGCGAGCGTCTCGAGGGCCGCATCGAGGTCACCGGTCGTCGTCTCGTCACGCATCGCGGTCCTCCCGGGTGTCCTCGGCGGCACGCGCGGACTGGGCGTCCTGGTCGAAGATCGACATGTTGTCGGTCTGCGCTTCGCGGTGCGTCTCGCGGGGATCCGCGGCGGACGGGTCGATCTGGGCGTTCCGCGGCGCGTGGCGGTCGAGCGCCTCGAGGAACGAGCGCGACCAGCGCGCCACGTCGTTGTCCTTCACGCGCTTGCGGAGCGCGCGCATGCGCGTCGAGCGCTCACGGCGCGGCATCTCGATGGCGCGCTGGATGCTGTCCTTGAGCGCCCCGATGTCGTGCGGGTTGACGATCACGGCCTGCTTGAGCTCGTCGGCGGCTCCGGCGAACTCGGACAGGATCAGCACGCCGTCGTTGTCGAAGCGGGCGGCGACGTACTCCTTCGCGACGAGGTTCATGCCGTCGCGCAGTGCCGTCACGAGCATGATGTCGGCGGCCAGGTACAGCGCCACCATCTCCTCGCGCGGGTAGCCGTGGTGCAGGTACGAGATCGGCTGGTGGCCGATGACACCGAGGTCGCCGTTGATGCGGCCGACGCTCAGCTCGATCTCGTCGCGGAGCGTGGCGTACGAGTCGACACGCTCGCGGCTCGGGCTGGCGACCTGGACGAGGGCGGCGTCCTCGACGGCGATCCGCCCGTCCTCGATGAGCTCACCGAACGCCTTGATGCGGTGCCGGATGCCCTTGGTGTAGTCGAGCCGGTCGACGCCGAGCAGGACGGTCTTCGGGTTGCCGAGGCTCTCGCGGATCTCCCGCGCGCGTTCCTGCACCTCGGGCTTGTGGGCGATCGCCTCGAAGCTCTCGGCGTCGATGGAGATCGGGAAGTGGCGGGCCTCGACGTGCCGGACCGTGATGCCCTTGCGGCTCCGCGGCGCTGCCGGGTCGTCCACCGGGACGTCGATCGTGGTGCCCTTGGTCGTGTAGCCCTTGATGTGGCGGACCGCGCGGAGGAAGTCGCTCGCGTCGTCGTGCCGCTGGAAGCCGATCACGTCCGCACCGAGCAGCCCGTCGAGGATCTGCGCACGCCACGGCAGCTGCGCGTAGATGCCGACCGGCGGGAACGGGATGTGGTTGAAGAAGCCGATGGTCAGGTCGGGACGCTTCGCACGGAGGAGCGCCGGCACGAGCTGCAGCTGGTAGTCCTGCACCCAGACGATGCCGTCCTGCTCGACGATCTCGGCGATCTGCTCGGCGAACCGCTCGTTGACCCGCTTGTACGCGTTCCACCAGTCGCGGTGGTAGCTCGGGTGCTCGATGACGTCGTGGTACAGCGGCCAGAGGGTGTCGTTGCTGAAGCCCTCGTAGTACTCCTCGACGTCGTCGTCGGAGAGCGGCACGGGGACGATGTGGATGCCCTCGTTGTCGAACGGTTCCACCTCGACCTCGGGCTGCCCCACCCAGCCGACCCAGGCTCCGTCGTTCGCGCGCATCACGGGTTCGAGGGCGGTGACGAGGCCACCGGGCGAGTGCCGCCAGCCCTCGTTGCCGTCCTGGTCGACGACGCGGTCCACCGGGAGACGGTTGGAGGCGACGACGAACGAGTAGCGGGTCTGTTCGGTGCGGTCTGCAGGCATGGGGTGGTGTGATCTCCGTTCCGCCCGGCGGAGGCCGGGTGCGTCGGGTGCG
Source organism: Curtobacterium flaccumfaciens (assembly GCF_018598405.1). NCBI lineage: Bacteria > Bacillati > Actinomycetota > Actinomycetes > Micrococcales > Microbacteriaceae > Curtobacterium > Curtobacterium flaccumfaciens. The sequence goes on along the minus strand of NZ_JAHEWS010000002.1, from coordinate 206,601 downwards.
CGGGTGCGTCGGTCCGTCGGGTGCGACGGCCGGCGTCGTGCGCCGGGTGCGGTGCCGAAGTTACCAGCGCGGGGACAGCGTATTCACGGCGGATCGGCGGTTCCGCTACGCTGCAGGCACGTGTCGGGGGGACACGGGTGCTGGAGCGCGGCGCCGGCCTCCCGGTCGGAGAGGACCCCCAGCCGTGAGCGAGAACCCGCCGAACCCGCCCGTCCCGCCGTCGCAGCCCGGTCCCGGGCAGCCCGCCTGGAACGGTCAGCCCGGTCCCGGTCAGTCCGGTCCCGGGCAGCCCGGTCTCGGGCAGCCCGCCTGGCAGCAGCAGCCTGGAGGCCCGCAACAGTGGTCGGGACAGCCCGCCCCCGCCGCGCAGTCGTCCGGTGCGTTCGGTCGCTTCCTGCGGTCCGTGTCCGGTCGCGACTGGCTGGCGGCCGTCCTCGCCGCCGTCGGCGGCTGGGTCGCGGCGTACGTCGTCGCGGCGCTCTCGCTGCTCATCACCGTGGCGCTGCTCGCGTCCGGCGGCAGCGGTTCGACGGGTCCGAGCACCGGCTCCGGCACCGACCTCGGCGCGGGGTCGGCTCCCGACGTCGAGTCCCTGCTCTCCGGCGTCAGCGTCCTGCTCGGTGCACCGGCACAGCTCGTCGCCCTCGCCGACCTCGGCCGCCTGCACCTGTCCGGGTCGATCGGGTTCCTCGGGTCCGGCTCGGGTTCCCTCGCCGTGGTCCCGGCGCTGGTGCTCGCGGCACAGGTGGTCCTGGCCGTCGTGCTCACGCGACGCATCCGGACTCGTGCCCTCGGCCGCACGCAGGTGCTCGTGACCGCGGTGGTGTCCGGGCTGGTGACGACGGTGCTCACGAACGTCGCGGCCGCCCTCTTCGCGATCCGGTTCCCGTCGGTGTCCGGAGCGGTCATCGAGCCGGTGCACGCCGTCGGTGTCGGCAGCGTCCTCGGCGCGTTCGTCATCGGCGCCCTGGCAGCGCTCCTCGCCCGGCCCTCCGTCCTCGCCGGTCGCAACGTCTTCGCCGCCCGTCTGCTCGGCACGCTCCGTGTCGCCGCGTCGCAGCTCACGGTCCTCGTCGTGCTGGTCGCCCTCGCCGTCATCGTCGTCGCCCTCATCGCCCAGCCGTCCTCCGGCTCCGCCCTGCCCCTGCTGCTCGGCAACGTCGCGGTCGGACTCACCGCGCTCGGCTTCCTCGGCGGCGTCGGGACGTCCGGCTTCGGGTCCGCCGGCGACACCGCCTCGGTGTTCGGCGGAGCCGGTGGCTGGACCTGGCTCGTCGTGCTGTTCGTCGTCGTCACCTCGGTCGTGGCCGGCCTCGCACTCGCCGTCCGCCGCAACGACCGGGTGCGGAGCACGCTCGACTGGGTCGTCACGCCGCTCGTGTGGTTCGCACTCGGGCTGCTGTTCTTCGTCCTCGGCACCGGGGTCGCCTCGTACCAGGTGAGCGGCACGAGCTCGGTGGACGGGTCGGGATCGATCGGCGTCGCACCGTGGACGCCGATCGTCTTCGCCCTGTGGGGTGGCGCGATCGAGGTCGTCGCCCGGTACCTCGCCCCGGTGCTCCTGCCCCGCCTCGGGGGTGCCGTGGTGCTCGGGACGTCGCGTCTGGTCGGCGCGGACCCCCGGCCCGTCGTGCCGCAGGCGTTCCCGGCCGGGCCCGCCGCCGGCACGGGTACCCGCGTCGTGGCCACCGCGTCCGTCGACCCGGCCGCGCCCGGTGCGCCTGCTGCTCCCGGTGCGCCTGCTGCTGCCGACGCTCCGGCTGCCGCCGCGTGGAACACTCCCCCGGGCGCCGGCCAGCAGGCGCCGTACCCGCCGTCGGGGTCTGCCGCGCAGTCCGCGTACGGCGCACAGCCGACGTCCGGCGCACAGCCGACGTCCGGCGCACAGCCGACGTCCGGCGCACAGCCGCCCTACGGCGCGCAGCCGGCGTACGGGGCGCAGCCGACCGACGGGTCGCAACCGTTCATCGGCGGTGGCGCGCCCGCACCCGCACCGATGTCCCCGCGGGCGAAGAAGATCCTGGTCCGCTCGCTCATCGCCGGTGGCGCCGTCGTGGTGGTCGTGATCGCCGGCGCCGTCACGACGAGCGTCCTCCGCGCGAACGTCTGGGGCCCGGCGCCCACGGTCAAGTCCTACGTGCAGGCCATCGCCAGCGGGGACGCCGACACCGCCGCCGACCTCAGCGAGGTCCCCGACGACGCCGCCATGCTCGACTCGACGGTGCTGAAGAGCGCGGAGGACCGGCCGTCGGACATCCGCGTCGGCCGGGTCGCCCGGTCCGGAGACACCGCGATCGCCACCATCAGCTACACGCAGGACGGCAAGAACCGTTCCGGCCAGGTGTCGCTCCGCCGCACCGGCACCTCGTTCCTGGTGAAGGACGAGTGGCGCATCACCCGGCCGCTCGCGCAGACGGTGACCCTGACGGCCTCCGACGTCCTCGAGGGCGCACCGGTGACCGTCGGCGGCGAGGAGGTCGGCACGATCGAGGACGGCAAGTTCACCTCGCTCGCCTACCCCGGCACGTACGAGGTCGAGGTCGGCGGGACGAAGTACTTCACCGGCGGCACCGAGGAGCTCACCGTGGGTCCGGTCTCGTCGGGCTACGTCGACTTCGCACCGAAGGCCACCGAGGCGCTCGAGCAGGACGCCGAGCAGTACGTGTCCGACCTCATCGACGACTGCTCCGCGAAGACCGAGCTCCGGGCCCTGAGCGGCTGCCCCTGGTACGGGCCGTACGACGCCGACGGCGGCGTGCGGTACGACGTCACGTCGATGCCCGAGCTGCGGGTCGAGGCGTCCCGCTCCGGCACCGTGATGGTGACGAGCACGAAGGACGGGAGCGTTTCGTACGAGTACACCTCCTACCTCGGCGACCAGAAGCGCGGCGAGGACTCGTTCGATGTGAACCAGTACCTGAAGGTGGAGGACGACAAGCTCGTCTCCGCCTACTGAGCAGGAGCCTCCTGAGCAGGAGTCGGCTGAGCAGGAGTCGGCTGAGCAGGAGTCGGCTGAGCAGGAGTCGGCTGAGCGGCTCCGCAGCACCACGACGGCCGACCCGGGATGACCGGGTCGGCCGTCTCACTAGGCTGAAGAGCATGGTCAGGACACGGGCGTGGTGCAGGGGTGACTCCGTCGAGCGGGACTTCCCCGTCGACCGCATCTCCGAACTCGTCGCCGACCCGGACACCTTCGTCTGGATCGACTACACCGACCCGACGCCTGCCGACCTCGAGCAGGTCGAGGAGGAGCTCGGCATCCACGCGCTCGCGGTCGAGGACGCGGTCGAGCACGGCCAACGCCCGAAGCTCGACCGGTACCGCGACAGCCTTTTCCTGGTCGTCTACGACGTCGGCGGCACGGACGACGACGGTGACCTCGTCACGCACGAGGTGAAGGCCTTCGTCACGGAGCGCGCCCTCGTCACGATCCACGGTTCCGACGTCGACACCACGCCGATGGAGCACCGCCTCACCGCGAACTCCGACATGGCCGAGCACGGCGTGCCCTGGCTCGTCTGGGCGCTGCTCGACGCCGTCGTCGACCGGGCCACCGACACCGTCGAGGAGCTGGAGCGACAGCTCGACGCGCTCGAGGACGACCTGTTCGAGCCGGGCGACCCCCGCGAGCAGCAGATCCAGCGTCGCTCGTTCCGGCTCCGCAAGACCCTCGGTGTCCTCCGGCGGCTGGTCGTCCCGACCCGGGACAGCGTGGCCTCGCTGCTGCACGGCGACGCAGAGACGATCTCGAACGGCATCCGGCCGTACTTCCGCGACGTGGAGGACCACCTCGTCTCGATCGCCGACTCGGTCGAGCAGCTCCGCGACGCGGTCTCGAGCGTGCTGGACACCACCCTGAACCTGGCGTCGAACCGGCAGAACACCGTGATGAAGAAGGTGACGAGCTGGGCGGCGATCATCGCGATCCCGACCGGCGTGACGAGCTTCTTCGGCCAGAACGTGAAGTTCCCGGGCGAGGGGGCCTGGAGCGGCCTCGGGGCGTCGCTCGCGATCATCATCGCATCGTCGCTCGTGCTCTACCGCGTCTTCAAGACCCGCGACTGGCTCTGACCATGCGGCCCGCCCGCGTCAGAGCGCGAGTGCCAGGACCCCGGCGACGACGGTGAGCGGCGCCACGATGCAGCCGAGCGCGATGTAGCGGCCCCACGACAGGTGCACGCCCTCGGCCGACAGGCGAGCGTGCCACAGCAGCGTCGCCAGCGAGGCCCACGGGGTGATGAGACACCCGGCGTTCACACCGATGAGCAGGGCGGCGTACCGCAGCGCCTCGTGCCCGGCGGCCGGCTCGAGGACCAGGTACGCCGGCAGGTTGTCGATGCCGTTCGCCGCGACCGCCCCGGCTCCGCCGAGCAGCAGCAGCGAGCCCGTGCCGGTACCGCCCTGCAGCACGTGCACGATCGGATCAGTGATGCCCGTCGTGTGCAGCGCCTCGACCACCACGAAGAGCCCGGCGGCGAAGAGCAGGGTCGACCACGGCACGCGGGACACCCGGAGCTCGGACGGCGACCGGAACGCCGCGACCACGACGAGCACGAGGGCTGCCGCGATCGCCGCGATCCAGACGGTCACGCCGGCGGTCAGCGCGACGACGAGGGCGACGAGCACCCCGGAGGCCGCCCAGAACGACACCGGGTCACTCGGCTTCCGCACCGACACGGGCGTGTAGCGACCGAACAGCCTGCCCCGGAACACCACGAGCAGCACCGCGCACGGCACGACCACCCCGGCGACGGCGGGCCAGGCCATCAGCCCGGCGAACGGCAGCGGGCCGCCGAGCCCCATCCGGTCGACGGCGAGCAGGTTGGTCAGGTTCGACACCGGCAGCAGCATCGAGGCGGTGTTCGCGAGCCAGACCGTGGTCAGGGCGAACGGCATCGGGGGCAGCCCCACCCGCCGCGCCAGCGAGATGACGATCGGGGTGAGGAGCACCGCCGTGGTGTCGATCGACAGGAAGACGGTGCAGAGCACGGCGAGGACGACGACCGCGCCCCAGAGACCGACGGTGCGACCGCCGCCGATCCGAGCGGCGACGTCGGCGAGGCGGTCGAACACCCCGGCGTCGGCGGCGAGCTCGGCGACGATGGTGAGTCCGAGGACGAACCCCAGGACCGGCAGGACCCGGTCTGCGAGCACCGCGAGGTCGTCGAGGGGCAGCAACCCGAACACGACGCAGACCGCGCCGACGACGAGCAGGGCCGCTCCGATGACCGCCTGACGCACGAACACTCCTCCAACCGATGCCGCGGCAGGGTGACCGGCGGCGCTCCAATGTACGGGCCGGTAGCGTTGTCAGCACGACGACAGGAGGCCTCTGTGCGCAAGTTCATGTTCAACGGTGCGGTGTGGAGTTCGCTCATCAGCGGCTACAGCGTGCTGCAGACCACCCGCCAAGGACCGCGTGACTGGCGGCTCGCGCTGACCTGGGTCGCGTGGATCGCCACGTCGATCGTGGCGATCGGCACGGTCGTCGAGGACGACCGCGCCGTCAAGGCGCGCCAGTAGGTCGCGGACGCGACCCCGTGACCGACGGGAGGCCCGGTGCCAGCTGGCACCGGGCCTCCCGTCCGTCGTCCGAGCCGGTCCACGGCGGCCGCCTCGGGACCGACAATCCGCGGAAGCGGGTCAGCGCTCCGACTCGGGGATGCCGGAGGTCTGGATCGGTCCGGTGAAGAGCGCACCGCGCTCGTCGTCGCCGAACAGCTGGGAGTCCCCCTCTGCCGGACGTCCGCGTCGGCGCGGTGTCGGGGCGGTCGGCTCGGTGAGCTGCACCCGCTGGACCGGCAGGGCATCCGGGTGGGTCCGCTGGATCCACTCGACCATCTCCTCGCGCACGTAGCAGCGCAGGTCGAAGAGCCCGCCGGCGTCCGGAGCGGTGACGAGGATGCGGACCCGGACCAGTCCCCCGACGGCGTCGGTGACCTGGAGCACCTTGACCCGGCGGTCCCAGATCGTCGACGTGTCGAGGATCCGGTCGAGCTCGGCGCGCATGTCGGCCGGGCTCACCCGCCAGTCGAGGTCGAACTCCACGGCGCCGAGGAGCTCGCTGCCGGTGCGCGTCCAGTTCTCGAACGGGGTGCTCGTGAAGTACGTCGACGGCAGGACGAACCGTCGGTCGTCCCACAGGTGCACGACGACGTAGGTGAGGGTGATCTCCTCGATCCGGCCCCACTGCTGCTCGACCACGACGACGTCGTCCACCCGGATCGAGCCGGAGAACGCCAGCTGCATGCCCGCGAACACGTTGCCGAGCGTGGACTGGGCGGCGAGGCCCGCGACCACCGAGATGAGCCCGGCGCTGGCGAGGACGCTCGCGCCGGCCGCCTCGACCCCGTCGAAGGTCAGCAGGATCGCGCCGACGGCGATGATGACGAGCAGGGCGACGGTGAGCCGTCGGATGATGAGCACCTGCGTGCGGATGCGTCGTGCCTGGCGGTTGTCCGGCACGTCGATGCGGAAGCGGTGCAGCCCGAGGTCCTCGAGGAAGATCGCGACCTGGCACGCGAGCCAGCAACCCGCCGCGATCGTGAGGATGAGGAAGGCGTGCACGACCTCGTCGCGCCACGGGTACGCGTCGGCGTTCCTCGGGATGCTGGACGTGAACGCGATCCAGAGCAGCACCACCAGGAGCACCGTGCGGAAGGGGTGTTTGGTCCGGCGCGAGAGCACGCCGGCCCAGCGTTCCCGGCGCGCGATCGCCCGGAGGACCAGGTGCAGGACGAGGGCGACGACGGCGGTGACGAGCAGGGCGAACCCGATCGCGACGAGGAGTCGGAGGAGGATGTCCATCCCTCCATGCAAGCAACGGATGGCGACCGTCGTTCAGGAACCGGGGCCGATGACCTGTGCGGACGCTCAGTCGTCCAGATCGGCTCGATCGTGGGTCCGAGTGACACCCCGGTCCGGTGCGCATGTAGGTTGTCGCGCATGACAGCGCAGAACGACACGGGTGTGAACCGAGCGCCGGCGAACGACTTCTCGCACGAGCAGGAGGGCTACCAGCACGGTCTGAAGCCCCGGCAACTGCAGATGATCGCCATCGGCGGCGCGATCGGGACCGGGCTCTTCCTCGGAGCCGGCGGACGACTCCACACCGCTGGGCCCGCACTCGCGCTGACCTACCTGGTCGCCGGGATCTTCGCCTTCTTCATCCTGCGGGCACTGGGCGAGCTGGTGCTCCACCGTCCGTCCTCGGGGTCGTTCATCTCGTACGCACGCGAGTTCTACGGTGAGAAGTTCGCGTACGCCGCCGGCTGGATGTACTTCCTGAACTGGGCGATGACCTCGATCGTCGACACGACCGCCGTCGCGATCTACCTGCAGTACTGGTCCGCCTTCACCGCGGCGCCGCAGTGGCTGCTGGCGCTGATCGCCCTGGTCGTCGTCCTCGCCGCGAACATGGTCGCGGTGAAGGTCTTCGGCGAGCTCGAGTTCTGGTTCGCCCTGATCAAGGTCGCCGCGCTCGTGGCGTTCCTGGTGGTCGCCATCGTGTGGCTCGTCTTCGCGTTCCCGGTCGAGGCCGGCGGCGAGGCCGTGCGTACCGGGTTCACGATCTGGGGCGACAACGGCGGGCTGTTCCCGAACGGGCTGCTCCCCGCGGTCATCGTGATCCAGGGCGTCGTGTTCGCGTACGCGGCGATCGAGCTCGTCGGCACGGCCTCGGGTGAGACGCAGAACACCGAGAAGGTCATCCCCCGCGCGATCAACTCCGTCGTCTTCCGCATCGCGGTCTTCTACGTCGGCTCGATCATCCTGCTCTCCCTGCTGCTGCCGTACACGGCGTACAAGGAGGGCGAGAGCCCGTTCGTGACGTTCTTCTCGTCGCTCGGCAACCCGCAGGTCGGTTCGATCGTCGGCGGGATCATGAACTTCGTCGTGCTCACCGCCGCGCTGTCGTCGCTGAACGCCGGCCTCTACTCGACCGGTCGCGCGCTCCACTCGATGGGCATGAACGGCTCGGCGCCCAAGTGGACCACGAAGATGTCGAAGGGCGGTGTGCCGTACGCCGGCATCCTGCTCACCGCGGCGTTCACCGTCGCGGGTGTGGTGCTGAACTACTTCGTGCCGAGTCAGGCGTTCGAGATCGCGCTGAACATCGCCAGCCTCGGCATCATCACGGCCTGGGGCACGATCATCCTGTGCCAGATGCGGTTGCGCCAGTGGGCCAAGCAGGGCCTCGCGAAGGAACCCACCTTCCGGCTCCCCGGTGCCCCGGTCACGGCGTGGCTGACCCTGGCGTTCCTGGCATCGGTCATCGTCCTGATGGCGATCGACTACCCCGTGGGCACGTACACGATCGCCTCGCTGGTCATCGTCATCCCGCTGCTCATCGTCGGCTGGTTCCTGCAGCGCGACCGCATCCTGCGCATCGCCGCCCTGCGCGAAGGCGTCACGGGTCCGTACCCGATCGGTGTCCGCAACCCCGCAGCCCAGGTCCGCCGCGACGGCGACCGGGACGACGACGGGGCGTAACCGCTCCGCTTGTCCCCGGAGCGCGAGGCCCGCAGGGCGAACACGAACGGTCCGGCACCCGTCGCTACTATCGGCGGGTGCCGGACCGTTCTGCTTCTCCCACCCTCGACCTGCAGCTCAGCTGGCGGGGTGCGTTCGGGCGGCTCCGCGTGTTCGCGGACCGGCTCGAAGCCGAGACCGACTACCAGCGCGAGGCCCGCATCGTCGTGCCGATGGAGCACGTGCAGGGGTGGCGGCTGGGCCCGTGCGACGAGGACGCCGTGTGCGTCGAGTTCGTCGCGGAGCAGGAGACGTACCGGGTGCTGCTCGACACCCCGGACGAGCAGCTCGCCTCGCTGGCGATCCGGAAGGTGCTCGGCCCGCCGCTCGAGTCGTGAGCGACAGGGGCCGACGCGTGCCGGTCAGTCGTCGGTGTCGACGCGGTCGGTGACGACGTCACCGGAGCCGGCGTCGATGCGCACGCTGTGCTTCGTCCCGGAGGAGTCGAGCACGTCACCCTCCCAGACGACCTTGCCGACGTGGTCGTCGAGTCCGAGTTCGGTCACCGTGCCGGCGTGCAGGTCCGCGAACGCGTCGACGGCCTGCTTGACGCTGAGGTCCGCGGCGTCGACGAAGCGCTCGTGCTCGGCCTGGTCGTCCGCGTCGGCAGCCTCGGTCTGCGGCGTGCCGGTGACCGCGGTGCCGTCGGCGTTGGTGTGCACCTCGTGCTCGGTGCCGTCCTTCGTCACGACGAGGACCTCGTAGGCGGAGGTGCCCTGCTCCTGCTCGACCGAGATGACGGTGCCGGAGCCGACCTCGCCACGGGCGGTGGCGACGGCGGCGAGCAGCGCCTTGTTCGAGCCCGCGGAGGCCGCGGAGGACGACCCGGAGGTCGTCGAGCCGGAGGACGACGAGCCGGTGGCGGACGAGCCAACCGAGCCGGAGCCGGCCGAGCCCGTGTCGTCGTCGGAGTCGTCGCTGGCGCAGCCGGTGAGCGCGAGCGCCGCGGCGATCGGCAGGGCGGCGAACGCGGCGATGCGGCGGGCGGAGGGCTTCTGGTGCTGGGTGCGGAGGTTCATGTGGACGAGCATGTCGGCGGGGTGCTGAAGCAGCCCTGAAGCCGCCTGTTCAGCCGCCGAGTGCGATGCGGACGACGAAGCGTGCGCCACCGAGCGGGGACGCAACGACGGTCGCGTCACCACCGTGGGCACGGACGGCGTCGCGCACGATGGCGAGTCCGAGTCCCGCGCCACCGGCGTCCCGGCTGCGCGCCTCGTCGAGTCGCACGAACCGCTCGAAGACCCGCTCCCGCTCGTCCTCGGGCACGCCGGAACCGTCGTCGTCCACCGTGAGCACCGCAGACCCGTCGTGCTCGGCGAGCGAGACCGCGACGCGTGTGCTCGCGTGCCGGACGGCGTTGTCGACGAGGTTCCGGACCACCCCCGCCAGCACGCGCTCGTCGCCGAGGACCCGTGCCGCCGAGATCGCCGAGCCGTCCACCCGCACCGCCGCGGCGACGCGGCTCTGCGCGGGCGCGGCACCGGCCGTGGAGCGTGCCCGCGCTCGCGCCACGGCGTCGAGTGCCAGGTCGTCGAGGTCGACGGGGCGCCGCGTCCGGATCCCGCCCTCGTCGAGGCGTGAGAGCTCGAGCAGCCCGGTGACGAGGTCCTGCAGGCGCACCGCTTCGGACCGGACGACGTCGGCGAGGTCGGCCACCTCGGTCCGCTCCGGGTGCGCGACGGCGACCTCGGCGTGCTGCCGGATCGAGGCGATCGGTGACCGGAGTTCGTGGGAGGCGTCGGACACGAAACGCCGTTGGCTCTCGGCCGACCGCTCGAGTCGGTCGAGCATGGTGTTCATGGTGGTCGCGAGCCGAGCGACCTCGTCGCCGGTGTCCGGCACCTCCACCCGCGCGTCCGGACGGGCGGCGCGGATCGTCTCGACCTCGGCGCGCATGCGCTCCACCGGCCGCAGCGACCGCCCGGTGACGGTCCACGTGACGGCCACCAGCAGGAGCACGAGCACGGGGACGCCGACGGCGAGGAGGACGACGGCGGTGCGGACGGCGGTGTCGGCCTGGTCGAGCGTGGCGCCGTAGACGAGCGTGGCCTCGCCACCGCCCGGCAGGTCCACGTCGTCCGCCACGAGCAACCAGTGTTCCCCGTCGTGCGTCCACCGGGACTCGTCGCTGGTGGGCAGCGCGTCCCCGTCGGCGTCCTCGCCGTGCGCCAGGACCGTCCCGCCGTCGCCGACGACCTGCACCAGGACGTCCTCGTAGTCCGCCACGGCTGCCGCGCCGTCCACCTCGACCCGGGAGGACACCTGCTCGAGCCCTGCCTCGGCCGAGGTGCGCACGCCGTCGAGCAGGACGAGCCGGAGCACGACGACGAACGCGACGGCACCGACGACCAGGGCGGCGAGCACGACGACCCCCGCGCCGAGGGTGGTGCGGGCCCGGACCGACCGGAACCGTCGCCGCCGGGTCGTCGCCCCGGCGCCGTCAGCCACCGTCGGCCGCCAGCCGGTAGCCGGCCCCGCGGACGGTCTCGATCGCGGCACGACCGAAGGGACGGTCGAGCTTCCGGCGGAGGTGTCCGACGTAGACCTCGACGATGTTCGGGTCCCCCTCGAAGTCGACGTCCCAGACGTTCTCGATCACGTCGCGCTTGGACCGGACCTGTCCCGGGTGCCGCGCGAGGTACTCGAGCACGGCGAACTCGCGGCTGGTCAGCTCCACGGGTGTGGCACCGCGGGCGACGGTCCGGGCAGCGGGGTCGACCACCAGGTCACCGAGCGTCAGCACGGTGGGGCGTTCGCGCGCCCCCGGCGGACGAGGGCCCGGAGCCGCGCGACGAGCACCGGGTGCGAGAACGGCTTCGTGACGTAGTCGTCGGCACCGGCGTCGAGCGCCTCGACCTGGTCCCACTCGCCGTCCTTCGCGGTCAGCATCAGGACGGGGGTCCAGTCGCCGTCCGCCCGGAGCTGCGCGCACACGGCCCAGCCGCTCAGGCCCGGCATCATCAGGTCGAGCACGATCGCGTCGTACCGGAACTCGCGTGCGTGCCACAGGCCGTCCACGCCGTCGTTCGCGACGTCGACCGCCCATCCCTCGGCCTCGAGGCCGCGGCGCACGCCGTCGGCGAGCCGGACCTCGTCGTCGACCACCAGCACACGCATGGGGTCGATCCTGCCGTGGTCCGCTGAAGCGGGGCTGAAGCGGTCTGTGCGCGGGGACTCGCGATGGTGACCGAGGCCGGCCTGGAGGCCCGTGGCGGCGCCGCCACGGGCCTCCAGGCCGGCGGGTGGTGCGGACCAGGGCCGCCCAGCGGCTGCTCGGACCGGCTCAGGCCAGCAGCAGGATGCCCGCGACGACCGAGGCGACGGCGATGGCGAGCGCGATGAGCAGGAGCACGAGGTGCACCGTGTAGAACGTCGTCGGCTTGCCGGCGGCGTCACGGGCACGGGAGTCCTTCGCGACGCGCTGGAAGAAGCGCGGCCAGGTGATGACGTTGAAGACGGCACCGAGGAACAGGACGACTGCGGCGAAGACGAGCACGGTCCGATCCTAGACAACGGTGCTCTCGCGCGGCGCCCGGGCGGGTGGTGCTCGGCCGCCCCCAACGCGGCCGAGTCCCGACCCCGGCAGGCCACAGGATCTGTAGCACTTGCTACAGACTGTACACGGCCCGCTCCGAAGCGTCGAGCGTCTACACGGTCTCGAGTGCGGCCTCGGCGTCGGCGAGCACGGCTCGCTCGGTGTCCGTCAGCGACGCGCGTGCGGTCCGGACCCCGTCGTTGATCTCGACGATGCGGCGGCTGAGCCGGGTGGCGGGGTCGTCGGTCGGCGGGTAGGCGTTGTCCACCCCGACCCGGTCGTGCAGCGGTGCCAGCCGGGCCAACGCGTCCTCCACCCGTCGGGTCCGGCGTCGACGGGAGATCCGGTGTCCGAAGACGAGCAGGAGCATGCCGGACGCGACACAGAGCACCGCGCCGGGCGTGGTGACGTCGTACGGCAGCGAGAGCGCGTGCGTGCGGTCGAGGTCGCCCGTGACGTGTGCGACGTCCATCACGACGACCACGACCATCCGGACGACCCCGAGCACGCCGCCGAGGACGAGGACCCACAGCCCCACCAGGTCGGTCGTCGTCCGGGCCTCGCGGAGTCGGAGCACGCAGATGAACCCCGTCGCGCCGAGGGCCACCCCGAGGTAGACGGTCTGCGCGATCGAGTAGACGGTGGCCGCCGGGTGCGAGCCCGCGTCCAGCATGAACGTCGTCGTGGAGGCGGGCTTGTCGAGCACCGTGAACGCGACGACGACCACGACGACGACCACCGCGAACGACACCAGGACGGCGTTCCGGAGCCACGGCCGTGCGGCGCCGACCGCCTTCGCGACACCCCACAGCAGCGTGCTCGTGCCGGCCACCATGAGGCAGTCGCTGATGAGGGTCACGACGTTGAACCCGCCGAGCCGAGGGTCGAGCCACCGGTACAGGGGGTCGACGTTCGTGACGATCGTCGCCGCGAAGAGCAGGAACGTGAACGCGAGCGTTCGGTCCTGCCCGCGCTGCATGACCAACAGCACGATCGTCCCGACGATGAGCAGCACCGCCTGGACGACGGCGATGATCACCCGAAGACCCCGCGGAAGGCGCTCGGGCGGCCGCGGTGCTGACGGATCAGGGTGGCGAGCCGGTCGGCGAAGACCTCGGCCTCGTGCTCGTACGTGTTGGAGAACATCCCGCGAGCCAGCGCCCGTTCGACCTTGTACTCCGGCAGGTCGGGGATGACGTCGCGGATGTACGCACTCTGCGGGGCGTGCTCCTGGTGGCGGTGCAGCACGTGCCCGAGCTCGTGCCCGATGACGAACGAGCGGAAGGTCGGCGACGCCGTGGGCGAGATCATCACGAGGTGCGCGTGCGCGAGCGTCGCCACGAAGCCACAGACCGGCTCGGCGGCGAGGAACGCCTCTTCGCGCACCACGATCGGCTTGTCGACGACCGCTGCCGCGGCGGCGACGGCCTGGTCGACGTCAGACCACCCCTCGGCGGCGCCACGGGCCCAGAACGCCTCGACGAACGACTCGGTCACAGGACGCTCCCCCGCTGCGATTCCTCCTCGAGCACCTCGGCGATGCGCCGCAACGCGTCGGGTGAGAGCTCACCGGGGAAGGTCCGTGCCGCGAAGCCGCTCACGCGGGCGGAGCGCAGGGACCGGACGAGGGCGAGCTGGGCCCCGATCCGCTCGGGCACCTCGCTGTCCTCGAGCAGGAAGCGTTCGTCGACCTCGAAGAACCCGGCCAGCAGACGCAGGAGCTCGGTGTCGCGGTTGCGCCGCCCGTCGCCGGACAGCATGTACGTCCACTTCGCCCGTGACAGGGAGCCACCGTGCGCCGCGACGTACTCCTCGATCGAGGCGAACGGCACCGGGGCGCCGCGCTGGGACTCCTCGAAGTCGAGGAGCAGGTTGAGGCGGCGCGCGAGCTCGGCGGCGTCGAGCGCCCCGCCCTTCAGATCACCCGTGTCCATCTCGGACTCCTCCCCAGCCGTGTCCGCGCGACCTGTGGGTCCGGCGCGTGGACGCCATGCTAGCGCGGGCGCCCGACACCGCGCCGCTACCCTCGTGGGCATGCCCCGCCGCTTCCCCGCCACCGTCGCGGCGCGCATCGAGCACGAGATCGTGATCACGAAGTCCCGCTTCATCACCACCGTGGCACCGGTCTCCGGGGTCGAGGACGCCGACCGGGTCATCGCCGAGGTCCGCCGGCGGTACTGGGACGCCCGGCACAACTGCACGGCGATGGTCACGGGCGTGCTCGGCGACCAGGCCCGTTCCTCGGACGACGGGGAGCCCTCGGGCACGGCTGGCGTCCCGATGCTCGAGGTCCTGCGACGCCGCGAGCTGACCGACGTCGTCGCGGTCGTCACGCGGTACTTCGGCGGGGTCAAGCTCGGTGCCGGCGGCCTGGTCCGCGCCTACTCGACCTCGGTGTCCGAGGCGCTCGACACCGCGGTCCTGGTCCGTCGCGAGGCGCTCACGCAGGTGCGCTTCGACGTCGAGCACGCCGAGGCCGGTCGGCTCGACAACGTGCTGCGCGACTGGGTACGGCACCACCACGCGACGCTCGGGCCGACCGAGTACGGGCGGGCGGCGACCTTCGAGGTGTGGGTCCCCCGGGACGCACTCGGGGTCCTCACCGCCGACCTCGCGGCGGCGTCGGCGGGAGCGCTCGAACCGGTCGTCGGCGAGGAACGGATCGTCGACGTCCCCGCGGACTGAATTCCGCGGTTCGACGCACCTCGGGCGTGTCCCCGCGTCGACGATCGAAGACCCCCGGAACGCACGAACGCCCCGACTCGATGAGCCGGGGCGTTCGTCCTGCGGTGCACCCCCTCGGACTTGAACCGAGAACCCACTGATTAAGAGTCAGTTGCTCTGCCAATTGAGCTAGAGGTGCATGTTCCGGCTTCCGTGCCGCAACGGGAATCAACAATAGCATGGGTTTCGCGCGCCCACGACCACTCGTGAGCGCACGACGCGAACAGGAGCACCATGACCGACCGTCTCGTCCCCGGCGACACCGCCCCCGACTTCACGCTGCCCGACCAGGACGGCGTCGAACACTCCCTGGCTGCCCTGCGCGGCAAGAAGGTCATCGTGTACTTCTACCCGGCGGCGTCCACCCCGGGCTGCACCACCGAGGCCTGCGACTTCCGCGACAACATGTCTTCGCTGCAGGCCGCCGGCTACGAGGTCCTCGGCGTCTCGAAGGACGAGCAGGCGAAGCTCAAGACGTTCCAGCACGAGCAGGCGCTGACGTTCCCGCTGCTGAGCGACCCCGACCTCGCCGTGCACAAGGCGTACGCGGCCTGGGGCGAGAAGAACAACTACGGCAAGATCGTCACCGGCACGATCCGGTCCACGATCGTGGTCGACGAGGACGGCGCCGTCCAGCTGCCGCTCTACAACGTCAAGGTGACCGGGCACGTGGCCAGCCTGCGGAAGAAGCTCGGCCTGGTCTGACGGCCGGCCACGCACTGGAGGCCCGGTGCCGGTTCCGAGAACCGGCACCGGGCCTCCAGTGCGTGGCGGACCAGACCGTCTACTCGACCGGGCGCGCGAGCGCGGCCGTCACCGACCGCGACAGCACCAGCGTGATGCCGAGCAGCGCCGGGATGAGCAGGAGCCAGCCGACGGCGGCGACCCGGAACACGCCCTGGAACGCCCCGATCGCGATCGCACCCTGCAGGACCTGCCAGACGATGATGCCGGAGCGCACCCAGGAGCGTCCCTGCCACAGCCCGTTCACCAGGGCGCCGAGCCAGAGCGCGGCGATGGCGACGAGCACGGTGAGCGCGATGCCGGAGGCGATGCTCGCGGCCGGCGCGACGAGCAGTTCGACGACCAGCACGACGGTCACGACCACCAGTGCGAGGAACTCGAGGCCGACCACGGCGAGCAGCCCCAGCATCGCCGGCGACCGGCGCGCGGCGGGAGCGGAGGGATCGGTGTCGTTCGGGGTGTCGTCGTGCACAGTGATCCTCCAGCATCGGAACCCTTGATTTGGCCCTACCAGTATGGAACGATATTGGAGGTCGTTTGGACGGCACGATGTGGTGTGCGTCTCCCGTGGTTCATCGCTCCTCCCCCGAGCGTCGCGCGGGCGTCAGACTCGCTTCCAGCGGACTCCTCCCCACAGTTGTCCCCTTTCATGCCGCATGCATGTACAGCGTTCCGATCCCCCGAACCACGGCCCCGGCCTGCCGTTCGAGCATCGACATCAAGGAGCACCACACATGGACTGGCGTGACAAGGCTGCCTGCCTCACCGCAGACCCCGAGCTCTTCTTCCCCGTCGGGAACACCGGGCCCGCCGTCGACCAGATCGAGAAGGCCAAGTCGGTCTGTGCGCGTTGCACGGTCACCGAGATGTGCCTGCAGTACGCCCTCGAGAACAACCAGGACTCCGGTGTCTGGGGTGGTCTCAGCGAGGACGAGCGTCGTGCGCTGAAGCGTCGCGCCGCCCGGGCTCGCCGCGCGTCCTGACCCCGGTCGTCTGACACCACGACGCCCGCCGTCCCCTCGGGGATGGCGGGCGTCGTCGTGCGCGCGGCGGGTGGGGGTGCGCAAAACACCGGTGTTCACGCGTCGAACACCGGAACGCGGGTGTTCGACCGGCGAACACCGGTGTCTTGCGAGCTCGGATCGGGCGTCAGGCGGGGGCGGTGAGCCAGCGGAACGGGATGGTGATCGTCACCTCGGTGCCGCTGCCCGTCAGGGTGTGCCAGTCGATGGTGCCGCCGAGCTCGCCCTGGATGAGCGTGCGGACGATCTGCGTGCCGAGACCCGATCCGACCTTGCCCTCCGGGAGCCCGACGCCGTTGTCGCGGACCTCGATCTCCAGGTGGTCGTCGAAGCGGCGGGCGACGATCTCGACCTCGCCGTCGCGGCCGTCCAACCCGTGCTCGACGGCGTTCGTGACGAGTTCGGTGAGTCCGAGGGCGAGGGGCGTCGCGGCCTCGGAGGGCAGCACGCCGAACTCGCCGGTCTTCTTCGGGTGCACGGTGGTGTTGTGCGACGCGGCGACCTCGGTCACGAGCTTCAGCACCGAGTCGAACACCTCATCGAAGTCGACGGTCTGGCTCAGGCCACTCGACAGGGTGTCGTGCACGACGGCGATGGCGGCGACGCGGCGCATGGCGTTCTGCAGCGAGGTCCGCGCCTCGTCCGAGTGCGTGCGACGCGCCTGGATCCGGAGCAGGGACGCCACCGTCTGCAGGTTGTTCTTCACGCGGTGGTGGATCTCGCGGATCGTGGCGTCCTTGGTGATGAGCTCGCGTTCCTGGTGCCGCAGCTCGGACACGTCGCGGCAGAGCACGATCGCGCCGATGCGCTCACCGTGGTCGCGGAGCGGGATCGACCGCAGCGACACCGTCACGCCCTTCGACTCGATGTCCGCGCGCCACGGTGCGCGACCCGTGACGACGAGCGGCAGGGACTCGTCGACGTCGAGCTGAGCACCGATGAGCTCGGTGGTGACCTCGGCGAGGGATTTCCGCTCGAGTTCCCCCTCGAAGCCCATGCGGTTGAAGGCGCTCAGGCCGTTCGGGCTCGCGAACGTCACGATGCCGGCGGTGTCGAGCCGCAGTAGGCCGTCGCTGGCACGGGGCGCACCACGACGGGGACCGGCCGGCGCACCGAGGTCGGGGAAGTCGCCCGTCGCGATCATGCCGAACAGGTCGTTCGCGCTCGCGGTGAAGTTGAGCTCCTGGCGGCTCGGCGTCCGCATCTCGTCCTGGTTGGAGTGCCGGGTGACGACGGCGATCGGGCGCTCGGTGGTCTCGGCGCTCTTCGCGCTGAGGCGGCGGAGCACCGGGATCGCGCGGACGCGGGTCGGGGTGTCCTCGTACCAGTCGGGCTCGGCGGAGTCGACGACCCTCGACCCGGCGAAGCTCTCGGTCACCTGGCCCCGCCACTCCTCGCGGATCTCCTGGCCGACGATGTCCCGGTAGAACAGCGTCGCCGCGGAGCTCGGCCGGGCGTGCGCGACGGCCACGAAGGAGCCGTCCTCGGCGGTCGGGACCCAGAGCACCATGTCGGCGAAGGACAGGTCGGCGAGGAGCTGCCAGTCCCCCACGAGCAGGTGGAGCCACTCCACGTCTGCTTCCGAGGAACGGCCTTGCGCGAGGACGAGGTCACTGAGGGTCGACACCCGATCAGTCTAGGTGCGCCGCTTTGTGGAGAACGTCGCCCTGTCCACAGGCCAGGTCCATGTGTATTTTGTATGTCGCACGCCCCATACGCTCGCTCCGACGACGGAAGGGGCAGGTGTGGCAGAGCAGGCACGCCGGATCGAGGACGCGACGACGACGGTGCACCCACCGCCGCTCCGGATCGTCGAACCGGATCCGGACCCCGTCGAGGAGACCGGTCCCCCGGATCCGGCGACGACGGCGCGAGCGCTCGGACTCTGCGTCGCCGAGGTGCTGACCGGCGCGCGGGAGGTCGACAGCATCGCCCGGTGGATCAGCGACGACGTGCAGCGGCACCTGCAACAGCGGGCCGCGGTGGCCGCGCAGGCCCGGGGCTCCAGCAGGCGGGCCAGAGGACGTCCGGTGCTGCGGGTCGGTAGCGTCCTCGTCTGCCGGCCGGCAGCCGGCGTCGCCGAGGCGACGGTGGTCGTGCACACGCGCAGCCACGCGCGGGCGGTCGCGATGCGGCTCGAAGAGCGGCACGGACGCTGGCAGGCGACCGTGATCGGGGTCCTGTAAGGCGGGTGACGGACAGACGGGAGGCCCGTGGCAGCGCCGCCACGGGCCTCCTGTCCGTCGGCGGTCACGCTTGGTGAGCAGGAATGGTCGGGTCCCGACGTGGGACCCGACCATTCCTGCTCACGGTGCGCTCGCGCGCGGACGCTAGTTCTTCTTGGCGGCCTGTCGACGCTCGGCCCGGTTGCTCGCCGCGGCCTGGCCGGATGCGGTGGCCGCGTTGCCGAAGGCGGAACCCTGCTCGGGCTCGGCGGCGGCTTCGGCCTCGGCCTGGGCGCGCTGCGCACGGGCGGTCGCCGCCTGCTCGAGACGACCCTTCTCGTCGCGGACCTCGACCTCGCCGTCGATCGACGGCGCCGAGTACTCGAGGCCGGAGACCTCGTCCTCGCCGAGGCCCTTGGCCTCGATGACCGCGTTCTCGCCGTCCGACTGCACCTGCACCTCGAGGTTGAAGAGGTAGCCCACGGACTCTTCGCGGATCTGCCCCATCATCGTCTGGAACAGGGCGTAGCCCTCGCGCTGGTACTCGACCAGCGGGTCACGCTGCGCCATCGCGCGGAGGCCGATGCCGTCCTTCAGGTAGTCCATCTCGTACAGGTGGTCGCGCCAGCGGCGGTCGATCACCGAGAGCACCACACGACGTTCGAGCTCACGCATCGCCTCGTCGCCGAGGAGCTCCTCGCGCTGCTGGTACGCCAGCTTGGCGTCCGACAGGATCTCGCGGGCCAGGAAGTCACGCGACGCCTTGCCCTTCGAGCCGGCCTCGGTGATGACCTCGTCGATCGAGATCGAGATCGGGTAGAGCGTGCCGAGCTCGGTCCACATGGCGTCGAGGTCCCAGTCGTCCGGGGAACCTTCGCCGGTGTGGGTGTCGATGACGTCGTCGATCACTGCCTTCAGGAACGACTGCGCGCGGTCGTGCAGGTCGTCACCCTCGAGGATGTGGCGGCGGTCGCTGTAGATCGCCTCGCGCTGGCGGTTCAGGACGTCGTCGTACTTCAGGACGTTCTTGCGGATCTCCGCGTTGCGGCCCTCGACCTGCGCCTGGGCGGAACGGATCGCACGGCCGACGAGCTTGTTCTCGATCGCCAGGTCGTCCGGCACGTTCGAGCGGCCCATCAGGCTCTCGGCGGCACCGGAGTTGAACAGGCGCATGAGGTCGTCGGTCAGCGACAGGTAGAAGCGGCTCTCGCCCGGGTCACCCTGGCGGCCGGAACGACCACGCAGCTGGTTGTCGATGCGGCGCGACTCGTGGCGCTCGGTGCCGAGCACGTACAGGCCGCCGACGGCACGGACCTTGTCGCCCTCTTCCTCGACCTCGGCCTTGACGCGGGCGAACACGTCGTCCCACGCCGCCTCGTACTCGTCGGGGGTCTCGGTCGGCGAGAGGCCCTTCGCGTGCATCTCCTGCACGGCGAGGAACTCCGCGTTGCCACCGAGCATGATGTCGGTTCCACGACCGGCCATGTTCGTCGCGACGGTCACCGCGCCGAAGCGACCGGCCTGGGCGACGATCGCGGCTTCACGCGCGTGGTTCTTCGCGTTGAGGACCTCGTGCTTGACGCCCTGCTTCGCGAGGAGCTTCGACAGGTACTCGGACTTCTCGACGCTCGTGGTGCCGACGAGGACGGGCTGGCCCTTCTCGTGGCGCTCCGCGATGTCCTCGGCCACCTGCTCGAACTTCGCCTTCTCGTTCTTGTAGACGAGGTCGGTCTGGTCGATGCGCTGCATCGGCTTGTTCGTCGGGATCGGGACGACGCCGAGCTTGTAGGTCGACATGAACTCGGCCGCCTCGGTCTCGGCGGTACCGGTCATGCCGGAGAGCTTCTGGTACAGGCGGAAGTAGTTCTGCAGCGTGACCGTGGCGAGGGTCTGGTTCTCGGCCTTGACCTCGACGCCTTCCTTCGCCTCGATCGCCTGGTGGATGCCCTCGTTGTAGCGGCGGCCCATCAGGATGCGGCCGGTGTGCTCGTCGACGATGAGCACCTCGCCGTTCATCACGACGTAGTCCTTGTCCTTCTTGAACAGGGCGACGGCCTTGATCGAGTTGTTCAGGAACGAGATGAGCGGGGTGTTCGCCGACTCGTACAGGTTGTCGATGCCGAGGTAGTCCTCGACCTTCTCGATGCCGGGCTCGAGGACGCCGACGGTGCGCTTCTTCTCGTCGACCTCGTAGTCCTCACCCGGGGTGAGGCGCTTGGCGATCGAGGCGAACTCGGTGAACCAGCGGTTCGCCTCGCCGGAGGACGGCCCGGAGATGATGAGCGGCGTCCGTGCCTCGTCGATGAGGATCGAGTCGACCTCGTCCACGACGGCGAAGAAGTGGCCGCGCTGGACCATGTCGGACGCCTGCCACGCCATGTTGTCGCGCAGGTAGTCGAAGCCGAACTCGTTGTTCGTGCCGTACGTGATGTCGGCGGCGTACTGCTCGCGACGCTCGGCCGGGGTCTGGTTCGCGATGATGCAGCCGGTGGTCATGCCGAGCGCGCGGAAGACGCGGCCCATGATCTCCGACTGGTACGAGGCCAGGTAGTCGTTGACCGTGATCACGTGCACACCGCGCGACGGGATCGCGTTGAGGTAGGCGGCGGTCGTCGCGACGAGGGTCTTGCCCTCACCGGTCTTCATCTCGGCGATGTTGCCGAGGTGCAGGGCCGCGCCGCCCATGAGCTGCACGTCGAAGTGCCGCATGCCGAGGGTGCGCTTCGCGGCTTCCCGCACGGCGGCGAACGCCTCGGGCAGGAGGTCGTCGAGGGTCTCGCCGTTGGCGTACCGCTCGCGCAGCTCCTTCGTCTCGTCGTGGAGTTCCTCGTCGGTGAGGCTCGAGAAGTCGTCCTCGAGGTCGTTGATCGCCGAGGCGTACGCCTTCAGCCGACGGAGGGTTCGTCCTTCGCCGATGCGGAGGACCTTCTCCAGCACGTTTGCCACGTGAACTCCTTACGAGGTCGTCGCGCGCGACCTGCGCGCCCGATCGACCAGTCATGCTAGCAACCCGCGAACGCACGGCGCTGTGAGCGGCGCAGCCGTGGCGGACAAGGGTGTGCGCGGCCCGCGAACGGACCGCGCACACGGTGCGGAACCTGCGTTCCGCGTGGAGGGGATCAGGCGATGGCAGCGGCCCGCTCGGCCTCGGCGTCGGCGTCGGCCTGCGCGGAGGCCTGCGCCTGGGCGCCGGACACCTCGTCGATGCCGATCACGCCGTAGTCCCAGCCCTTGCGCCGGTACACGACGCTCGGACGACGGGTCTCGGCGTCGACGAACAGGTAGAAGTCGTGCCCGACGAGCTCCATGTAGTACAGGGCGTCGTCCACCGTCATCGGTGCGGCCTCGAAGACCTTGTGCCGGATGACGACGGGGCTGTAGACCTCGTCCTCTTCCTCGGTGCCCTGCTCGTCGACGACCGGGACGGCCCCGGTCGCGACGTCCTCGATGAGCTTGCCGTCGGCCGGGACGACTCCCATGCCGTCGAAGGCGCTGCCTGCGGCCTCGGCGACGGAGGTGGGGCGGTGCCGGCCGTGGTGCACCTTGCGGCGGTCACGCGCCCGACGGAGGCGCTCCATGATCCGCGCGAAGGCGAGGTCGAAGGCGGCGTACTTGTCGGACGCTGCGGACTCGGCCCGCACGAGCGGCCCCGGCCCGATCAGTGTGAGCTCCACGCGGTCCTCGCCCTGGCTGCCGCTCGACTTCTCGTGGTGGCGGCTGATGCGCACCTCGAACGCGAGGGCGCGGTCGGCGAGCACGTCGATCTTCTCGGACTTCTGTTCGACGTAGGTGCGGAATCGGTCGGTGACCCCGACGTTCCGGCCCGTGATCGTCACGTCCATGTGGCGGCTCCCATCCAGTGTCGGCGCGTCGCCTCCGTCCGGCGACCCGAACGCCTTGTCGCGAGGCTAGACCCGGCACCCTGTCGGCGTCACGGGCGGGCGGCGAGTCCGCCGGACACTCACCGGACGCACAGAGGACACCGGGTGTTCACGGAGACGTTCAGTCGTCGACGCTCGCGACGGCGACACAGCGCACGACCCGGCCGCCGGCGGCCCGCACCGCACGGACGCCCTCGGCCATCGTGACGCCCGTGGTGACGACGTCGTCGACGAGCACGACGACGCGGCCGTCGACGCCGGTCGCACGCAGGGTCCCGACGGTCGCGGCGACGCGTTCCACCGCAGACCGCTCCTTCTGCCCCGGTCCGGATCGCCGGTGCCCGGCCGGGGTGCGGACGAGCCGGCGGGTGTTCCGGACCCCGCCCCGGGCGAGCAGCAGCACCACCGGGTCGAAGCCGCGTCGGCGGGCGCCCGTCCGCGACGGCGGGATCCGGAGCACCACGGCGCCGTCCGGGGCCTCGGCGAGCGCGGTGCGGACGAGGGCACCGAACCGGGCACCGAGCGGACGGGCGACGTCCACGCGGCCCCGGAGCTTCAGTTCGAGGACCAGGGTGCGGACCAGCCCCTCGTACTCGAAGGCCGCGTCGAGCCGGACGCCGGCGACGAGTCGGACCCGTCGGGGCCGCGCGGCGAGTGCGGCTCGGCACGGCGGGCAGAGCGCGCGGTCCGGCTGGCCGCAGCCCAGGCACGCGACCGGCAGGAACAGGCCGAGCACGGCGAGCAGGGCGTCGCGCCAGGGGGTCGGGGCGTCGTCAGGGGGCACGGCCACGAGTCTGGTGGCGACCGGACGACGGCGGTGGGCCGGTCCGCCGGGCGGTGGACGGGCCTCCAGGCCGGGCGGGCTGTGGAGGACCGTGCCGTCAGCGCTGGACGCCGAGCACGTCGGCGCTGACGCCCGTCGTGTCCCAGCCACCCCCCGTGGACTGCAGGACGTCGCCGCTCGACATCCGGAGGAGCAGTGCGCCGCCACTGCCGCCGCTGATGGCGGTCGCGCGGCCGTCTGGCTTCGGCAGGGTGCTCGACTTGCCGCCGATGGTCGTGCGCACGATGTTCGGCCCGGTGCTGGTCTGCCCGACCGAGGCGACGTCGGTGTCGTTCACCCACGCGGCACCGACGGCCGTGCCGCTCGCCGCCTGGACGCGGACGGGGGCGCCGAACGAGCTCGGTGACCGGTCGGAGCCGCGGATGATCGCCATCACGTACAGCCCCGGACCGTCGGAGGTCTCGATGAGCGCGAGTGCGCGGGTGGAGTCCCGGGACACCTGGAACGACACGAGGTCGCCGCGCGGCAGGGTGGTGCGGACCTGGTGGGGGTCGCCTCCGAGGCCGTACGCGGTGATGCGGCGGGTGTCGGACTGCTGTCCCACCCAGACGAAGCCGAGGTCGTCGACGACGGGGGCGACGAGGTCCTCGCGAGCGTCGACCCGCAGGCGGTCCTTGCCGCGCACGACGACGGCGCCGTCGCGGTTGCCGACGGCGGCGGTGGTGCCGGACGCCGACAGCGCGATCGAGGTCGGGTCGAGGCGGGCGATCGCGGCACCGACGCCGCTGCCGAGTTCGGCGACCTTGCCGGTGCCCGAGGCCGCGTAGCCGACGACGCCGTCCTCCTCGACCAGGGGCCGGGGGTCGACGTCCGGGTTCTGCTGCGCGTCGGCGCCGCCGGAGTCCGGGACGGACAGGGTGGCGCCCTCGATGGTCATCGAGACGGACGAGATGGTGGCGACCGAGGCGAGCGACTTGCTGAGCTGTTCGCGCATCCGGACCTTGTCGACCGTGCTCGCGCGGAGGGCGTCGCTCGACAGGTCGACGAGGGCGGTCCCGCTGTCGATCGTCACGGCGTTGAGGGACAGCTGGGTGCCCTCCGGGAACGACGAGACGACGGCACCCTTCAGCCAGTCCGCCGGACCGGCCAGCAGGGCACTCGCGATGCGGGTGCTCGTGGAGGACCGGGCGAGGAACCAGCGCTGGTCGGGCACGAGGAAGCGGTACGTCGGGTCGTAGAAGTAGAGCGCGTGCGGCTGGAACACCGACTCGAAGCCGACCGGCGACAGGATGATGCCGTCCGGGGCGTACGCGATGCGCCACTCCCCGTCCTCGCGGACGAACTGGAACGTCAGGGTCGACGAGGTCGGCCGGACGGCCTGGGTGTACTCCCCCTCGGAGTCGACGGTCGCACTGGCCGTCATCGTGTACGTGAGTTCGCGGTCGTCGGCGCGCTCGACGGTGCCGCTGCCGTCGCGGATCGTGACGCCCTGACGCGGGTTCCACCGCTGCGCGAAGTCGGCGGCCAGGAACTGCCGGGCGATCGCGTAGTTGTCCTGCGCACCGGTGGCGGCGGCGATGAACCCGCGGAGGATCGCGGTCTGGTCGGACCCGGTGATCGGCTTGTCCGGCCGGAAGTCGACGCCGGAGAGCGACTCGTCCTTGATCGTCTGCCCGGTGCGCACGGCGCCGTCGGTCGGGATGGCGGCGCAGGCGCTGACCGCGAGCAGGCTCACCGCGGCGAGCGCGACGGCGAGGACATGGCGGATCCGGTGGCGCATCAGGACTCCTCTCGCACGGCTCGGGGGCCGTCGTACGACTCGTCGAGCTCGGGCAGCGGGATGGCCGAGGTGGCGGTGGTGCCCTGCTCGTTGCGGGGCAGGGTGAGCACGAACGTGGACCCCTCGCCCGGTCGGGACCAGACGTCGATGCGGCCGCCGTGCAGCTTCGCGTCGCCGAGGCTGATCGCGAGCCCGAGCCCGGTCCCGCCGATGGTGCGCTTGCGGCTCGGGTCGGCTCGCCAGAAGCGGTCGAACACCCGTGCGGCGTCCTCCGGCGGCATCCCGACGCCCTGGTCGCGCACGGCGACGGCGACGGTGCGGGCGTCGCTGTCGACCACGACCTGCACGGGCTTCGCGTCGCCGTGCTCGATGGCGTTGCCGACGAGGTTGCGGAGGATGCGACGGACGCGCTTGGCGTCGAGGCGCATCGTGGTGTGGCCGCCGGGGGTCGCGAGCTGCAGCTCGATGCCGGCGCGTTCGGCGAGCGGCCGGAACTCGTCGACGATGTCCGCGGCGAGCGACGCCGGCACCACGGGCTCGGTGTCGAGCTGGACCGCCTGGGCGTCGTACCGCGAGATCTCGAGCAGATCGGCGAGGAGCAGCTCGAAGCGCTCCACCTGGGTGTGCAGGAGCTCGGCGGACCGGCCGACCGACGGTTCGAACGCGTGCCGGGAGTCGTAGAGCATGTCACCGGCGAGCCGGATGGTGGTGAGCGGGGTGCGGAGCTCGTGCGACACGTCGGAGACGAACCGCTGCTGCACGCGGGAGAGCTCGGCGAGCTGGGTGATCTGACGGCTGACCGCCTCGGCCATCCCGTTGAAGCTCCGCGCGAGGGTGGCCAGGTCGTCCTGACCGCGCACCGGGATGCGTTCGTCGAGACGCCCCGCGGCGATCTTCCGGCTCGTCTCGGCGGCGCCGCGGATCGGCACGACCACGAGCCGGACGACGAGCGAGGTGACCAGGGCGATGAGCACCATGAGCGCCACACCGCCGATGGACAGGGTCTGGGACACGAAGTCGAGGGTCTGCTGCGCGTCGGAGAGGTCGTAGACCAGGTAGAGCTCGTACTGGCCGGCGCTCGGGATCTGCAGGGTCGACCCGACCGCGAGCCCGGGCACGCGGCGGCCGTCGTCGTCGAGCTCGACGGGCTGCAGGCTGAGCCGGCCGGTGTTCTGCGCGACCTCCCGCCGGAGGGCGTCGGTGATCACCGCGTCCGGGAAGTCCTGGCTGGCGATGGTCTGCAGCGTCTGCGGGGTGGACTGGTCCGGGCTCCGCTCGATCGCGATGCTCGTGCCGCCGGGGCTCGTCGTGTTCGACAGGATCGCCTGCTGTGCCTCGTTCTGCAGGGTCTCGAGCTCGGACTGGTTGTTGTCCTCGGCCGCGGTCGCGGCGTCGAAGATGCCCTGCGCGACGATGGTGGCCCGCGCCGACTCCGACTCGATCTGGTCGCGGCGCTGCGAGTAGACGTTGGTCGAGATGCTCACCATGACCGCGGTGCCGATGATGGCGACCGCGAGCCCGGTCGTCATCACGGTGATCGCGACCGAGCGGAACATGAGCGAGCGCCGCCACAGGAACGCGATCGGACGCCAACCCCGTCGGAGCCAGCGCCGCATCCGGCGACGGCCGCGGCCGACCACGCCGATGGAGACGGTGGCACCGCCGCCGGCTCCGCTGCTGCCGGTGCCGCTCGCACCGCGCGACGGGCGCGACGGACGCGTCGAGGGCGGCGGCACGGTGCTCAGGCTCCTCCGGCGCGGTACCCGACGCCGCGGACCGTCGTGACGGTCTTCGGGTTGTCCGGGTCGTGCTCGATCTTCGCGCGGAGACGCTGCACGTGGACGTTCACCAGACGGGTGTCGGCCTTGTAGTGGTAGCCCCAGACCTGTTCGAGCAGCATCTCGCGGGTGAACACCTGGTTCGGCTTCTCGGCGAGCGCCCGGAGCAGGTCGAACTCGAGCGGTGTGAGCGCGATCACGGTGTCGCCGCGGCGGACCTCGTGCCCGGCGACGTCGACCGTGACGTCGCCGACGTGCAGGACGGTCGCGTCGGACGCGCTCGGCCGCAGGCGGGTGCGGATGCGCGCGACGAGCTCCTTCGGGTTGAAGGGCTTCACGACGTAGTCGTCGGCGCCGTTCTCGAGCCCGAGGACCACGTCCGCGGTGTCGCTCTTCGCGGTGAGCATGATGATGGGCGTGCCGCTCTCGGCACGGATGCGCTTGCACACCTCGATGCCGTCGATCCCGGGCAGCATGACGTCGAGCAGGACGAGGTCCGGCTTCGTGGCGTGGAACGCGTCGACGGCGTCGTTGCCGTCGGCGCTGAACTCCGGTTCGTACCCTTCGGAGCGCAGCACGATGCCGATCATCTCGGAGAGGGCCTGGTCGTCGTCGACGACGAGGATGCGCGGTGTCATGTGATCTGGACTCCGGGTGGCGTGCGTGGATGCCGTGGTCGGCACGTGTCCCCACACGATAGCCGAGGCCCCGCCGCGCCGGGTTTTCCGCCAGGATGGGGGTGGACCGCGCACCGCTGGCGCGGTCCGACACGACGAGGGGGCTGGAGTCATGTCCGATTGGCACACACCGGGTGGTGGACAGCAGGGTGGGCAGACGCCGCCCGCGTCCGGACCGGCGCAGGGAGCAGGACCCCAGCCTGGAGGCCCGACCCGCTTCTCCGTGCAGCCGCCGCCCGCCCCGGGGCCGGGTCCCGGTCCGGGTCGACCGGGTGGTCCGTCCGGCGGCTCGCGTCCGGTGATCCCGCTGCGCCCGCTGGGCCTCGGTGACGTCCTGGCCGGAGCGTTCACGGTCTTCCGCCGGAACGCACGGGTGCTCCTCCTCTGGAGCGTGCTGCTGAGCGGTGTGCTCGGCCTGCTCTCGACGCTCGCCAGCACCCTGGGGCAGCAGGCACTGCAGTCGCGCATGTTCTCGGCCCTCGACGGCGGCAACGGTGCCGACTCGGTGCTCGCGGGCACGCTGACGCTCACGGCGCTGATCTCGGTCGTGCTGCCGTTCCTCGCCTACCTCGGTCGCGGGTTCCTCGTGGCCCCGGTCGCCGCGGACACCGGGCAGCGGGTGCTCGGACGCCGCGCCACGTTCCGCGGGTTGTGGGCGCTGCTCGCCGGTCGCCGGTGGTCCGTCGTCGCGTGGATGCTCGTGCAGGTCGGTGCCGGCGTCGTCATCGCGATCGTCGCGGGGCTCGTGTTCTTCGGGGTGTTCGCGGCGATGGGTGCCGCCGACTCCGGCACCGGGTGGTTCGTGCTGGCGCTCGTCCTGTTCGTGCTCGGACTCCTCGTGGTCGTCGTGTGGCTCGGGACCCGCTTCGTGCTCACCGTCCCGACGATCGCGCTCGAGGGCCGGTCGGTCTTCGCCGCTGCAGCCCAGTCGTGGCGCCTGACCCGCGGGGCCTTCTGGCGGACCTTCGGGATCCTGCTGCTCGTGCAGCTCATGTTCGGGTTCGCGGCGTCCATCGCGTCGATCCCGCTCACCATCGGCGCCGTGCTCATCGGTGGCACGTTCGACCCGCTCGGGCAGACGGACGCCCCCTCCGGCGCCGGTGCCGGCGCGGTCATCGCGATCGCGATCGGGAGCCTCCTCGCGATCGCGGTGCAGTGCATCACCGACGTCCTGAGCGCGTCGATCACCACGTTCCTCGCCATCGACCGGCGGATCCGGACCGAGGCCCTCGACCAGCGGATCGCTTCGCACCTCGACTCGGGGCAGCCGACCGACCCGTTCGCCCCGTCCGAGCCGGTCGCCCGTGGGCCGTGGCCGCCGCAGCAGCAGTGGGGTGGTCAGCAGTGGCAGGCACAGCAGCCGTGGCCGGGGCAGCAGCAGTGGCCCGGGCAGCAGCAGCCCGGCCAGCAGCCGCAGCCGCAGCAGCCTTCCTGGCAGCAGGGTCCGGGGCAGACGCCGCCGGACGGTACCGCGTGACGACGGTCGACCCGGACGAGGCGCGCCGCCTGCTCGAACGCGAACTCGACCGGTCCGCCTACGACGGCGCACAGGCGACGTGGTGGGACCGCGCCTCCCGCTCGTTCCTCGACTGGCTCGGGTCGCTCCGCGCCGACGGCCTCGACTCCCCCGCCGCCGCCCGCACCGCCCTGGTGATCGCGATCGTCGTGCTCGTCGCGGTCGTCGTGCTCGTCGTCGTCGCGCGCGGACTCCCCCGTCGCCGCGCCCGGACCGGTGACGGCGACACCGGTGGGGTCTTCGACGCCGACGACCTGCGTTCCGCCCGTGCGCTCCTCGAGGCGGCCCAGGCCGCCGTCCGACGCGCCGACTGGACGGCAGCGGTGCTCGACGGGTTTCGCGCGGTCGCCCGGGGGCTCGGCGAGCGCGACCTGGTGCCGGACGTGCCCGGTGCCACCGCCCGCACGATAGCGGCGCGCGGTGCCGTGCCGTTCCCGGCGTCGGCCGAGGCCCTCCACGACGCCGCCACGACCTTCGACGCGGTCCGGTACCTCGGCGCCGACGCCGACGAGGACGCTGCCCGCCGCGTGCTCGACACCGAGCGCGCCGTCCGGGAGGCGCGCCCCGCACGTCCCGACGGCCAGGTGGTGCCGGCATGACGACCGACACCGCCACCAGTCCGGTCGCTGCCCCGGCCCCCGGCGTGCGCGAGGGACGCCGGTTCCGCGTCGGGTTCTGGGCCGTCATCGTCCTGGTCGGCGTCGTCCTCGCCGCCCTCACCGCGGTCGTGCAGGGCACCGACCCGCGTGCACCCCGGGCGCTGGACCCGACCTCGACGACCGCCAGCGGATCGGCGGCGCTGGTGCGGGTGCTCGAACAGCGCGGCACCGCGGTCTCCGTCACGGACACCGCCGACGGCATCGACGGCGGCACGGTCTTCATCGACGACTCGGACGGCGTGCTCGACCCCGCAGTCGCGGAACGCATCGCCGGCACGGCCCGGCACGTCGTGATCGTCGCCACGAGCGGCGCCGGGCTCGAGTCGTTCGGGCTCGACGTCGACCCGGCCGTCCCGGTCGACGGCGACGCGACGGTCTCGACGGCCGCGTGCACGATCCCGGCGGCGGCCGCCGCGGCCCGGGTGTCGACCGGCGGCTCCGGCTACACCGTGCAGGACGCCGGCGCCGAGCGGTGCGCCCCGACGGGGACGGGCGGCTCGCGCGTCTGGGGGCTGGTGCGCACCACCACCCCGGGCGGCGACGTCACCCTGCTCGGCACCACCTCGGCGTTCCGGAACGACACCATCGCCACCGCCGGGAACGCCGCGCTCGCCCTCGGCCTGCTCGGCGCCGACGAGCGACTGACCTGGTACACGCCGGCCGTCGGCACCCCCGACGCCGCACCGACCCTCGGCGAGCTCGCCCCACCGTGGGTACCGAGCGCCCTCGTCCTGCTCGCCCTCGTCGCCGTGGCGGCGGGCGTCTGGCGGGGCCGACGACTCGGTCCGCTCGTCGTCGAGCGGTTGCCCGTGGTCGTCCGTGCTGCCGAGACCACCGAGGGCCGCGCCCGGATGTACGCCCGCACCCGAGACCGCACCCATGCGCTGGACACGCTGCGCGTCGCCGCCGTCCGTCGCATCGGGAGGATGCTCGGGCTCCCCCGCTCGGCGCACGTCGACGAGGTCGTCCGGGCCGCGGCCCAGGCCACCGGCATCCCGCACACCCGCGTCGGCTCCGTGCTCGTCGGCGGGACCACCGACGACGACCGCGCCCTCGTCGACGGCGCCACCGCGCTCGACGACCTCGAACGCGCCGTCCGTCGCGCGACCTCGGGCGACCGACCCACCTCTGACCCCGACCGACCAGGAGCACGACCGTGACCGACCTGCCCCCTGCCACCACCGAGCACACCGCGCCGGAGCCCGACCACACGAACCCGTCCGGCACCGACCTGCGCGACGCGTTCGGACGGGTCCGCACCGAGGTCGCCAAGGCCGTCGTGGGACAGGAGGGCGCGGTCTCCGGCATGATCGTCGGACTCCTCGCGCAGGGCCACGTGCTGCTCGAGGGTGTCCCCGGTGTCGCGAAGACCCTGCTCGTCCGCAGCCTCGCCGCCGCGATGACCCTCGACACGAAACGCATCCAGTTCACGCCCGACCTGATGCCCGGCGACGTCACCGGGTCGCTCGTCTACGACGCCTCGACCGGGACGTTCCCGTTCCGCGAGGGGCCCGTCTTCACGAACGTCCTGCTGGCCGACGAGGTCAACCGCACGCCCCCGAAGACGCAGTCGGCACTGCTCGAGGCGATGGAGGAACGCCAGGTGAGCGTCGACGGCGACGCCCGGGCACTGCCCGACCCGTTCTTCGTCGCCGCGACGATGAACCCGATCGAGTTCGAGGGCACCTACACGCTGCCCGAGGCGCAGCTCGACCGGTTCCTGATGAAGCTGACGCTCGACATCCCGCCGCGCGACGTCGAGTGGCAGGTGCTCCGACGCCACGCCGACGGGTTCGTGCCGCGTGACGTGCGATCGGCCGGCATCACGCCGGTGGTCGGCGTCGACGAGGTCGTCCGCGCGCAGCGTGCCGTCCGCGCCGTCGGGGCCCGCGACGACGTGCTCGCGTACATCGTCGACCTCGCCCGAGCCACCCGCCAGGCGCCGTCCGTCCGTGTCGGGGTCAGCCCCCGCGGTGCGACCGCCCTGCTGGCCGCGGCCAAGGCCTGGGCCTGGCTCACCGGCTACGACGCGATCACCCCGGACCACGTGCAGGCCATGGCCCTGCCGGTCTGGCGGCACCGCCTCCGGGTGGCCGCGGACGCCGAGCTCGAGGGCGTCGGCGCCGACGGCGTGCTCCAGCAGGTGCTCGAGCAGGTGCGGGTGCCGATCTAGTGGCGGTCTCCGGCCGGTTCGTGGCGCTCCTCGCCGTCGCGATCGTGCCCACCGTGCTGCTCGGCAGCGGGTGGGCCGGTCTCGCGTGGGTCGGGGTGGTGCTGCTCGCCGCGGTGCTCGACGTCCTGCTCGCCGCCGACCTGCGGCGGGTCCGCGTGGAGCGCCGGATGCCGCGGCTCGCTCGACGCGACAGCACCGCGGACGGCACCCTCGTGCTCGCCAACGACGGGTCCCGGACGGTGCGCGGTGTGGTCCGCGACATGTGGGAGCCCTCGGCGGGCCACCGACCCCGCCGGATCCGCATGACGGTGCCCGGAGGCGAACGACGCACGGCCCGGATGCGGTTCACGCCGTTCCGACGTGGTCGGCGCCGCACCACCGGGGTCGCCGTCCGCGCCTTCGGTCCCCTCGGGCTCGCCGCACGACAGCGCGTCGTGGCGGCACCGGGCGAACTCGTCGTGACGCCGCCGTTCCGCTCCCGTCGGCACCTGCCGTCACGGCTGGCACGGCTCCGCGAGCTCGACGGCGAGACGACCCTGCAGCTGCGCGGGCACGGCACGGAGTTCGACTCGCTGCGCGACTACGTCCGCGGCGACGACGTCCGGTCCATCGACTGGCGTGCCACGGCGCGGCGGCAGGACCTCGTGGTCCGCACCTGGCGACCGGAACGCGACCGGCGGGTCGTCGTGGTGGTGGACGCGGGCCGCGCGGGCGCCGGTCGGGTCGGCGACGAGCCGCGCCTCGACTCCTTCATCGAGTCGGCGCTGCTCCTCGGTGCCCTCGCGGCCGCCGCCGGGGACCGGGTCGACCTGGTGGTCCTCGACGACACGGCACACGACCGGGTGCACGGCGCCTCCCGCTCGGACGTCGTGCAGCGCTTCGGCGAGGCGTTGGCGATGGCCGAACCGGGGCTCGCCGCGACCGACTGGGCGACGGTGCCGGCGCTCGTCGACTCCATCACGACGTCGCGGGCCCTGGTCGTGCTCGCCTCGAGCCTCGACTCCGTCGGCGCCTCGGGCGACCTGCTCGCCGTGCTCCCCCGGCTCTCCCGCCGGCACGCGGTCGTCGTGACGAGCATCGAGGACCCGGACGTGCAGCGGATGGCGCGCGGCGGGGTGGACCCGACCACCGCGATCCGCACCGCCCGGGGCGGACGGGTGCCGGGCCTCCCGACCGGCGCGGAGCGCGACGTCTACCGACGGGCCGCCGCGGAACGCACCCTGCTCGACGCGGACGGCGCGGCCGACGTCGCACGACGCTCCGGAGCGGAGGTCGTCCGGGGCGCGCCGGCGGAGGTCCCGCCGCTCGTCGCCGACGCGTACATCCGGGCGAAGGCCACCGGCCGGCTCTGAACGCCCCACGGACGCTACCCGGCGACGAGGGCGGTGGAGCCGCGCTCGAACTCCTCGAGGTCGCCGCGCTCCCCCGCCCGGTACGCGCGACCGCCGAGCACCCACTGGTACGCGAGCACCGCGACCAGGGCGAGGGTGCCGATGCCGATCTTGATCGGCCACGGCCAGTCCTGCCGCGTCACCACGCCCTCGACGATGCCGGACAGCAGCAGGGTCAGGGTCAGGCCGATCGCGATGGTGATGAGTGCCCGGCCGTCCTCGGCGAGGGCCTGGGCGCGCGTGCGTCCGGGCCCGGGCGCCACCCACGACCAGAAGATCATGAGGCCCGCACCGCCGGCGAGGAACACCGAGTAGAGCTCGAGCTGCCCGTGCGGGGAGATGTACAGGAAGAAGTCGGCCAGGCGTCCCTGAGAGTGCATGATCGCCGCGGAGACCCCGAGGCTGACGGCGTTCTGCATGATGGAGAACGGCACGAAGACGCCGGTGATGCCGAAGGCGACCATCGTCGCGGCGATGTACGCGTTGTTCGTCCAGACCTGCGCGGTGAACGCCCCGAGGCCGCGGTCGGAGTAGTAGTCGACGAAGTCCTGCGTGGCGTACTGGCGCAGGGCCTCCTGCGTGCCGAACGTCGCCGTCGCACCGGGGGTGGTGCTGATCCACACGGCGACGATCGCGCCGATCGCGACCGTGGCGAGCGCGACCCAGATGGTGACCCACCGGATCCGGTAGAGCGCCGCGGGCAACTGCCGGATGAAGAACAGGGCGACCGCGGTCAGCGGGTCGACGGGGGTGCCGGTGAAGCGCAGGCGGGCGCGGAACAGCGTGAGCGAGAGCCGGTCGCCGGTCGCGGTGCGCGGTGCGGCGCCCCGGATGCGGGCGAGGTCGGTCGCGGCCTCCTGGTAGCCGGCGACGAGCCGGTCGACGTCCGCACCGGACGCGTGCCGGGCACGCGCCAGACGGTCGAGCTCCCGCCACCGGTCGCGGTGCACCTCGGTGTACGCATCCAGGTCCACGTGTTCCCCCTCAGGTCGCGCGATGTCCGACAGAATGATCCCATGCCGAAGCCCCGCACGCCGCGTGACCTCGCCGACGCCCGGTTCTCGCGCGAGCTCGACGAGACCGCCGACGAACTCGTGGTGGGCGAGGGCGTCGCGCTCGACGTCCAACCCGCCGGACTCGTGCTGCGACTCGCGGCCGCGCTCCTCGACGGACTGTG
Source organism: Curtobacterium flaccumfaciens (assembly GCF_018598405.1). Classification (NCBI taxonomy): domain Bacteria; kingdom Bacillati; phylum Actinomycetota; class Actinomycetes; order Micrococcales; family Microbacteriaceae; genus Curtobacterium; species Curtobacterium flaccumfaciens. The sequence continues at coordinate 172,066 of NZ_JAHEWS010000002.1, read as the reverse complement.
CGTCCTCGTCCTGTTCGTGCTCGCGGTGTTCGGGGTCTCACGGCTCTGGCCGAGAGGACTCGAACCGGCCTGGGGCGCGGCGCTGAACATCGTGCTGCTCGTCGTCGTGCTGGTGCTGGTCCCCGCCGCGGTCGAGACCGTGACGAAGGGTCGGAGCGTCGGACGCTTCGCCACCGGAACCCGTGTCGTCCGGGTCGACGGCGGCGCGATCGGCTTCCGGCACGCCTTCACCCGGTCACTCGTCGGCCTGTTCGAGCTCTGGATGACCTTCGGTTCGGTCGCACTGCTCGTCGCCCTGTTCGGCACCCGGCCGCGGCGCCTCGGCGACCTGCTGGCCGGCACCATCGTGCAGCACGAGCGGCTGCCGAAGCAGCGCGACCCCGAGGTGCTGCTGCCGCCGGAGCTGACGGCGTGGGCCGGTGTCGCGGACGTCTCGGCGCTGCCGCAGCGGCTGGAGAACCGGCTCGGGGCGTTCTTCCGCGGGGCTGCGCTGATGCGTCCGGAGCTGCGAGCGGCGGCGGCACAGAACCTGGCGGCCGAGGTGTCGGCGTTCGCGCACCCGGTGCCGCCGGTGCCGCCCGAGGTCTTCCTCGCCGGGGTCGTCGTGCTCCGGCGTCGGCGGGACGTGCGGGCGCTGGGTGCGCGCGCCGAACTGCTCAGCGCCGCGGGGGCGACGGCGTCCGCGCGCCCGCCGGGCTTCCCGCGCTGACGCGGCGCGGGCTGACGCGGCGCGGGCTGACGCGGCGCGGGCTGCTCGCAGAACACCGGTGTTCGCGCTCCGAACACCCGCGTGCGGTGGTTCAGTGCGCGAACACCGGTGTCTTGCGCGAGCAACCGCTCAGTAGCGGTAGTGGTCCGGCTTGAAGGGGCCCTCGACGGGGACGCCGATGTACGCCGCCTGCTCCGGACGCAGCGACGTGAGCTGCACCCCGAGGGCGTCGAGGTGCAGTCGCGCGACCTTCTCGTCGAGGTGCTTCGGCAGCACGTACACGCCGGTCGGGTACTCGTCGCGCCGGGTGTGCAGCTCGATCTGCGCGAGCACCTGGTTCGTGAACGAGTTGCTCATCACGAACGACGGGTGTCCGGTCGCGTTGCCGAGGTTCATCAGCCGCCCCTCGGACAGCACCAGGATCGAGCGCCCGGTCGGCAGCCGCCACTCGTGCACCTGCGGCTTGATCTCGACCTTCTCGACGCCGGGCAGCGCCTCGAGCCCGGCCATGTCGATCTCGTTGTCGAAGTGGCCCACGTTCGCCACGATCGCCAGGTGCTTGAGGCCGAGCATCTCCTCGACGCCCACGACGCCGAGGTTGCCGGTGCAGGTGATGACCATGTCGACGGTGCCGACGACGTCCGCCAGGCGGGCGACCTGGTAGCCGTCCATCGCCGCCTGCAGCGCGCAGATCGGGTCGACCTCGCTGACGATGACGCGTGCGCCCTGTCCGCGGAGCGCCTCCGCAGCGCCCTTGCCGACGTCGCCGTACCCGACGACGAAGGCCACCTTGCCGCCGATGAGCACGTCGGTCGCCCGGTTCAGGCCGTCGGGCAGCGAGTGCCGGATGCCGTACTTGTTGTCGAACTTCGACTTCGTGACCGAGTCGTTGACGTTGATCGCCGGGAACCTCAGCTCGCCGTTCCGGAACAGCTCGTACAGGCGGTGCACGCCCGTGGTGGTCTCCTCGGTCACACCCTGGATGTCCGCGGCGATGCGGGTCCAGCGGTCCGACGACGTCTCGAGCGACCGCGCGACGGTGTCGAGCACGATCTTCCACTCGGTGCTGGCGTCGGCCTCGGGCACGGGCGCGGCACCGGCGGCCTCGGCGTCGGCCCCGGTGTGCACGAGCATGGTGGCGTCACCGCCGTCGTCGAGGATCAGGTTCGGCCCGGTCCAGTCGGCGCCGGCTTCGGCGGCCTCGTCGCTCCAGTCGAAGATCCGGCTGGTGCACCACCAGTACTCCTCGAGCGTCTCGCCCTTCCACGCGAACACCGGGACGCCGGCTGGGGCGTCCGGGGTGCCGGTGGGACCGACGGCGACGGCGGCCGCGGCTTCGTCCTGCGTGGAGAAGATGTTGCAGCTCGCCCAGCGCACCTGTGCGCCGAGGGCGACGAGCGTCTCGATGAGCACGGCGGTCTGCACCGTCATGTGCAGGGACCCGGCGATGCGCGCACCGGCGAGCGGCTGCGACGCACCGAACTCCTCGCGCAGGGCCATCAGGCCCGGCATCTCGTTCTCGGCGAGGCGGATCTGGTGGCGGCCCGCCTCGGCGAGGGCGAGGTCGGCGACGCGGTACGGAGCTGCGATCTGGGCTTCGGTGGGCATGCGCATCAGTCTTCCATGCCGGGAGGCGCGGATCACGAGCCGACGTCGGTCACGTTCCCCGGGCCTCCCGTCCGACCGCCGCGGGTGCGTCGCGGACGCGACCCGTCAGTCCGCGTCGCGGGGCAGCGGCTCGCGCCGCACCACCCGCCAGCCGCCCGGCACACGCAGGGATGCCGCGTGCCGCGCGCAGAGGTCGTACCCGTGCGGCTCGACCCGGGTCGAGAGCGGGCCGATCACGACCATCGAGTCGGCGTAGTCGTACGTCAGGGTCGACGAAGCGCTGTTGGCACAGGCCACCTTGCTGCAGATCCGTACGTCCATCTCGTCAGGGAGCCTAGCGGAGCGTCCGGCGCGCACCCGTCCGCGCGTACGATGTGGGGATGCGTCGGAAGCCTCGCCTCGTCACCCCGGTCGATCGCGGGCGGGGCCGCTCGCGGCACGGCCGGGGCGGACGTTCGAGTGTCACCGGACCCGAGCTCGCACCGATCACCACGCGAGCAGAGGCCTTCGACCGCACCGTCGGCGACAGTGCGCACTACCTGCTCGGCCTCTGGCCCGACGAGCTCGCCGGCGTGGTCTTCCAGGTGGCGGACATGCCGAGCGACACCACCGTGCCGGACGAGATGCCCCGGTGGCGCATCGACCGTGACGCCCGTCGCGTGACCGTCTTCCGGATCCCCGTCGAACGCGTGAACCGCAGCCCCGAGAAGGACGACTCGGACCGCCGCATCATCATCGAGACCGCGGTGTTCCGCGCTGTCGGCGAGCTGATCGGCAAGGACCCCTGGGACCTGGCGCCCGACCGCTACCGGCACTGGTGAGCCGGGCCGGCCGCGTCGGAGGTCAGGGGTAGACGCGGACCGGGGTGGACACGTCGGTCGCCGGTCGCACCGGGAACCCGGCGATGCCGTCGGCGCCGCGGTAGGTGACCCCGGCGACGATGCCCTCGGTCCCCGTCAGCGTGAGCTGCTTGGCCGTCTGCACCGGCAGCGTCACCGTCGCGCCGGACAGGACCTTCAGGGTGCGGCGCTCGTCGCCCGAACGCACCGTGACGGAACGGTCCTCGCGGGTCGGGTTGACGAAGTTCAGCCGGACGCCCTCACCCGGGGCGATGGCGGTGATCGTCTCGTCGCCCAGGGGCTCCGCGGAGGCGAACCACCCGAGGTCGGTGCCGTTGCCCTCGGTCGGCGTGGTGCTGCGGGCGCCGGCGACGACGGGTTCGGTCGAGGTGACGGTGAACGAGTACCGGCCGTCCGGGAAGTCGTCGAGTGCGACGTCCGTGACGACCCCGGGCTCCGCGGTGGCGTTGACGGTCGCGCCGCTGCCGTCGGCCGTGCTGATGCCGAGGGTGACCCGGGCCGACTTCGTGCCGGGGACGAACAGCCGGACGATCGGGGCCGCGTCGGCCGCGTCGTCACCGCGCTGGGCGGCCTGGGCGTCGGCGAGGGCGACCGCGGGGATGACCTGCGCGCGCGACGGAGCGGCGCCGCCGGAGACGATGTCGTAGCCGCCCGGTGTGAGCGTGCGGACGACGGTCTCCTGCATGTGCGCGACGATCTGCCCACCGGACGACGTCACGTGCACGACGGTCGACGCGGCGTCCGACACGAAGCCCGAGAGCGGGACGACCTTCTGCGTGTTCGGCGCCACCACGATGCCGGTGGTGCCCGGGGCGTTGACCGTCCCGCTGCCGTCGAAGATCGCGAGGTCGACCGTGGCGTTCACGTCGGTCGGGTTGGAGAGCGTGATCAGACTGGTGCGACCGGTCTCCGTCGATCCCCCGACGAGCCACGTGGACTGGGTCGGGTCGTCGCACGAGGCCGCGCCAGCGCCGACGAGGTCGCCGCTGGAGACACTCTGCAGGCTGCTGCCGGCGACCTGCGGGGTGGTCTCCCCGGCCGGGGCGGTCAGGAGTCGGGGGTCACTGCCGCCGGTGGTCGAGGCGTCGAGCGAGGACCGTTCGACCGTCGAGCCGGTGGTCGCCGTGGCGACGGTCGCGGTGCCGACGGTGCTGGCCTGCGTCGCGTCGTTGCCGGCGTCGTCGGACAGGCGCAGGGCGCTCCCGGCACAGACGCGCTCGGCGGCGGCGGGGACCGGCGTGACGGTGCGGCCCGCCGGGCGACCCGGGTCGGAGTCGGTACCGATGGCGTGCGCCGCGGTGACGGCACCCGCCGCGACGACGACGGCGACGGCCGTGGCGGTGCCGCGGACGACCCAGCGTCGGACGGAGGAGGGGGTGGTGCTCATTCGTCGCGCTCCTCGTCGAAGGTGGTGGCGGGTTCCTCGGCCTCGATGACGTTCGAGGTGGCACGGCGACGGCGCGGGGCCGTCGGCACGGCGAGCAGGGCCGCCGCGCCGAAGACCACGCCGAGCACGACGAGGTACAGCACGTGCGTGGCCTGGGTCGCCGCGGAGCCGGAGCGGGTGTGGTCGACCTCGCCGTCGTAGTGGAACAGCTGCCCGTTGGTGGTCTCGCCGATGCTCGTGAAGAGCGCGTTCTGGCCGATCGCGCCGGCCGCGCGGTCGTGCACCGTCTGCGCCTCGGGGTCGTCGCCGGCCTCGTCGATGAGCACGAAGCTCACGCCGAGCTCGCGGAGCGCCGGTCGGGGGTCGTAGCCGCTGCGGCTCGCCAGGTTGCCGGCGAGCGTCGTCAGGCGCGCGCCGGACTCGCTCAGGCGCAGGGCGGTGGCGTCGAGCGTGGACTGGTCGTCGAGCGTGGAGCCCTGTCCGCGCTCGAGCGTGACAGCGAGCGAACCGTCGTCCTGCGGGACCACGACCAGCGTGCCGACGTCGGGGTTCGCCTGGGCCTCGGCGTTCACGTAGGCGCTGAGCACCCGGCCGGTGGTCGGCTGAATGGTGGCGGTTCCGAGGTAGAACGCCGCGAAGGCCGGTGCCACCGCGACCCCGGCGAGCACGGTCGCGACGAGCCCGGTGACCGGGGCGGCCTTCGGCAGCACGTCGATGCCGATGCACGCCGCGACCACGAGGGCCATCCAGTACACGGACAGACCGCTGCCCGGCCACACGATGGTGGTCGTCGAGCCGACGCCCGTGACGGTGACGTGGGTGGCGGCGAAGGCCGTGGCGAAGCCGAGGAGCGCGATGACGAGCGCCGAGCCAGCGACCGCCCAGCGGTGTCCGAGCATCGCGCCGATCGCGGCGACGGCCACCGGGAGCACCAGGACGGCCATCACGACCGGCAGGACCCTGGCGTCCAGCGCCAGCCCGGACGTCGCGGGGAGCCAACCGCTCCAGTCCGGCAGCGGCTGCCCGATGGCCAGCTGGAGCGCGGACGGCGCGCGGGTGGCCGACGGGACGCCGGGGTCGGCGAACACGGCGAGCAGGTTGCCGCGTGCCGCCTGCGCCAGGATCAGCGGCAGGAACAGCACGGCGGTCGGCACCGGGATGAAGACGCGACGGTGCGCCCGACGCCAGCCGACCAGGAGCGCCACGAGCCACCCGATCAGCAGGACCGGCAGGAGCGACGGCGCCGAGGCCGCGACGACGGCGAACAGGAGCGACGCCCCGGACGCCCACGCCCACGAGCGGTGTGCCTCGAGCACGGCGACGAAGAGCCACGGCAGGGTCAGGTGCGCGATCACGGCGCCGAGGTGGCCGGTCGTCACCGCGCCGACGAGCGACGGGGCGATCGCGTAGAGCGATGCACCGATCACCGGCACCCAGGTGCGGGTCGTGACCTTGCGCACCGCGAACCACGCGCCCAGTGCGGACAGCGGGAACGCGACGAGCATGACGAGCACGACCGCGGTGGACGGCGACCAGAACACGATCGAGCCGAGCACGGCGAGGACCGCGGCGAAGGGGTCGGAGGGACCGGTGAAGCCCGTTCCGAGCGAGTGGAAGCCGTAGCCGACGTTCTGCCAGAGCTGCCCGGGGGTCGCGCTGAGCGGCAGGAGTCCCCCACCGGTCAGGGCCGGGGAGCCGAGCAGCGGGTAGAGCGTCACGACGCTGAGCACGGCGGCGGCCAGCACCACCCAGATCCCGCCGTCGCCGAGGAAGGACGCCCGCGCGATCGGGGCGTCCTCGACGCGGGCGAGTTCGACGTCGCGCGAGGTGGTGCGGTGCTCGTGCACCCGACGCCAGCTCACCCGGAGCGGTTCGACCGCCGCCCAGCCGAGCTTCCTGGTGCGGGCGAGGTTCTTGCGTGCGCGCCCGGTCCCGCCGCCGAACGCGACGGCGAAAGCGGCGGAGAGCTCGGGGACCACGGCGGCGGGGTGCTTCGCGACGAGGTGCCCGAGTGCCCGGGCGATCGCGAACGGCACGAGGGTGAGCCAGTGCAGCCAGACGAGGCCGGCGGGCGCGTAGGTCATCCGGCGGTGCAGCTGCGCCTGCCGGTGCATCCGGACGCGCCGCGCCTCGGACACGCGCTTGCGACCGAACTCCTCGATCGGTCCGGCGCTGGTGACCTTGGCCCCCGGCACGAGGGCGACACGGTGTCCGGCGAGGCGGACCCGCACGCAGAAGTCGAGGGCCGCGTCGACGTCCGGCAGCGCCGGGTCGAAGCCGCCGAGGTCGTCCCAGACCGACCGGCGCACGAGCATGCCGCCGGCGGCGACGCCGAGCACGTCGGTGTTCCGGTCGTGCTGGCCCTGGTCGAGCTCGTCCTGCACCAGGACGATGGACCGGCCGAAGCGGGTCATGCTCTCGCCGAACGCACGGATGAGCGAGGGGTCGTCGTCCGCGACGAGCTTCGGGCCGGCGACGACGACCGACGGTGCGATCTCCACGGCGGAGAGCAGGTCGGCGAGTGCGGTCGGCGCCGGCGCGTTGTCGTGACCGAGGATCCACAGCCACTCGTCGACCGGTTCGTCGGTCGCGGCGGGCGGCGCGCTGCGCTCACCCTGCCGGACGGCGTCGCCGAACGCCCTGCCGGCGGGGAGCCGGACGAGCTGTGCGGACCCGCCGAAGGACAGTTCTGCGGTCGATCCGTCGGTCGTACCGACGTCGACGACCACGAGGTTCTCGGGGTGCCGGGTCTGGGCGGCGAGCGCGTCCAGGGTCCGGTCGAGGTGGTCCGCCCCGTTGGCGGCGACGAGGATCGCGGTGACTCTGGGCTGCATGACGGGCGTCACTCTACGGTCTGGAGGCGCGGTGTCGGCTGCGGACGGCGGCGCGGCGTAAAGCTGTGGGTGCGCTCACTGCGCGGTGCGGGACGGGCGCTCCACGCGCCTCCCGGACGGGGTGGGGCGGCTACGCCCTTTTCCGCAGCTTGCGGCGTTCGCGCTCGGAGAGGCCACCCCAGATACCGAAGCGTTCGTCGTTCTCGAGCGCGTACTCGAGGCACTGCGCCCGGACCTCGCACGAGGTGCAGATCTTCTTCGCCTCGCGCGTCGAGCCGCCCTTCTCGGGGAAGAACGCCTCCGGGTCGGTCTGCGCGCAGAGCGAGTCGACCTGCCAGGCGAGCGGGTTCTCCTCGTCGTCCGTCTCCGGCCGCCGAACACCCGGGACGCCGAGCGCCACGGGGTCGACGTGCCAGTCTTCCGGAACTCCGGCGTGGAAGTCGGAACCGTTCACCCTGATCACCCCTGACGTCTCGATAACGGGACCACAACAATTGAAGTCGTTGCCTGTAATTACAGCGGTGTCATTCGCCTGAGTCAAGTCGCGGATCATAGAAGGTGCTGACCGCCCCAGCGTGTCATGTCCCCCGTTTGGGCGTGTCGCGCCGGTTCTGTCGACTTTGCGGGGGACACCTGACACGTCCTCACGCGCTCAGGATGCGCTGCGGCGGGCCTCCCAGGCACTCGAGACCATCTCGTCGAGGGAGTGTCGCATGGCCCACTCGAGGTCGCGGGCGGCGGCTTCACCGGTCGCGACGATGCGGGCCGGGTCGCCGGGGCGGCGCGCAGCGATCTCGGGATCGAAGGCGATCCCGGTGCCCGCCGCCATCGCGTCCATGATCTGGCGGACGCTCACCCCGTCGCCGCTGCCGAGGTTGTAGGCGCGCTCGAGCGGCTCCCCCGCCTCGAGCTTCCGCGCGGCCACCGCGTGGGAGTGCGCCAGGTCCGCCACGTGCACGTAGTCGCGCACGCAGGTGCCGTCCGGGGTGTCGTAGTCGTCGCCGTTGATGCGCGGGGTCCGACCTGCGAGCAGCGCGTCGAAGACCAGCGGGAACAGGTTGTGCGGGCTGGCGTCGTACAGGTCGGGCTCGCCCGAGCCGACCACGTTGAAGTAGCGGAGCGAGGTGGTGGTGAAACCAGCAGCGACCTCCATGTCGCGCAGGAGCCACTCCCCGATGAGCTTCGACTCGCCGTACGGCGACTCCGGGTTCTTCGGGGTGGACTCGACCACGGTCTCGACGTCCGGCGTGCCGTAGACGGCCGCGCTCGACGAGAAGACCGCCTTGGTCACGCCGGTCTCGGCCATCGCGCGGAGCAGGGTCGCCATGCCGGTGACGTTCTGCTCGTAGGTGTGCAGCGGGCGCTCGACCGAGACGCCGGCGTACTTGAACCCGGCGACGTGCACCACACCGGTGACGTCGTGCTCGCGGAGGGTCCGTGCGACGAGTTCGCCGTCGAGGATCGTGCCCTCGACGAACGGCACGTCGTCCGGGACGAACGCGCGGAAGCCGCTCGAGAGGTCGTCGAACGCGACCGTGTCGATGCCGGCCGAGCGCAGTGCTCGGACGACGTGGGACCCGATGTACCCGGCACCGCCGGTGACCAGCCAACTCATGCCCGCCACGCTAGCGGACGACGGCTACGCCCCGGTGGCGATGAACACCGTCGAGGTGATGCCGTCGGGCGAGTCCGCCTCGACCGTCACGTCGCCCTCGTCCGGCGTGATGAAGCACGCCTCCCCCTTGCGGAGCAGGGTGGCCGACTGCGCGCCGACGAGTGTCACGACGCCCTCGGTGCAGATGGCGATCGACGGTCCGACCAGCGGTGCGACACCGCCGGTGCTCATGCCCACCGGGCGGCCGTCACCGTCCACCCGCAGCAGCACGAAGCCGACGCCGTCCGGCGCGAACCGGTCGACGCCGGGGGCGACGCGCTCGGGCTCGAGGACCGGGGCCGGGTACGCGGTGAAGTCGAGCACGCGCAGGAGCTCCGGCACGTCGACGTGCTTCGGCGTGAGGCCACCGCGGAGCACGTTGTCCGACGGTGCCATCAGCTCGATGCCGAGCCCGTCGAGGTACGCGTGGATGTTGCCGGCTGGCAGGTACATGGCCTGCCCGGCGGTGAGGGTCACCCGGTGCATGAGCAGGGAGACGACGATGCCGGGGTCGCCGGGCCAGCTGGTCGCGAGGTCGCGGACCGTCGCGGTGTTCGGCGTGAGCAGGTCGTCGTCGAGGGCGACGGCGAGGTCGCTGGCGGCCTGCACCACGGCGAGCGCGGACTCGTCGGCGGTCTCGAGCCAGCGGACGGTGTCCTCGAGCCCGTGCAGCAGGTGCACCTCGAGCGGACCGAGCCGCCCGCTGCCGGCGTCGAGCACTCGGACCTCGGCCAGGGTCTCCTCGACGGGGCGGAAGCCGCTCAGCGCCTCGAACCGCTCGCTCAGGGCCACGACGAGCTCGGGCTTCGGGAACGGGTCCTTGTAGTTGCGTGCAGGGTCGTCGAGTGCGATGCCCTCGCGCTCTTCGCGGGCGAAGCCCTCCTCCGCCTGCTCCGGCGTCGGGTGCGCCTGCAGCGAGAGCGGTGCCGCCGCCGCGAGCACCTTCAACAGGAAGGGCAGCCCCGTGCGGTCCGGACCGAGTGCGGTCTCCGGCTCGTCGGCGATCCAGTCGCGGAGCGTGTCCGCGCCGCCGACCATCGCCGGGTTGACGACGACACTGGGACTGCCGGCGTGGGCGCCGAGCCACAGCTCCGCCTGCGGGGCCCCCGTGACGGTGCGTCCGAGGAGCTCCGGGATCGCGGTGACCGAGCCCCAGGCGTAGTCGCGGGGGGTGTTCGTGATGCCGAGGAACATGGGCCAGAGCCTACCGGCGCTCCCGAGGGAGTCCTGCTGACGGCGACCGGCCGGTACCCTGGCGTCGTGACGAACACCTGGCCGCTGGCGCGCGGGACCGTACCCGAGCGCGAGGCGTTCGCCTTCGGGGCGACCACCCTGTTCGTGCTGTTCGCGGGCGACGCCCTGCCGAACACCCTGACGTGGGTCGGCGCGGGTGTCCTGTGGGCACTGGTCGCGGCGTGGGGCATCACGATCCTGGTCCGGGCGAAGCCGCCGCTCGTCCGCACGCCGTGGGCGCTCTGGGCGTTCCTCGGCTGGTGCCTGGTGACGCTGATCTGGTCGCACTGGCGCTTCGCCACGATCTCGAGCCTGACCGTGCAGGTCATCTGTGCCGCCGTGGCGTTCACGATCGCCTCCACCCTGACGTGGCGCCGGATCACCGACGCCCTGAGCCTCGCGCTCCGCTGGGTCCTCATGCTCTCGCTCGTGTTCGAGGCCGTCGTCGCGGTGTTCGTCCGCCACCCGATCGCGCCGATCTGGACCGACTACGGGGACCGCGACGTCCCCGACGCCTTCTACTTCTCGCGGGCTGAGCTCTTCACCGGCGGCCGGATCCAGGGCCTGCCGGGCAACGCCAACCTGCTCGCGATGGTGGCCCTGCTGGTGGCGATCGTCGTCGCCGTGCAGTTCGCCGAGGGCCGGATCCGTCGGAACCAGGCCGTCGGCTGGCTCCTGGTCGCCGTGCTCGGCCTCGTCCTCACCCGTTCGTCGACGGTCCTCGCCGCCGCCGTCGTCGTCGCCGTCGTCGCGCTGGTCGCCATGTGGATGCGCCGGGTGCCGACCGAGCGCCGCACCCCGCGCTACCTGCTGCTCACGGTCGGCGCGGTCGTCGTCGCCGTCGCCGCGTCCGTGCTGCGCGGCCCGGTGTCCGAACTGCTCGGGAAGGGTTCGGACGCCACCGGCCGCGGCGAGATCTGGGGCAAGGTCCTCGGCCTGATCGACCAGCACCCGGTCGGCGGCTGGGGCTGGATCGGGTACTGGTGGCCCGGCATCCCGACGCTCGCCGACCTGGCGCACCGCAAGGGCGTGACCTACCTGCAGGCCCACGACGCCTACCTGGACGTCTGGATGCAGACCGGGATCATCGGCCTGGTGCTCTTCGCGATCTACGTGGTCACGACGCTGTCCCGCTCGTGGGCCTGCGCGACCCGCATCGGGTACGACGCCGCACTCCGCCCGCGGTCCTTCGACCCGGTGTCGCTCCTGCCGCTCCTGGTCGTCGTCGCCCTGCTGGTGCAGTCCGTCGCCGAGTCCCGCCTGCTCTACCAGGGGAACTGGGTGCTGTTCGCCCTGCTCGCGATCAAGACCCGCATCGTGCTGACCGGCGAGGAGCCCGTCTCCACCGGCGACGGCCCGCGGACGCCGCGCACCAAGCGCGAGTTCCGCTGGGCAGGCACGCGCTGACGCGCACCCCACCGCACCCGCACCACGCACCGCGCACCGCGCACCGCGCACCGACGGACACGACCTCAGCGCGACACCCACGAGCACGCCACCGGGGACGACCACGGGTTCGACCGCACCCGGGCGACCTCGAGTGACGGGTCCGCGTCGCAGGCCTCGACCGCCGTCGGCAGCTGTCCCGCCCACACCGGGCCCTCGCTCCGCCGGGTCTCGGCCGGCGCGACGTGCAGCACGGCCGACGCGACGACGGCGGTGACCACGCACCACCCGGTGACGGCCCCGACGAGGCGACCCGCGCCTCCCGTCCGTCCAGTGCCATGCGACCACCGGGGCGCGTCGACGAGCGCGGCGGCGGCGACCACCGCGGCGCTGACCAGCAGCAGGCCGGCCGCGGCGGCGTAGCGCTGCGGCGGCAGGGCGGCCATCGCGGCCACCGGGGCCGACCAGCGGACGCCGGCGTCGTCGTTGGCGAGCAGGGCCGCCCACCACACCGCGCCCGAGCCGACGGACAGGGCGACCACCATCCACCGGGTGCGGGGCGGACCGACGACGACGGCCGCGACCAGGACGAGCAGGAGCACGACGGCGGGCACGAGCACGACGGCCCAGCCGTGCTCCAGGACGGCCGTCAGGACGGCGCCGACGCGCGGGTCCCACGCGCCTCCGACGGGGCCGAGCAGGTACCCGGCGAGCACGTCCCGGACCGCGGGCGACCCGGGGGCGACCTCGCGCGGGTGCGTCAGGGTCGTGACGCCCTGCACCGCCAGGCCGACGAGCACGACGAGGGTGACGGGCAGAGCGGACCACGGTCCGGCCGCCCCGGCGACGCGGACGTGGGCGCGGCCGCGGCCGGGCCCGCCGGGCGTCCAGGCCAACAGCAGCAGGGGTGTGAACAGCACCGTCAGCGGCTCGGTGAGCACGGCCGCGCCCGCCACGACGGCGAGCGCCGCCGCAGCCCACCACGAACGGGTGCGGAAGGCGAAGACCCACGGCACCAGGACGAGCAGGTACCAGTGCAGGTTGGCCGCGTTGCCGCTGATCTCGTAGGGCGCGAGCGGCAGGACGACGGGGACGGCGGCGAGCACCAGCCGGAGCGGCCACGGGCGGACGACGTCGCGGGACAGCACGAACACCAGGGCGCACACCCCGCCGACGACGGTGCACGAGGCCAGTGCCACGACCTGCGCGTAGCGCTCGGGCGGCAGCGCGTACCCGAGGTCGACGATCAGCCGGGGCAGCAGGTGCACGTACCCGGCGTACGGGTGCAGCAGGGTGTCGAGCGGGCCCGTCGCGATCCGCTCGCGCAGGAACACGCCGCCGTCCTCGGCCCAGACGGTGTTCCGCGGCACGGGACCGAGGCGGTACCAGGCCAGCGCGGTCGTGAGCAGACCGACGACCACCGCGACGAGGGGGACGCCGGCGACCCTGCGCGCGAGGTCCATCCGGTGAGGATAGTTCGGTGATCGCGCATCGTCGATACAGCCACACCGCGATGCGGCGGGCTGGTCACAAGGTCGTGCGCCAAGATGGACGGGTGACGGACGGTCGGGTGAGCAGGAACGTGCTCGGGCGCCGGTACCTCTCCGCCTGGATCGGCTTCTCGGCCGGTGGACGGTTCAGCCAGGCGCTCGCGACGGTCATCGTGCTGTTCGGTTTCGGCCAGCCCACCGTCGAGGCACTGGTCGGTCGGGCGGGGACGTGGGCGGTGCTCGTGACGCTGTTCGTGCTCGCGGGCCTGAGCCTGCTCGGCCAGCGCTACCGGATCGAGTGGCACGGGGTCCTCCCCCTCTCGCTGCTGGCCTTCGTCGGCTACTGCGCGTTGAGCGTGCTGTGGAGCGAGTACTCGTGGGTGGCGCTCCGCGGCCTGGTGCAGACGGTGTGCTTCATCGGCCTCGGGCTGTACCTGGCGCTGGGCCGCGACCTGGTGCAGGTGATCCGGGCCTCGGGCGACGCGTTCCGCATCCTGCTCGTGACCGCCCTCGGGCTCGAGGTCCTGTCCGGCCTGGTCCTCGACGTCCCGTTCCCGGCGTTCGGCATCCGCGGCGACATCGCGTACGGCGGCCCGATCCAGGGCATCGGCGGCACGCGCAACTTCATGGGCTTCATCGCCGCGATGGCCCTCGTCACCTTCGTGGTCGAGTTCCTCACCCGCTCCGTCACCGTCTGGCGTGCGATCGCCTCGACCTCGCTCGCCGTCATCGCCCTGATGCTCGTGCAGTCCCCCATCACCGGGCTCGCGATGATCGCGCTCGCCGTCACCGCGCTGGCGCTCTGGTCACTCCGGCACGCACGACCGGCGACCAGACCGGTGGTCAACGGCGTCCTCGGTGCTGTCGTCCTGCTGACGCTCGCCGTCGGGGTGCTCGCCCGGCACCGTCTGCTCGCCGAGATCGGGGCGGCCGGCGGCACGGCCACCCGGACGGACCTGTGGTCGCAGATCCGGGTCCTGGTGGAGCGCTACCCGATCCAGGGCTGGGGCTGGGTGGGCACGTGGCCGACCGAGCCCGTCGTGCCCTACGTCACGCTCATCGACCCCGCCGGCGTCCGGTTCACCTCGGGCCTGAACGCCTTCGTGGACGCCTGGCTGCAGATCGGCTTCGCGGGCACGCTCCTCCTCGGCATCACCGCGTTGCTCGCCTTCGCGCGCGCCTGGGTGACGGCGACGACGTTCCCCGGGGTGGCGTACGTGTGGCCGGCCGCCGTGCTCGTGCTGCTCGCCGTCACCAGCACGGCGGAGAGCTACCTGCTGCACGGCGCGGGCCTGATGTTCTTCGTGACGGTCCTCGTGATCGCCGCGCGGCGCCGCTCGTGGCGCCGGCACCTGCCGCGCGTGTAGCCGCGGTGCGGCGCGACCCACCGACGGCCTGGAGGCCCGTTGCGGCCCCGCACCGCGCCTCCAGGCCGTCGCGCCCAGCGTTCCGGGCCCGCGCTTCGTGAGCAGGAAAGGTCGCCTGCGCGGAGGCGACCCGACCGTTCCTGCTCACGAAGCGAGCGAGCGAGCGCCCTACGGGCGCGTGCGGCGACCGAGACGGCGCTGCACACCCCACTGGGTGACGCGGAGCATCGCCTCGAGCACGATGGACCGGCTCATCTTGGAGACGCCGTGCACGCGGTCACGGAAGCGGATCGGCACCTCGACGATGCGGCCGCCGAGGGCGTCCACGCGGAGCGTCATGTCGACCTGGAAGCAGTAGCCCTTCGAGTCCACCGAACCGAGGTCCATCCGCGCGATCGCCGACGAGCGGTACACGCGGTACCCGGCGGTGATGTCCCGCACGTCCAGCCCGAGCACGAGCCGGGCGTACGTGTTCGCGCCCCGGCTCAGCGCCTGGCGCCGGAGCGGCCAGTCGACGACGGACCCGCCGGGCACCCAGCGGGACCCGATGGCGAGCAGGACGTCGTCGGACGCGGAGACGGCGTCGACCAGGGCCGGCAACCGGTCGGCCGGGTGCGACCCGTCGGCGTCCATCTCCACCAGCAGCGGGTACCCGCGATCGAGGCCCCACCGGAACCCGGCGACGTACGCCGTGCCGAGCCCGAGCTTGCCGGAGCGCTGCAGCAGGTGCACGCGGTCGTCCGCCGCTGCCAGGGACCGCACGATGTCCCCGGTGCCGTCCGGGCTGCCGTCGTCGACGACGAGCACGTGGGCAGCGGGCACCGCCGCCAGCACGGCGGCGGTGATCCCGCGGATGTTCTCGGCCTCGTCGTACGTCGGGACGATGACGAGGGCAGTGGTCTGCCCCGGGGTCACCGGTTGAGGCGCCGCTTCACCTTGCCGGCGACGCTGCGCGGGCCCTCGGTGCGCAGGTAGTGCACGGCACGGCCGAGGTCGTAGCGGACGCCGGAGAGCTTCTTGCGGTCCGGCACGCGCACGCGCATCTTGTGCGGCTCGATCGACGATGTGGTGTCGCGCACCGACTTGTCCGCCGCGCGGATCGGGTTCCGGCAGAACTCGACGAGCGGGGCCAGGACGTTCTCCCACGTGAACTGCTCGCGCACGCGGTCGACGTTGCCGATGAACTCGGTGCGGGCCTTCTTGTCGAAGAGCGCCGTCTCGAGCGCGGTGGCCAGGCCGTCGATGTCCTGCTCGTGCACCGCGATGCCGAGCTTCTCCTCGGCGACGAGGTCACCGAACGAGTCACCGGCCGTCGTGACGATCGGCAGGCGGGCCCAGAGGTAGTCGAGGATGCGGGTGCGGAACGAGAACGTGGTCTCGAGGTGCTCGTAGTGCGTCGAGACGCCGGCGTCGGCCTCGAGCAGGTACGCGCCGCGCTCCTCGTACGGGATCCACTGGTCGTTGAAGAACACGTGCTTGCCCGTGAGGCCGAGGGCGTCGGCCTCGGCGCGGACCTTCGCCACGATGTCCATCTCGGGGACGTCGGGGTTCGGGTGCTGCACGCCCATGAAGAAGAGCTTGACCGACGGACGGCGCTCGGCGAGCTGCGCGATCGAGCGGACCAGGGTGATCGGGTCGAACCAGTCGTAGATCCCCCCGCCCCAGACGACGAGCTTGTCGTTCTTGCCGATGCCGGGCACGACGCCCTTGACCCGCTGCTGGTCGTGCACCGGCGGGGTCGACGACAGCCCGAACGGCACGACACCGATGAGCGAGCGCAGGTCGGCGTCCCGCGAGTACGTGCGGGCGTTCACGCGGCCGGAGCCGGCGAGCTGGCCGAGCCAGAACATGCGCTGACGCTCCGAGGCACAGATGAAGTAGTCGCCGAGCTCGAGCTGGTGGTTCAGGGTGTCCGAGGCGTCGAGGATCTGACGGTTCCACTTGTCGACGTCGTCGCTGCGGCCCTGCTCGAGCTGCTCGAGGTGCAGCGGGTCGTAGACGTCGACGACCAGGATCTTGCTGGTCGACTCGAGCACCGGGAACAGCCGGAGCGCGTGACCCTGCACGATGATGACGTCGGCCCAGCCCTCGTGCTCGACCATCTGGCGCGGGTGGCGGTGCGGGACCGTGACGACCTCGTACGACGGGTCGATCGGCGACGAGCGGGTCAGGCTGACCACGCGGACGTCGTGCTCGGACGCGAGCTGCTTCGCCATCTGGGTCGCGCGGATCGCCGGACCGGCCATCTTCGCGCCGATCGAGTCGCCGGTGATGATGAGGACGCGGCGGCGGGTGCCGACCTCGAGCACGCCGAGGGAGTGCACGATCTTGTCGTAGCCGGCCAGGTAGTTCTCGATCGGGTACGCGGGCTCGTCGCGGTTGCCGAACAGGCGGAGGAGCTCGCGGTCCGACCGGACGCGGGTCGCCTGGATCTGCCGGCGGGACTCGGTCATCGACGGCAGCTGCTCGACGAACTGGTCGACGCCGTAGATGCCGGCCATGCTCGTCTTCGGCACCGGGATGGTGGGCACGCTGTCGTCGCCGGGGTTGCGCAGGTCGAGCTCGGTGGAGTCGAGTTCCCCGCGGCCCACGGCACGGCGGACGGCGAGTGCCAGCGAACCGGGCAGCGCGGCGGCGAGCTGCTCGTCGCCGAGGTTCTTGTAGAGCGTGAATAGGGCGTTCCGCTCGAGCAGGTAGGTCTCGCGGAAGTCGCCGAACTTGTTCATCGACGCGTGGTGCTTGTGGAACGCGACCGACTTCGGCTGGTACCGGAAGCGCCAGCCGAGCAGGTTGAGCCGCCAGCCGAGGTCGACGTCCTCGTAGAACATGAAGTAGCGGTCGTCGAAGCCGTCGAGCTGCTCGAAGAGCTCGGCGCGGATGAACATCGCGGCGCCGGTGCCGAACAGGACGTCGGTCTCGCTCTCCCACCGGCCGGTGTCCGGCGACCCGGCGAAGGGCTTGTAGCCCATGCCGTACCAGGTCATGGCGGCCTCGGTGAAGTCGACGTTGACGCCTTCCCAGTCGAGGACCTTCGAGGCGACGGCGCCGATGTCGGCACCAGAGGCGAACGTGGCCATCGCCTCGCGCACCCAGCCGGTGTCCGGGCGGGCGTCGTTGTTGAGGAACGCCACGACCTCGCCGGAGGACTTCTCCACGCCGAGGTTGCAGCCGCCGGTGAACCCGAGGTTCGCGCCGGCGTCGATCAGGGTGAAGTCGAGGGTCGAGGCCTTCAGACGTCCGAGGTGCTCGGGGCCCGAACCGTTCTCGACGACGATCACCTCGAGCTTGTCCTGCGGCCAGTCCTGCTTGCGGAGTTCCGCGATGCTCGTCAGGGTGTCGTCCGTGCCCTTGTAGTTCACGAGGATGACGGACACGACTCCCGGCTTGCGCTCTGTCACGCGAGTTCCTCCAGCAGCTGCCGCGCACCGGGCGCGGATCGATGGCTCGGCCAGCGAGGTGCCGCGGGCCGATGACACCCTACAAGGCGCGCCCAGCGACTCCCTGTCGGCGCTGCGGATTCGTGCAGAATGGCGTGCGTGACCGCAGTGATCCCGAGCACCCCCATGTCCTCTCCCCTCCGCGAGGACTACGCGGCCCTCGCGGCCGACGAGCACGCCGAGGGCCCCCGCGGCACGATCCGCTTCGCGGTGTCGACCGCCGACCCGGCCGAGGGTAAAGGCGACCTGTTCGTCGCGCTCGGCCTGGCGCGGGCGCTCCGGGCCGAGGGCTGGGGTGTCGCGATGTGGCCGCTCGAGCGCTGGGGTGAGGAGCTCCCCGCCGACACGGCCGTCGTGGTCAGCATGATCGAGTCGTTCGTCCCCGGGTACGTTCCCGCCGGCACCGCCCTGGTGGCGTGGGTGCGCAACTGGACCGCCCGGTGGGCCGCTCTGCCGTACCTCGACGAGTTCGACGCCGTCTGGACGTCGTCCGGCACCGCCCGCGACGCGATCGCGGCGGCCTACACCGGCCCCGTCGAGGTCGTGCCCATCGGCGTCGACACCGAGCTGTTCACGACGGACGTGCCCGGACCGCGCGAGCGCACCGACCGCGCCGTCACGACGGTCAACTTCTGGGGCGTCCGTCGGCGCGTGCAGGACGTGCTCGCCGAGGTCGCCCCGGCGGAGCCGATCGTCTGGTTCGCCGCGAACGTCGACCACGTCGAGGCCTCCGCGGGCGTCGAGCTCCGTCCGGCCGTGTCCTACTTCGCCCTGCCCGAGGTCTACCGTGCCGCCGGCTTCGTCGTCGACGACGTCATCGAGCCGGCCGCCGAGTACGGCACCCTGAACTCCCGCCTGTACGAGTCGCTCGCGTCGGGCGCGCTGCCCGTCACCGACTGCGCGCTCGGGCTCGACGAGCTCGGCCTGTCCGACGTGCCGGTGTTCGAGGACGCCGACTCGCTCGAGCGCGTGCTCGCCATGCCCCGCGAGGAGCGCACCGCCCTGGTCGCCCGGCTGCGCGCCGTGGTCGTCGACCGGCACTCCTTCCGCAGCCGTGCCGAACAGGTCGGCCCCTCGCTCGACGCCGCCGTCGCAGCCGCCTCGGGTCGGAGCGGCGGGCGGAGCGCGTTCCTCCGCTGGGCGACCGCGCAGCGCGAGACGCTCCGGCAGGCGGAGCACGACCGTGACGTCCACCTGGCCGGCGTGCACGACATCAACGCGCGCCTGGTCGCGTCGGAGCAGCAGGTCGGCGCGTACGACACCGCCCGCCGACTGGCCGAGGCGGAGCGCGACCAGATCGCGGCCCGCTTCGAGGGCCTCACCCGCTCCCCCGAGTACCGCCTGCTGCACGGTGTGGGCCTGATGGCGCGGCGCGTGCGCCGCTGACGGCCGTCGACGCGACCACGTGACGGACGGGAGGCCCGGTACCAGCTGGTACCGGGCCTCCCGTCCGTCGTGTGGTGACCGTCTACTGCACGGTGACGGTCTTGGTGCCGAAGCTCTTGTAGGTGCCGCTCGGCAGGTCCTGGAAGTAGACGCGCACGGTGTGCGTGCCCTTCTTCACCCCGGTGAGCTTCCGCGACAGGCCGACGTCGGAACCCCAGTCCGGGTGCACGGCCTGCACGTCGGTGCGGGTCGCGTTGACGGTGCCCGGCGAGACGGCCACGCCGTCCAGGTGGATCTTGTACTTGACCGGGTCCCAGACGTCCGGGTCGATCGCCCAGCCGGCCACCGTGACGGTGCCCGTGCCGCCAGTGGCCGACTCGTACAGGCCCTTGACCGAGCCGGTCTTGCCCGTCTTGCCGGTGGTCGGCGGGTCGGTGACCGTCACGCTCTTCGTGCCGAAGCTCTTGTACGTGCCGCTCGGCAGCTCCTGGAAGTACACCCGCACCGTGTGGGTGCCGGCGCTCAGCCCCGGGATCTTCAGGGAGAGCCCGACGTCGGAGCCCCACGCGGGGTGCACGGCCTCGACGTCGGTCCGCTTGGCGTTCGCCGCACCGGGGGCGATGGCGACGCCGTCGACGTGGATCTTGTACGCGACCGGGTCCCAGACGTCGGGGTCGATCGCCCACCCGCGCACCGTGGCGCTGTTCACGCCGCCGACCACGGACTCGAACGCACCCTTGACCGAACCGGTCTTGCCCGTCTTGCCGGTCGTGCCGGACGCGTCGGGTTCGGCCGTCGAGGCGGCGCTCACGGTCACGCTCTTCGTGCCGAAGCTGACGTACTTGCCGCCCTGCAGGTCCTGGAAGTAGACCCGCACGGTGTGCTTGCCCGCCTTCAGGCCGGTGAGCCGGAGCGTCAGGCCGACGTCCGAGCCCCACGTCGGGTGCGTCGCCTCGACGTCGGTGCGCGTGGCGTCCGCGACACCGCTGTTCGTGCTCACGCCGTCGACGTGGATCTTGTACTTGACGGGGTCCCAGACGTCCGGGTCGATCGCCCAGCCGCGCACCGTGGCCGTGCCGACGCCACCGGTGACGGAGTCGTACGAGCCGCGCACCGTTCCGGTCTTGCCGGTCTTGCCGGTGGTCGGGGCGTCGACGACGACCGACTTCGACGCGACCTTGACGTACTTCGTGCCGGGCTTGTCCATCACGTACAGCGTCACGGCGCGCTTGCCCGCGCTGATGCCGCCGATCGTCTTCGAGAAGCCGAGGGTGCTGCCGACGCCGGGGTAGACCTTCGCCACGTCGGTGCGGGTCTTGTCCGCCGTGCCGGTGGCCTTGCTCACGCCGTCGACGAGGATCTTCCATGAGCCGGGCTTGGAGGAGTCGGGGTCGAGGACCCAGCCGCTCGCCGAGATCGTGCCGACGCCGCCGGTCGCCGAGTCGAGGACACCCTTCGGCGCTGCGCTCGTGATGGTCCGGGTGTAGCAGCCGAGCAGGGTGTTCGCACCGCGGCCCTGGTTGATGGCGTAGCTGCAGACGGAGTGCTTGCCGAGGCTCAGCCCGGTCAGTTCGGCCGAGAACCCGTGCCTGGTGTTGTTCGCGCCGAGGGTGCCGGCGAGGTCGCTGCGGGTCTTGTCCGCGGTGACGGTCTTCGTGCCGGCGCCGTCGACGTAGAACGCGACGCGCAGGGCGTTGGTGGTGTCGGGGTCGGCGGCCCACCCGGTGACGGTGATCGACGAGGTGGAGGTCGCGGTCACGGAGTCGACGTCGCCGTACGGGTTGCCGCCGCCGGCCGCGGCACCGAACCAGTCGGTGTACATGCGCCAGAAGTTGCGGTTGCCGTAGGCCGAGCAGCTGTCGCCGGAGCCGTAGAGGTTCGACATGGCGGCGGCGTTCGGGGTGTACGGCGTGTAGATGTACAGCCCGGCGGTGGCCTGGTTCTGGATGTAGACGGACTTCCGGCCGCACGCCGAGTTCGGGTTGAGCAGGATCGAGTTCGTCCGGCCCGCCTGGTACGCCCACGACGTCGGGGACGCCTGGTACCGCTTGAACTGCAGGGCGGCGGCGTAGACCTGCTGGCCGAAGCCGTAGTAGGCCGGGTCGCACGGGGCGGTGTCCGGGCACGCGAAGCCGGTGGCGTGCAGGTACATGTAGGACGTCGGCGAGGACGTCGTGACGATGCCCTGCTCCTTCTGCAGGAGCACGAGGAGCACCTTCTGGCTGATGCCGCACGCGGCACCGACCTGGGCGATCATCGTCGCGGCCGTCTTGGTGCCGCCGGCGATGGCCTTGCACCGACCGGAGACGGCGCCGATGGAGCTCATCTTCTGCGAGAAGTCCTTCAGGCAGGCGGGGCCGCCGGACGCCTTGCGGCAGTTCGGCGCGACGCTCGTCAGGAACGACTGCACGGCGGCGGCGCTCATCGCCGAACCGTTGTAGAAGTTCGCGTCGCTGATGATGTTGCCCGGGTCGAAGTCCGAGGCGACGGCGGCCGAGGCCGACCGGGTCGTGGCCTGCTCCGCGAGCACGGTGCCGAAGGTCAGGCCGCTCACCGCGACGGCAAGGGACGCGACCAGGGCCAACGAGCTCCGGAGGGACCGACGGACGGGTCGGTCGGGGCGGGGGGAACGGGTGGGACGCATCACGGGACCTCGGCGGTCAGGGGGTCGGACGTCGTCGACGCGGAGCCGACGGCGTAGGTCAGGGTGACGGACCAGGTGCCGCTCGGCACCTTCGCCGCGGGGAACGACACCTGCGCGCAGTTCACCGACGAGGCACTCGCCTGCGCGGTGCTCGTGGCGGTGCGCGTGACGCCGTCCTTCGTCGCGGTGAAGGTGCACTTCCCGCTCGTGTCGGTGGTGCCGGAGACCAGGCCACCGGCCTGGAGCGTCTTCGACCCGGTGTCCCAGCCGGCGTAGGTGACGACGGCCGTGGCCGGGAACGACGACGGGTCGGTGTCCGGCTGGCTCGTCGCGCCGCTGCCCGGGAACGCACCGGGGGTGTCGTCGTCGGAGGCGCTGCCGCCGTCACCGTCGTCGGGCGCACCGTCCGTCGGCGTCGAGGCCGTGTCGGTGGGGGCGGTGGTCGCCGAGTCGTCGGTCGGGGTCGCGCTCGGGGTGCGCGAGGCGGACGCGGACGGCGACGGGGTGGCGTCGTCGCCACCACCGGAACAACCGGCCAAGAGGAGACTGAGTGCACCGACCACCGCGAACGCAGCGATCGGCCTGGATGCGAGGAGCATGCTGACGGGCCGTCCTGTGGATGTTGACAAGGGTCCGGGTTGCAACAACGGTAACTCGAAAGTGAAGGTTGAGGGTTGGATCGGCCGGAATCACCCCCACTCGGGGTGCACGACGACCGTCGCCCAACCCCGCCGCGCGGGCCCGGTGAGTATGCTGTTCCGGTCCTGCCCCCACGAACGAAGAGACGTATGGTCGACCAAGCCCGCATGACCGCGCTCGCGGCGGAACCCCTCGTCGTGATCGGCGCTCCGACGAGCGCCTTCCGCGGGACCTTCCGCGAGCTGCGCGACGTCTTCCGGCAGCGCGAGATGCTCGGCATGCTCGTCCGACGTGACCTGAAGGCCCGCTACAAGGACTCGGCACTCGGGTTCGTGTGGACGCTCGTGCGCCCGCTGACCCAGCTCCTCATCTACTACTTCGTGATGGGCCAGGTGCTCGGAGCCGCGAAGGGCATCGACAACTTCGCGATCTACGTCTTCACCGGCTTGACCGCCTACACGCTCTTCAGCGAGATCGTCGCGGGGTCGACCAGCTCGATCGTCGGCAACAGTGGCCTGATCAAGAAGGTCTACATCCCGCGCGAGGTCTTCCCGCTCGCGAGCGTCGGCGCCGCCCTCGTGAACTTCACGATCCAGTTCGCCATCCTGCTGGCGGCGACCGTCGTCATCGGGGTGTTCCCGTTCCACGAGGGGCTGCTCTACCTGATCCCCTCGCTCCTGGTGATCCTGGTCTACGGCGCCGCCATCGGCCTGGTGCTCTCGGCGCTCAACGTCTACCTGCGCGACGTGCAGTTCGTCATCGACGTCGGCCTCATGGTGCTGCTGTGGGCGTCCCCGATCGTGTACTCGTACTCCATGGTCGTCGCGCGACTCAAGGTCGACTGGATCCTGGCGGTCTACACGAACAACCCGCTCACCCTGTCCGTCCTGGGCATGCAGAACGCGATCTGGATCCACGACCCGGCGAAGGTCGTCTACCCGGACCACCTGCTGCTCCGACTCGCGATCGCCTTCGTGATCGGCGTCGTGCTCCTCATCGGTGCGCAGCGGATCTTCTCCCGCCTGCAGGGCAACTTCGCGCAGGAGCTCTAGACCATGGCCATCAGCACCCCCGTCGCCCCGACGACCACCGGGGACACCACCGAGCGCCCCGACGTCATCGTCATCGACCACGTCCGCAAGCGCTTCACGGTGCGCAAGGACAACACCCTGCGTGAGCGCATCGTGACGCTCGGCCGTGCCGGCCGGAAGCACCGCCAGGACTTCTGGGCCCTCGACGACGTCACCGTGTCGATCCAGGCCGGCTCCACCGTCGGGCTCATCGGCCAGAACGGCTCCGGCAAGTCGACCCTGCTCAAGGCGATCGGCGGCATCATCCAGCCGACGTCGGGCACGGTCTCGCGCCGTGGTCGCCTGGCCGCCCTGCTCGAGCTCGGCGCCGGGTTCCACCCCGATCTGTCCGGCCGCGAGAACGTCTACCTCAACGCGAGCCTGCTCGGCCTCAGCCGGAAGCAGACCGACGAGAAGTTCGACGACATCCTGGCGTTCTCCGGCATCGGGGACTTCATCGACACCCAGGTGAAGTTCTACTCATCGGGCATGTACGTGCGACTCGCCTTCGCCGTGGCCGTGCACACCGACCCCGACGTCCTGCTCGTCGACGAGGTCCTGGCCGTCGGTGACGAGGCGTTCCAGCGCAAGTGCCTCGACCGCATCCGCACCTTCCAAGAGGCGGGGAAGACGATCATCATCGTCACGCACTCGCTCAGCCAGGTGCAGGAGATGTGCGACCGCGTGGTCCTGCTCAACAAGGGCAAGGTGCTGCACGACGGTGACCCGGTCGCCGCGGTGAGCATGTTCCGCGAGGTCCTCGAGGAGCGCCGGCTCGGCGAATCGAGCACCGACGTCGCCGTGGGTCGCGGCAAGGTCCTCGGCGCGAGCGTGCGCGTCGACGGCAAGGAGCCCCGCGCCGAGGTCATGCCCGGCGACGACCTGGTGGTCGAGATGGAGTTCGAGCACCTGGACGGCATCGCCGACTGGGAGGCCGCGGTCCAGATCAACAACGCCGCCGGCCAGGTCGTCTACGGCACCACCACGGGCATCATGGGGCTCACGCTCCATCCGCTCCACGGTCGTCGGAAGCTCCGCCTGCGGATCGCCGACACCGCGTTCGGCACCGGCAAGTACTTCATCAACGTGTCGATGATGGACTCCGCCGGCCGCCACCTGCACGACATGCCGGAGTGCGACTCGTTCGAGGTCCCCGCCTTCGAGAACGCCGTCGGCACGGTCTACGCGCAGCCCTCGATCGAGGAGCTCGACTGACCCCGGTCGACGGCACGCTGCGCACCGCGGTCGTCGTCGTCAACTGGAACCGCGCCGACCTGACCACCGCGGCCGTCCGCGCCGTGCTCTCCGAGGGCACGGCCGACGAGGTGATCGTGGTCGACAACGGGTCGTCCGACGACTCGGTCGCCGTGCTCCGCCAGGCGCTCCCGGACGCCACCGTCATCGCGCGGGACGACAACGGCGGGTTCGCGGCTGGTGCCAACACCGGCATCCGGCACACGGACACCGACGTCGTCGTGCTCCTGAACAACGACGCCGTGCCCGGGCCGGGCTTCGTCGCGGCGCTCCGCGACCACCTGGCGCACGCCGGGCCCGAGGTCGCCGCGGTGACGGGCCGCATCGTGCTCGCCGGACGCTGGACGGGCCTCCCGGCCGGTGTGGAGCCCGCCCACGGCCAGCGCGTGCTGCGTGACCACGACGGCCGTCGCTGGACGCCGTCGGCGGACGGCGAGGTCCGGCTCAACTCGACCGGCGTCCGCGTCGACCGCGACGGCAACGGCATGGACCGCGACTGGTTCGCGCCCGTCGACCGCGTCGCCGACGTCGACGTCTTCGGCTTCTCCGGCGGTGCGTCCGCGCTCCGGCGCACGGCACTGGACGACGTCGGCCTGCTCGACGAGTCCCTGTTCATGTACTACGAGGACACCGAGCTCGCCTGGCGGCTGCGCCGCCGCGGATGGCGCGTCGAGCACGCGGCCGACGCGGTCGTCGAGCACGACCACTCGGCGTCGTCCGGCGTGCAGAGCGACCTGTTCGTCTTCCGGAACGCCCGCAACCGCATCGTCGTCGCGCTCTGGCACGCCCCGTGGCCGACCGTCGCACGGGCGGGTGCCCGCACCCTGGCGCGCGGCCTGCGCGGGCTGGCCTCCGGTCGCACCCGCCGGGAGGCGCGGCTCGTCCTGCACGCGCTGGTGGACGTCGCGGGGACCCTTCCGGTGCACCTCGCGCGGCGGCTCCGCGAGACGCGGCGCGCGTCCGTCCCGCGCCGCAGCGTGGACCCGGGCGCATGAGCGCAGCGGGCTATCCTGGACGCTCCCCCGTCGACGGCCCCGGCCACGACGTCACCGCCCGGAAGGAACCACGCGTGCCGCAGCTCACCGTCCTCGTCGACGGGACCGCGGTACCGGAGGCCCTCGGCGGCGTCGGACGCTACGTCGAGGGGGTCGTGTCGCACCTGACCGACCCGTCGCTCGACGTCCACCTGGTCGTCCGCCCCGTGCACGCCGCACACTTCCGTGCGATCGCGCCGCACGCGACCGTGCACACGGCGCCGTCGTGGACCGACTCGGTGCCGCTGCGCTTCCTCTGGGAGCAGACCGGGCTGCCGGCGCTCGGCCGTCGGCTCGGGGCGCAGGTGCTGCACTCCCCGCACTACACGTTCCCGTTCGGCTGGCGCGGCGGGTCCGTCGTCACGCTGCACGACGCCACGTTCTTCTCGAACCCCGAGTGGCACTCGCGCCTGAAGCGCACGTTCTTCACCTGGTGGAGCCGTCGGTCCCTGCGCACGCGGCCCGTCGTCGTCGTGCCGAGCGCCGCGACCGCGACCGAGGCCGCCCGCGTCGTCCGGGGCATCCGCGCCGACGTCCGGGTCGCCCCGCTCGGCGTCGACCGCACGGTCTTCCACGAGCCGGAGGTCGCGGCGATCGAGGACGCCCGCATCGCGGCGACCCTGCCCGAGGGTGCGCCGTGGATCGCGTTCCTCGGCACCATCGAGCCGCGGAAGAACGTCACCGCACTGCTCGACGCCTACGCCGCAGTGCGCGCCGCTCGCGCAGCTGCCGGCTCGGAGACCCCGTGGCTCGTCCTGTCCGGGGCCCGCGGGTGGGACGAGTCGGCCATCGCGCGACTCGACGCTCTGCAGCCCACCGACCTCGTCATCGAGGCCGGCTACCTGCCGCTCGAGGACCTCGCCGGGTTCCTCGGTGGTGCCGAGTTCGTCGTCTACCCGTCCCTCGGCGAGGGCTTCGGGCTGCCCGTGGTCGAGGCGATGGCCTCCGGCGCGTGCGTCCTGACCACCCGGCGGCTGTCACTCCCCGAGGTCGGCGGCGACGCGGCCGTCTACAGCGAGCCCGACGCGACCGCGCTGGCGTCCGCGATGACGGCGCTGCTGGACGATCCCGCGCTCGTGGCGTCGCACCGGGCGGCCGCGTTGTCCCGGGCCTCCTCGTTCACCTGGGAGGCCACGGCAGCCGTGCACGTCGAGGCCTACGAGTCCGTCGCCGGGGGTGCGCGGTGATCCGGGTCGCGGTGCTCACGGTCACCTACAACACCGGCGAGACCATCCGCCCGTTCCTGGCGAGCGTCGCCGGCGCGTCGAAGGACCCCGTCGCCGTCGTCATCGCGGACAACGGGTCGGCAGACATCGACGCGCTCCGGGCGATCGGTGAGTCGTACGGCGCCGTCGTGGTGTCCTCCGGCGGCAACCGCGGTTACGGCGGTGGCATCGACGCGGCCCTGAGTGCCCTCGACGACGTCCTGCCCGACGTGCGCCCCGAGTTCCTGCTCGTGACGAACCCCGACGTCGTGCTCGGCGAGGGCTCGATCGACGAACTCGTCGCCGCCGCCGACCGGTTGCCGTCCGGCGGGTCGTTCGGGCCCCGGATCCTCGACGACCAGGGCGAGACCTACCCGTCCGCCCGACAGCTCCCCTCGCTCCGGACCGGGCTCGGCCACGCGGCGTTCTCGCGGTTCTGGCCGGCGAACCCCTGGAGCCAGCGGTACTGGTCCACCACGAAGGTCGTCGAACGCGAGGCCGGCTGGCTCTCCGGCGCGTGCTTCCTCATCCGGACGTCGTTGTTCCGCGAACTCGGCGGGTTCGACGAGTCGTACTTCATGTACTTCGAGGACGTCGACCTCGGGCAGCGCGTCGGCCGCTCCGGCTCGGCGAACGTCTACGTGCCCACGGCCGTCGTCACGCACACCGGGGCACACTCGACGTCGTCGAACCGGCGCCGGATGGAGATCGAGCACCACCGCAGCGCGTACCGGTTCCTGTCGCGGAAGTACCGGGCGTGGTGGCTGTGGCCGCTGCGCGTCGTGCTGCACGCCGGCCTGTCGCTCCGCGCCCGCTGGGTCACACGCAAGTAGCTCGGGCGGCCTGTTCGCAAAACACCGGTGTTCACGTGTTGCACCGCGGTCTGCGGGTGTTCCAAGCGCGAACACCGGTGTCTTGCGGGGCCGGGCACCCCCGACGGTGTCAGGGGCGGCGGGGGTGCAGGCGCGTGCGCTCGGCACGGGCCGCGGCGAGCAGCACAGCGGCGCGGGCGTCGAAGGAGTGCTCGGCGGCGATGCGCTCGGCCACGGCGGCTCGATCGGCAGCAGTCGGCCAGGCGTGCGACGGGTCGAGCAGCGCGGCGAGGTCGTCACGGGAGCCCGCCACCGCCAGGGTCGGCACGTCGAGCAGGTCGGACAGCCCGGCCACCGGGTCGGTCACGACGACTCCCCCGGACGCCAGCACGTCGAACACCCGGTTCGACACGAACCCCCCGGCTGCCATGTCCGGCCAGTGGTCGTTGAGCACCACACGCGCCGAGGCGTAGGCCGTCGCGACCTCGGCCCGGCTGAGCGACGGTTCCCCGAGCGCTGCGTCGGGGACGATCCCCTGCCACCCCGGGCCGTGGACGCGCAGGTCGGCTCCGAGCGCCACGGCATCGGCGATCACCGGCCGTGCCGCGCCGCGCGTCGAGCCGACGAACGCCACCCGGTCGGCATCGGGGCTCGTCGCCGTGCGCGCGCCCGGGTGGAACACCGCGGGGTCGGTCGCCTGCAGCAGCGTGCGGACCGGCACCCCCGACCGTGCAGCGGCTGCCGCGGCCCAGGCCGGCCCGGCAGCGAAGGCCGCGTCGAACGACCGGAGCTCGGTGTCCGAGACGTCGTCGGGGTGGCTGATCACCCAGAGCAGGTTCACGGAGGCCGGGTTCGGCGGCACCCGGTCGAGGCCCCGGATCACCAGGGTGACGTCGTCGCCAGCGTCGTCGTCGCGCACGTGGGCGTCGCGCCGGTCGACCCGGACGCGCTGCCCCACCCGCTCGAGTGCCCCGGCGAGCTCGGCTGCGAAGTGCACGTCGCCCCAGCCGTCGCCCTCCGGCCCGGCGGGCGCCGCGATCTTGAGCGACCAGGTGAGGTGTTCGTGGCCGCCACCGGTCACGCGCGCGCTCGGGGACACCGGCCGGGCGCCCCACGGCGGCAACGGCGGGCCGGCGAGGACACCGTCGCCCTCGGGCTCGCGGTCGCGCCAGGCGGCGAACGCGTCGACCGTCGCGGCGTCGACCGTACGGCCGGCCTCGACCGCGCGGGTCGCCTCGCCGAGGACTCGCACCGGTCCGCCGTGGGCATCGGCGACCGCGCGGCTCCAAGCCGTCAGCGTCATGCGTTCGTCCGGGAGGCACGGTGCCGGCACCAGCGCCGCCCCCGGCACCGAGAGCACGGGTTGGTCCGCCGCGAAGACGGTGGCTTCGTCGGTCACGGTGCCGTCGCGGTCGTCCGACCACGGCAGGGCGCCGGGGCGCAGCAGCCGGGCACCGGAGCGGATCGTGCCGTCCGGCATCCGGACCCGGGCCTGGGCGACCGAGCCCGCCGCCGCGAGGGCGTGGAGCGCCGGCACCTCGACCGACACCGAGGTGTCGACCAGCACCAGCGTCCGGCCCACGCCGGCTGCGACCCCGGCGTTGATCGCCGAGCCGAGGCCGTCGACGGGTTCCGGTCGGGCCCAGGGCAGCCGACGGCCGAACGGGTCGATCGGCGAGGCGTCCGCGACGTAGCTCACGGCCCGGACGTCGACCCCACGGCCGAAGGCATCACGGGCGTCCGAAACGAGTCGGGCGACCTCGGCGTGCCGGTCTGACCGGGTCGTGACGAGCACCGTGACGTCATGGTCCAGCCGCGGCAGCGGGTCCGGGAACCCGGTCACGGGAACGACGGACGCCGCCGTCACGGACGCGGGACGGGCCTCCAGGCCGGGGTGGCCGGAGGCCGTCACGTCCGGACGGCGGCGTCGACCGAACCAACCGGGGGCGGGGGTCACGTGCGGAGCTAGACGCCGAGGAGTCGCTGCAGGTAGACGCCGTAG
Source organism: Curtobacterium flaccumfaciens (assembly GCF_018598405.1). NCBI lineage: Bacteria > Bacillati > Actinomycetota > Actinomycetes > Micrococcales > Microbacteriaceae > Curtobacterium > Curtobacterium flaccumfaciens. The sequence continues at coordinate 142,055 of NZ_JAHEWS010000002.1, read as the reverse complement.
CCGCCCTTGACCAGCGGCGCGGCGAGCTCGGCGAGCTGCGCGTCGTCGATCCAGCCGTTCCGCCAGGCGATCTCCTCGATGCAGCCGATCTTGAAGCCCTGGCGGTCCTCGATCACCTTCACGTACTCGGACGCCTGCATCATCGACTCGAACGTGCCGGTGTCGAGCCAGGCGGTGCCGCGGTCGAGGACCTGGACGCCGAGTTCGCCGGCCTCGAGGTAGCGCTCGTTGACGGTCGAGATCTCGAGCTCCCCGCGGGCGCTCGGCTCGATGGTCTTGGCGATCTCGATGACCTTGTTGTCGTAGAAGTACAGACCGGGGACGGCGTAGTTCGACTTCGGCTCGGCCGGCTTCTCCTCGATGGAGACGGCTGTGAAGTCGTCGTCGAACTCCACGACGCCGTACGCCTTCGGGTCGGCCACGTGGTACGCGAAGATGGTCGCGCCCTGCACGTCGGTGTTCTTCCGGAGGTTCGTGCCGAGGCCGGTGCCGTGGAAGATGTTGTCGCCGAGGACGAGCGCGACACTGTCGTCGCCGATGAAGTCCTCGCCGATGACGAACGCCTGCGCGAGGCCGTCCGGCGACGGCTGCACGGCGTACTGGATCTCCATGCCGAGCGCCGAGCCGTCGCCGAGCAGTGCCCGGAACTGGTCGTTGTACTCCGGCGTCGTGATGACCAACACCTGTCGGACGCCCGCCATCATCAGGGTCGACAGGGGGTAGTAGACCATCGGCTTGTCGTAGATCGGCATGAGCTGCTTGCTGATGCCCTTGGTGATCGGCCAGAGGCGCGTGCCGGAACCGCCGGCGAGGATGATGCCCTTCATCGGTGTCCCGTCCCTTACTTCTTCGTCCGGAGCGACTCGGTGTACGCGACGCACTCCTCGTACGTCGGCAGCAGTCCCTGTGCCGCGGCTTCCTCGAGCGTGGGGGCGCTGGTGTCCTTCTCGGAGAGCACCAGCTCGCCGAGGCCCTCGGGCAGGTCGAGCCCGACCGTCGGGTCGAGGATGGTGATCCCCTTCTCGCGCTCGGGGTTGTAGTGCGCGCTGACCAGGTAGTTCACGGTCGACTGGTCCTCGAGCGCGACGATCGCGTGGCCGAGCCCCTCGGACAGGTAGACGGCCCTGCGGTCGACGTCGTCGATCCGGACGGAGTCCCACTGGCCGAACGTCGGCGACCCGACGCGGATGTCGACGATGTAGTCGATGAACGCCCCGCGCACGGCGGTGACGTACTTCGCCTGGCTCGGCGCGACGAGGGCGTAGTGGATGCCGCGGGCGACACCGGCCGCGGAGATCGACATGTTCACCTGGCGGAGGTCGAGCGGGTGACCGACGGTCTCCTCGAGCACGTCGGCGCGGTACGCCTCGAGGAATGCTCCTCGTGCGTCGCCGTGCTGGACGGGCGTGAACTCCCACGCGCCAGGGATCTTCAGTTCGCGGATCTGCACCGGGGAAGCCTAGCAAGCCGTGAGTTCGCATAGGCTGTCATGGTTCTGTGCCCCGCGCCCCTTGCGCTGCGACTCCCGAAACGAGACCAAGCGAGCCCGTGAAGCTATTCGTCCAGATCCCCTGCCTCAACGAGGAGAACACCCTCGCCAGCGTCATCGACTCCATCCCGCGGGAGATCGACGGCATCGACGAGATCGAGATCCTGGTGATCAACGACGGCAGCACCGACCGCACCGTCGAGGTCGCCAAGGAGCACGGCGTCAAGCACTTCGTGCACCACACCACGAACATGGGCCTCGCCCGCTCGTTCCGTGACGGCGTCGACTACGCGCTGCTGCACGGTGCGGACATCGTCGTGAACACCGACGGGGACAACCAGTACCCGCAGGCGCAGATCGCCGAGCTCGTCCAGCCGATCCTGCGCAAGGAAGCCGAGATCGTCATCGGCGACCGGCAGACGCGCACCATCGAGCACTTCTCCGGCTTCAAGAAGCTCATGCAGCGCTTCGGTTCGTGGGTCGCGAGCCGCGCGGCCGGGCTCGACCTGCCCGACGCTGCGAGCGGGTTCCGCGCGTACTCGAAGTACTCGCTGATCCGACTGAACATCGTGACGCGCTTCAGCTACTGCATGGAGACCATCGTGCAGGCCGGCTACAAGCGCCTGGCGATCGCGTCGGTGCCGATCACGACGAACCCGAAGACCCGTGAATCCCGGCTCTTCAACAACATCTTCCAGCACATGTTCGAGTCGGGCTCGGCGATCGCCCGCGTCTACCTGATGTACCGGCCGATGGCGCTGTTCCTCTGGGTCGCCGCGGTGCTCGGCGCGCTCGGGCTCTGGCCGCTCATCCGGTACCTGGTGCTCCTGGCGATGAACACCGGCGGCAACCACCTGCAGTCGATCATCCTCGGCGTCGTCCTGCTCATCACCGCACTCCTGTCGATCGTCATCGGCGTCGTGGCCGACCTCACCCGCCTCAACCGCACGCTGGCCGAGGAGCAGCTCGACCTGCAGAAACTGCAGCGGTATGGCGACTGACACGGCCCCGGCCGTGTCGCGCTCCGATGTCCGACCCGTGGTCGGTCGGCGCGAGCGCATCCTCGTGATCGCGATCACGGTCGCGTTCGCCGCCGTCCTCGCGGTCTGGGCAGTCGTCACGACGACGTACAAGGCCCCGGACGAACCGACCCACGTCGACGCCGTGCTGCACCTGGCGGTCGGTGACGGCTGGCCCGAGCCCGGCGCCATGCACTACCTGAACGCGGTGCACGACACGCAGATCAGCAACATGCGGCAGTCGACCGACGCGAACGCGACGTGGGGCGAGCTGCTCCGCGAGTTCCCTGGCGTGCACCCGACGAGCATCGACCAGATGTCGCAGCACCCCGCCACGTACTACGCGCTGGCCGCTGGCGTGCTGCACCTGGTGCACTTCGAGGACCTCCGCTGGGACCTCGCCGTCATGGCGCTCCGGCTCTTCGACGCCCTGCTGGTCCTGCCGCTGCCGTTCCTGGCGTGGGCGACGGTCCGTCGGCTCACCCGGTCGCCCCGGGCCGCCCTGGTCGGGGGTGCCGCGGTGTTCGCCCTCCCCGAGGTCGCCTCGATCGGCGCTTCGGTCACGAACGACGCGCTCATGTTGCCGCTGGCCGGGGCGCTCGTCTACTTCGTGGTGCGCCTGCTCACCGGTGACCTCCGGGTCCGCACGACGATCTGGATCGGTCTGCTGCTCGGGGCGATGCTGCTCGTCAAGGGCACCGCCCTGCCCGCGATCCCGTTCGTGGGCATCGCCGTGATGGCCGCGGGCTGCTCCCGCGCGACCGTCTGGCGGAACGCCCTCCGGACGCTGTGGACCCTCGGGATCGCCGCCGCGGTCGGCGGGTGGTGGTGGTTGCGGAACATCCTGGTGTACCACGACATCCAGCCAGACGGCATGGCCGGTGCCCGCCCACCGATGGCGTTCCCGGCCGGCACCGCCGCCAGCCCCGAGGTGTTCCTCCGCGACTACTGGAACGGCGTCACCCGCACCTTCTGGGGCAGCGTCGGCGGCCTCACCCAGTTCCAGCTCGCCCAGGTCCTGATCGACGGGCTGACCATCGCCTCGCTCGTCGGCATCGTCGTGTGGGGCTTCCGCCGCGGCCCGTCGCTCCGCCCGGCGGTCGTGCTCGCGTCGTTCCCGGTCATCCTCATCGCACTGCACCTGCAGAGCGGGTGGGGCGGGTACGTGCGGAGCACCATCGTCGCCGGCACCCAGGGGCGCTACTACTACCCCACCCTCATCGCGCTCATCGCCCTGAGCGCCCTCGCCTGGCGTCGCGTGACGGTGACCGCTGCCGGTGCCACCCGGCTCGCCGTCGGGATGTCGATCGCGGCGATGGCCATCGCGCTGTACGGGGTCGTCTACGCGCTGCGGGCCTTCGGGCGCGACGCCGCCTTCTGGGTTGACGAGTTCGCGGTCGGCCGGTTCGACCGCTACGGCATGGTGCCAGCGGGCACGAACTTCACCCTCGTCGCCGTCGCCGCGGTCGCGCTGACGGTCACCGCGGTGCTGCTCGTCCGCTTCATGCGCCGTCCGGAGGTGACCGCGTGAGCGCGCCACGACCGCTCGTCGCCCGCCACGAGTGGGTCCTGCTCGGCACGATGACCCTCGCCTGGCTCGCCTTCCTGCTCACGTTCGCGCTCGTCACGCCGGCCTTCGGCGCACCGGACGAGCCCGCGCACGTCGACGCCGCGTTCCGGCTGGCACTCGGGCTCGGCTGGCCGCACGGGGGCGAGATGCACTACCTCGCCGCCGTGCGCCAGATCGTCGAGCACCCGGTCCCGGCGGTCGACCGGCCCACGGTCGACGCGCTCATGGCCGCCGTGCCCGGCGACTCCCCCGCGATCGACCCGATGTCGCAGAACCCGCCGACCTACTGGCTGGTCGCCGCCGGCATCCTGCGGGTCATCCGCTTCGGCGCGCACGACTGGGCGACCTCGGTGCTGGTGCTCCGTGTGTTCGACCTCCTGCTCGTCACCGCGCTGCCGGTGCTGGTGTGGGCGACCGTCCGCCGGGTGACCCGCTCGCCCCGGACCGCGCTCGTCGCCCCGGTCCTGCTCTTCGCGGTGCCGCAGCTGGCGCAGGTCGCGTCCGGCGTCACCGTCTGGGCCCCGGTCATCCTCCTCGGTGCCGTGCTCGTCTGGCTGAGCACGCGCGTCCTCACCGGTGACCGCTCGTGGTGGACCACCGCGGGGCTCGCCGTCGCCGTGACCGGTCTGGCCGCCCTGAACGCGCTCGGGCTGCTGGCCGTCCCGTTCGTGGTCCTGGTGTTCGTCCTGTCCCCGGACCGGTCGTGGGGCCGGCGCGCGCTGCACGCGGGCGTGGTGGTCGTCGCCGCCGCCGCGGTGTCCGGCTGGTGGTGGGTCCGGACGCTGCTCGTCAGCGGGACGCTCCTGCCCGACGCCCTGCGCGCCGTCACCACCGTGCAGCCGTACCCGGCGGGCGGAGCGAACCCCGGGGCGTTCGCCGGGCGCCAGTGGGACGGCCTGACCGCGTCGTTCTTCGGCGCACTCGGAGCGAACCAGTGGCCGCTGCCGCCGGTGGTCCTCGACACCCTCGCGGTCGTGGGGCTGGCCGTCATCGGCTGGTCGTACGCCAGGCGCACCCCCGGCCGTCGTGTGACGACGATCCTGCTCGTCTGGCCGGCGGTCGTCCTCGTCGCCACGCTCGCCTACAACTGGCGGAACTACCTCGGCACGCACCAGGGCAACGGGCTGCAGGGCCGGTTCCTGTTCGTCGCGATCGTCGCGCTCGTGCTCGCCCAGGCCGTGGGCTGGCACGCGCTCGTGGTCCGTCCGGTGCTCCGCCGCCGCCTGGCCCGGCTGGCGGCCGTCGGCTCGCTCGCGATCGGTGCGTACGGCATCGGGCTGACGTACCGGGGCGCGTGGGAGAACACGCAGTTCCGGGTCACCCCGGGCGGGCTCTCGGCGATGGCCGGAGGCGCGGTCACGGGGCCGTACCCGATCGCGCTGGTCGTCGTCCTCTTCGCGGCGGCGGCCGTGGCGACGGTCGTCCTGGTGTGGCGCACCTCCGCCGACCCCACCAGCGGCCCGCTAGAATCGCCGCCGACCCACGAACCGACCGTCAGGAAAGAGAACTCGTGAAGATCCTCGTCACCGGAGGAGCCGGCTTCATCGGCTCGAACTTCGTCCGCCGCACGCTGGAGGACGCGTACCCCGGCCTCGAGGGCGCCGAGGTCGTCGTCTACGACGCACTGACCTACTCCGGCAACGAAGCGAACCTCGCCCCGGTCGCCGACTCCCCCCGCTACACCTTCGTGCACGGCGACATCCGCGACGCCGCGAAGCTCGACGAGGTCGTTCCGACCGTCGACGCGATCGTGCACTTCGCCGCCGAGTCCCACGTCGACCGCTCGGTCCGCGACTCCGGCATCTTCGTCGAGACCAACGTCGTGGGCACCCAGCGCCTGCTCGACGCCGCGCTCCGCCACGGCACCGAGCGCTTCGTGCACGTCTCCACCGACGAGGTCTACGGCTCCATCAGCGAGGGCTCGTGGGACGAGGAGCGCCCGCTCGAGCCGAACTCGCCGTACTCGGCGTCGAAGGCCGGCAGCGACCTGCTCGCCCGCAGCTACCACCGCACGCACGGACTGAACCTCTCGATCACGCGCTGCTCGAACAACTACGGGCCGTACCACTTCCCCGAGAAGGTCATCCCGCTGTTCGTCACGAACCTGATCGACGACCAGCACGTGCCGCTGTACGGCGAGGGCAACAACATCCGTGACTGGCTGCACGTCGACGACCACACCCGCGGCATCGCGATGGTCCTGACCCGCGGCCGCGCCGGCGAGATCTACAACATCGGCGGCGGCACCGAGCTGACCAACAAGGAGCTCACGCAGCTGCTCCTCGACGCCACCGGCAAGGACTGGTCGTACGTCGACCGCGTCGCCGACCGCCTCGGCCACGACCTGCGGTACTCGGTCGACATCTCGAAGATCCAGGCCGAGCTCGGCTACGAGCCGCTCGTGCCGTTCGAGCAGGGCCTGGCCGACGTCGTGCAGTGGTACCGCGACAACCGCGCCTGGTGGGAGCCGCTCAAGCAGCGTGCGGCCCTGAGCTGAACCGGCACACCGTGACCAGGTACCTCATCACCGGCGCCGCCGGAATGCTCGGCCAGGACCTCCAGGCCGCGCTGGCCGGCCGCGACGTCACCGCGCTGTCTCGGGCGGACCTCGACATCACCGACCCGGCGGCCGTGGACGCCGCCGTCGCCGGGCACGACGTCGTCATCAACTCGGCCGCGTACACGAAGGTCGACGACGCCGAGGACCACGAGGACGACGCGTACGCCGTCAACGCGACCGGGCCGAGGCTCCTGGCCGAGGCCGCGGTCCGCCACGGCGCGAAGCTCGTCACCGTCTCGACGGACTACGTCTTCGACGGCAACGGCACCGCGCCCTACGCCGAGGACGCCCCGACCGACCCGATCAACGCCTACGGCCGTACCAAGGCCGCAGGCGAGGCGTTCGTCCGCGCGATCGCTCCGGACACCTCGTACGTGGTCCGCACCGCGTGGATCTACGGCGCACACGGCCCGAACTTCGCCGCGACGATGCTCCGGCTCGCTGGGTCGCACGACACCGTCAGCGTCGTCACCGACCAGGTCGGCCAGCCGACGTGGACGGGTGACCTCGCAGCCCGGATCGTGGAACTCGTCGACGGGGACGCCCCCGCGGGCACCTACCACGGCACGAACGCCGGTCAGGGTTCCTGGTTCGACTTCACGCAGGCCATCTACCGCGAACTCGGCCTCGACCCGGAGCGCGTGCTGCCCACGGACAGCGCCGCGTTCGTCCGCCCGGCACCGCGCCCGGCGTACAGCGTGCTCGGGCACGACGGGTGGTCACGCGCCGGACTCGCGCCGATGCGCGACTGGCGCGACGCGCTGCACGCTGCGGTCGCGGCGGGTGCGTTGACCGCGTAGGCACGGCTCTCGACCTGGAGGCGCGGTTCGGGTTCCGCACGTCGCGGACCCGACCCGCGCCTCCTGTCCGACCACCGACCGCGCCCAGGGGGCGTCGGGATCACCCTGGTAGTGTCGGGCAGCCGAGCGCGGGGCCGGCCCCCGGCCCCACGCCCACGGGCCCACGAACCACGACGAGGAGCACAGCACCATGACCACCCTCCACGTCATCGTCGACCAGGTCGTCGCTCCCGTGCCGGGCGGCATCGGGCGCTACGCCGAGGAACTCGCGCGCCACCTGGTCGAGCACGCGCCGAGCGGCTGCGAGGTCGCCGGGGTGGTCTCCGCCGTCGGGTCCGACGAGATGGCCCACCTGCGGACGCTCCTGCCGGGACTGTCCGAGCTGCAGCGGCTCCCGCTGCCCCGCCGCGAGCTCTCGCTCGCCTGGCAGGGCGGGTTCGTGGGCGGCATCGCCAAGGGCATGGTGCACGCGCCGAGTGTGCTCGCACCGTTGGTCAAGCACGACCGCTTCCAAGACCCGGGTCGGCAGACCGTGGTGACCGTCCACGACGTCGTGCCCTGGACCAACCCCGAGACCCTCACGCCGCGCGGCGTCCACTTCCACAAGGCGATGGTGAAGCGCGCGTGGAAGCACGCCGACGCCGTCGTGGTGCCGACCCACGCCGTCGCGGGGGCGCTCAACGAGATCCACCGGTTCGACGACCGGCTCCGCGTGATCGGCGGCGCTCCGAGCGGACGCCTCCGTCTGCCGGTCGACGCCGACCTGCGCGCGGAACGGCTCGGGCTGCCCGACCGCTACGTGCTCGCCGTCGGCACACTCGAACCGCGCAAGGCACTGTCGTCCCTGATCCAGGCGATGGCCCACCCGGACGCACCGGCCGACGTCCCCCTGGTGATCTCCGGTCCGGACGGCTGGGGCGACGTCGACGTGTACGGCACGGCCGAGCGTGCGGGCCTGTCGCGTGAGCGGGTGAAGGTACTCGGTCGCATCGACGACGCGGACCTCGCGGTGGTCTACGACCGCGCGACGGTGTTCGTGTTCCCGAGCCTGGCCGAGGGGTTCGGCCTGCCCGTGATCGAGGCGATGAGCTTCGGCACTCCGGTGATCCACTCCGACGACCCAGCCGTGGCAGAGGTCGCGTCGGACGCCGGCGTCACGGTCGCGCGGTCACCGCGAGAGTCCTACCCCGCGCGCCTCGCCCAGGCGGTGTACCAGGTCGTGAACGACCCGCACCTGGCCAGCCAGCTCGCCGTTGCGGGGCCGGACCGCGCACGCATGTACGACTGGTCCGACTCCGCCGCGGAGACCTGGCAGCTGCACGCCGACCTCTGACGGTCGGACCGGGTCAGCCCTTGTACGTGTAGGTGCTGACCCAGTCGATGTACAGGTGCCCCGAGTCGCCCCAGTCGCCCACCTGGAACATGTAGCGGTGCGCGGTCTTCGGCACGTCGTAGGTGATCGTCTTGATCACCTTGCCGTCGAGGCGGTAGCGCACGGACTTCCCGGGGATCCACTCGATCGAGTACGTGTGCCACGAACGCCACGAGACGCCGGTGCTCAGGCTCGTCGCGTTGGCCTCCTGACCGGCGATCATCGAGTGGTGGTGCAGCATCGGCTGCTGGTCGAAGTTGGCCTCGGGGTAGTCGATCTCCCCGTCTGCCCAGCGATCGGACGACGGCCAGAGCATGAAGGCCGCGCCGTTGCCGGCACCGCCCGTCGCCTTGGCGCGGACGATGAACTTGCCGCCCTTGTGGCCCCAGGCTCCGGTCGGCGTGCCGAAGGTGCCGGCGGCGCCGTGCTTGCCGTCGAGCTTGACGTCCATGTACCCGTTGTGCGAGCTGATCTGCGAACCCGAGTAGTACATGCCGCCGGTCCCGTCCGGGTACGGCTGCCAGGACTTGGCGTACTTCTTGGCGAAGGCGCCCTTGGCGCTGGCCGCGGTGCTGAACTGCTCGCGGAAGGTCTGCTTGAAGTTCCCGACGTCGCCGAGCGGTGCCGAGCTCGCGGTGGCTGCGGTCCCCTGACCGAGCGGACCGGCGACGAGTGCTGCTCCGAGGAGCACGACGGCGAGTGCTGCCCTCCTGGTGGTGCGTTTCTGCATGAGGTCTGTCACTCCCTGACGTGACTGTTCGCACCCGTTCGGTGTGGGTGCCGGGCGACCGTCTCTCGGCTGCCCGGCGTTCACGGTAGTTGCTGTCCACAATCTGCGCCCGGGGGTTGACACAACTCCGCACCCCCAGTACACGGGTATTGCACAAGGGCCCAACCGCTGGGAGAAGTCCTGGTCAGTCGGCGTGGCGTGCGGGCGGAGGCATCCGGGGCGGGTGTCCGCAGACGCTGTCTCGCGGGGTCAGGCCCGCGCGCGACGACGTCGCACGACCAGTGCGAGCACGACGGCGGCCACCGCCGCGACGACGGTGACGACCGCGGCGACCGCGGCGACGTGCACCGACGCGAGCATCGACTCGTACTGCGACTTCGTCGACACGAAGCCCATCTCAGCAGGGCCGAACCAGCCGGACACCGGGTTCATCGGGCCGGCTGCGACCAGCGCGAACCCGCAGACCACCGCAGCGACCATGGCGATCACCGAGAGGACGAGGACGGGGACGGCACGGCGCATCCCGCTACCGTAGCGCGGCCAGGGACACCGCCGGGACGACCGCTAGAGCGAGTCCCGTAGGCGTGCCGCCTTCTCCTCGACCAGGCGCTCGAGGCCGTCGGCGTACTCCGTCAGCCGAGCGGCGACGGCCGGTTCCGAGGAGCCGATGATCCGTGCGGCCAGCAGGCCGGCGTTCGCCGCACCGTTGATGGCCATCGTCGCCACCGGGATCCCCGCGGGCATCTGCACGATCGAGAGCAGGGAGTCGAGGCCGTCGAGTCGCGCGAGTTGCACCGGCACGCCGATCACCGGGAGCGTCGTCATCGATGCGACCATGCCCGGCAGGTGTGCCGCCCCACCGGCGCCGGCGATGACGACACGGATGCCACGCTCGGCAGCGCCGCGGGCGAAGCGGGTCATCTTGTCGGGGGTGCGGTGTGCCGACACGACGTCCGCCTCGAACGGGATGCCGAGTTCGGTGAGGATCTCCGCCGCTGCCCGCATCGTCGGCCAGTCGGAGTCCGACCCCATGACGATCGAGACGAGCGGCTGTGCGGGTGCGGCGGTGTCGGTCACGCGACGAGCCTAGCCGAGCAGCACCCGCCGCCAGGTGTCGCCGTCGTGGCCGATCGTGCGCTCGCCCGAGACCCACCGTGCGGCGCGTTCATCCGGCCCGCCACGCTCGACGGCGGCCCGGACGGCATCCCGCCACGCGTCGACGGCGTCCGGCACGGCGACCGCTCCGTGCGACCGTGCGACCGCGTACGAGGGGCGGTCGGACACCACGGCAGGCAGTCCGAGCGCCGTGTACTCCAGGAACTTCAGGTCGCTCTTCGCGCGGTTGAACTCCTCGTCGCGGAGCGGCGCGACCCCTGCACTCCAGCGCCCCCGGTGTGCCACGAGCCAGCGGGAGAACGCCGGGTAGTGCCCGTCCGGGACCTCGACGCGGCGGAACCAGTCGGCGCCGCCCTCCTCGGTCACGCCGATGACCTCGAGCCGGATCGGGGTGCCGTCGGCGGTGGCGAGGTCGGCGAAGACGTCACGCAGGAGCTCGAGGTCCGCGGCGTGGGTGAGCGTGCCCATGTACAGCACCCGGTGCTCCCCCTCGGGCCGCTCGTCGTCGTCAGCGGTCGGACCGGCGGTCCAGATCTCCGGATCGAGGGCGTTCGGCACGACGACGACGTCCCGCGCCACCGGACGGACCACGTCGGCGAGTTCGGGCGTGCTCACGACGACGGTGTCGGCGCCGCGCACCAGGGCGTCGATGGAGGCGAGGCGGTCCGGGTCGTACTCGGCACGGGCCAGGCGTGCGCGCCCGGACGCGGTGAAGAAGTCGTCGTCGACCTCGGCCACGACACGGATGCCGCGGGCTGCGGCGGCCGACAGGAAGGGCTGCACGCTGTTCCGGGGCAGGATGTCCCGCTGCACCAGGAGCGCGGCGTACGGGGTCGTGTCGGTCCCGTCGACGAACACGGCCGGGTCGACCTGGCGTACCTCGGCGGTGCCGCTCGCGGCGAGGTGCTCGGCGCGCCGGACGACGCGGACGTGGGCCGAGGCCGGGTGGGCTCCCCCGCCACCTGCGACGACGTACCCGAGGACGGGCAGGGGCACCGGCTGCGGAGGGGTCGACGCGACGGCACGGCGCAGACGTCGGGCGGCCCGGCGGACGAGATCACGCGGCATGCGCCCATCCTCTCGCACCCCGCACGGTGCGAGGTTCCGTGCTTGGTGCGAGCCCGAGGACCTCGCACGGAACACGGAACCTCGCACCGGACGACGACCACCGCGCCTCAGCGCACCGTCACCGTCCGGCACGGGGACGCCCTGCGGTCCACGCCGATCCCGGTGTTGTGGGCGATCGCGCAGACCGTGTGCTTGCCGGCAGTCACCCGGACACTGCCCGCGAAGCCGTGCGAACCGCCGGATCCCCAGGTCTCGTCGACGTCGGGACGCTCCCGCCCGGCGTCCAGCGAGGTCACCCGCTTGCCGTCGACGGTGATCGCCACCCGGGTCGCCGACGACACCGCGTCGCCGTCGAACGCCCAGCCGCGCACGCTGACGCCGCGGGACGTGGCCGTCACCGAGTCGAGCCCGGCGTAGGGGTCGTGCCGGTAGGCGCGGACGGTCGAGCAGCCGAGTGCGGCGTCGGAGCCCGCGCCGATGTTCACCGCGGTGACGCAGACACGGCGAGCGCCGGCCGCCGCGGGCACCACGACGTCGAACCCGTGGGTGGCGCCGACGCCCGAGCGTGCGTCGACGTCGGGGCGGTCGAGTCCGGCGGTGGTGACCCCGGCGGACGCACCGTCGACGGTCGCCCGGACCCGCACGGGCTGCGTGGGGTCGTCCTCGTCGTAGGCCCAGCCGGACACGCGGACGCCGCCACCGGCACCGGCGACGACCTCGAGCGAGCCACGGGGTCGCAGGTCGGCGGTCGGAGCACCCAGGCGGGCGTTGGCGACGAGGGCCTGGGCGTACGTCGAGAACCACTTGCCGGCGGCCGGGGCGCCGTTGCAGGTGCCGTCGCTCGCGCCGGGGGTCTTCACCCACAGCAGGGCGTCGAGCGCGGTGCCGTCGGACACCACTCGGGGCGAGGTGCCCAGCCCGGCGCCGGGGCCGTTGCACCAGGTGCCGCGCCAACCCTGCCCGTTGCGCGAGGTGTCGATCACGTAGTGGGAACCCCCGGTCGCGGCGGACACCTTCTGCGCGTACGCCTGCTCCTGGGCGGTCGGGTAGTAGTTCGCGACGTTGGTGAAGAAGCCGCGGGCCTGCTGCACGCCGGCGCTGTTCAGCCGCGCGGCCATGGTCGCCGGCTGCACCCAGTTCGAGTTGCCGGCGTCCAGGTAGGCGGGGATCCCCGCGGCGGTCAGCCCGGCGACGGTGCGGGAGAGGATCCGGTAGCGCTGCTCGTCGAGCGTGGTGCTGCACTTGGCATTGCTGAGCATCGCGAGTGAGTCCGGTTCGACGACGACGGCCGCGCGGTGGCCCGCGAGCGCCGCGGTGACCTGGTCGACCCAGGCGTCGTAGGACCGCTCGTCGAACCCGCCGGCGGAGTACCCGCCACAGTCACGGTCGGGAATCGCGTAGAGCACGAAGACAGGGGTGGTGCCGGACTGCTCGGCGCCGGTCAGGGCGGTGCTGATGGTCTTGGTCAGCTGGGTGCCCTGGCTCCAGTCACCGAGCCAGGTCGCGACCGGGTAGCCGGCGATGGTCTTCGCCGCGGCAGCACCGGCGGGGTCGGTGGCGGCGAGGGCCGCCTGGGCCTTCGCGGCCTCGCTCGTGGGCGACCGGTACGGTCCGGCGCCGTAGAGCGACGCGGACGTGGCCGAGCGGATGGTGGACGCCGAGGTCGCGGCGGACGCGGTCGCGGTCGGCAGCAGGCCGGCGACGGCTGCGACGAGGGCGACGGCGGCACCGCAGACGGCGGTACGGCGCGGACGGCGGCGCATGGAGACTCCCCTGGACGACGGACACGGACTGTTCCAGGGGAACACGCGCCGCCCGCCCCCACCAGCCTCCCGAGCGGGTGCCACCCGAGGGGGTGTCCGCAGAGCGGCCGACAAGCGCGTCCCGCACCCCGGACGCAACGGGAGGCCCGTGGCGGCGTCGCCACGGGCCTCCCGTTGCGTCATCCGGTCGCGTCGGGAACGCGACCTCAGTCGTCGAAGTGCGCCGCGGCCGCGCGCGCCCGGTAGACGACGTCGTCGACGTCGTCGCCGAGCACCGTGACGTGCCCGATCTTCCGACCGGGCCGGGGAGCCTTGCCGTAGAAGTGGTACTTCGCCTCGGGGAAGGCCTCGAGCGCTGCGGGGTACCGGGCGGCGAGGTCGCCGTCGGCGGGCCCACCGAGCACGTTGACCATGACGGACGCCGGGGCGAACGAGCCGGTGGCCCCGAGTGGCAGGTCGAGGACGGCACGCAGGTGCTGCTCGAACTGGCTCGTGGTGGCGCCGTCGATGGTCCAGTGCCCGGTGTTGTGCGGACGCATCGCGAGCTCGTTGATGAGGATGCGTTCGTCGTCGGTCTGGAACAGCTCGACCGCGAGGACCCCGGTGACCCCGAGCTCCTCGGCGATGCGCACCGCGATCGACTCGGTCAGGTCGGCGATCCGGCCGGCACTGTCCGGGGCCGGGGCGATGACCTCGGCGCAGACCCCGTCGCGCTGCACGGTCTCGACGAGCGGCCAGGCGACGACCTGCCCGGAGGGACGGCGTGCCACGGACTGCGCGAGCTCGCGGGTGAAGGGAACGAGTTCCTCGACCAGCAGGGCCTGGTCGCCGCCGGCCTCGGCCACCGCGATGAACCAGTCGTCCACGTCGGCGGCGTCGGAGACGACCCGCACGCCCTTGCCGTCGTAGCCGCCCCTGGGCGTCTTGACGACGGCTCGGCCGCCGTGGTCGGCGAGGAACGCGCGGAGCTCGTCCGGGCCGTGCACGGCGGCCCAGTCCGGGACCGGCAGGCCGAGTTCGCTGAGTCGGCGGCGCATGGTGATCTTGTCCTGCGCGACGGCGAGTGCGTCCGGTCCGGGGTGGACCGCCACCCCCGCGTCGACCAGCCTGCGCAGAACGTCCTGCGGCACGTGCTCGTGGTCGAAGGTCACGACGTCGACCTGCCGGGCGAACTCGAGCACCGTGTCGGCGTCGTGGTAGTCGCCCTCTGCGGTGGCGGCGATGGCGGCGGACATACCGGGCCCCTCGGCGAGCACCCGGATGTCGACCCCCAGTTCGACCGCGGCCGGCACCATCATCCGTGCCAGCTGTCCCCCACCGATGACCCCGACGCGCAACGCCATGCTGTGTGATCCTTCCGGCGTTCCCACCGTGCGGTGTGAACGCGTTGTCTACAATCGCTGTTCGGGTCGTTGCACTGCACGACCGGTCACAACTCTACGGATCCTGGAGGGCTCGTGCGGCGCCTCATCGCCCAGCTGGCACGCTTCGGTGTCGTCGGTGCCGTCGGCTTCGTCGTGGACACCACGGTGTTCAACGTGCTGCGCATCACGGTCCTCAACCCGGAGGACGTCCACTCGGGGCCGTTCTGGGCGAAGGTGATCTCGACCGTCGTGGCGATCTTCGTCAACTGGATGGGCAACCGGTACTGGACCTTCCGTGAGCAGCGTCGAGCCGTGGCCACGCGCGAGGGCATCGAGTTCGTCGTCGTCTCGCTCGGCGGCATGGTCATCGCGCTCGCCTGCCTCGGGGTGTCGCACTACGTGATGGGGCTGACCTCGGTGCTCGCCGACAACGTCGCGAACGTCATCGGCCTCGCGCTCGGCACGGTCTTCCGGTTCTGGCTCTACAAGGTGTGGGTGTACCACCCCGAGCGGACCGCAGCCGGACCGCTCGCCGACGCCGACGCCGCGGAACCCGAACCGCGGGTCCCCCACGACGCCTGACCTAGGATCGGTGGGGTGACGGCCGAGACGACCACCACCCCCGCTCCACCCCGCACCGCACGCTGGGAACGCGTCGCGATCGCGGTGATCACGGCGACCTTCGGGCTCTGGCTGGTGGCGTGGGCCCTGATCGTGCCCGTCTTCGAGGCGCCCGACGAGACCGCGCACATCGACGCCTCGGTGCACCTGGCCCTCGGCGACGCGTGGGCGGCCCCCGGTGAGCTGTACGTCACCAACGCCGTGCAGGCCGCGAAGGTCGAGCAGGCGACGAAGCCGTCCGACGAGTGGTCGACGGTGAGCGAGCTGCTGCAGAACGCCCCGGGGCCGTCGGCGACGGTCAACCAGATGACCCAGCACCCGCCGACCGCCTACCTGGCCGGTGCCGCGGTGCTCCGGGCCGTCGACTTCGGTGAGCTCCGCTGGGACCACGCGTTCGTCGCCCTCCGCCTGGCCGACGTCCTGGCCGTGACCGCGCTGCCGTTGCTCGCCTGGGCGTCGGTGCGCCGCGTGACCCGTTCGCCCCGCGCGGCCCTGATCGGTGCCCTCGCCGTGTTCGCGACCCCCGAGCTCGCGTCCATCGGTTCGTCGTTCTCGAACGACGCCCCGGTGCTGCTCGTCGCGGGGATCGTCGTGTGGCTCGCGACCCGCCTGCTCACCGGCGACACCCGCTGGCGCACCACGATCGCACTGGCGGTGGTCCTCGGCGCCCTGGTCTGGATCAAGGGCACGGGGTTGCCCGCGGTGCCGTTCGTCGCGGTGGTCGTGCTGTTCGCCGGGGCCGGGGTGCTGTCCCTGCGGCAGCGGATCCTCCGCACGGTCGTCGCGATGGCGGTCTCCGGCGGCATCGGGGCCTGGTGGTGGCTGCACAACCTCGTGTCGTACGGCCGCGTCCAGCCGAACGGCTACACGGCGATGCGTCCTCCGAAGGACTTCCCACCGGGCGAGAGCCCCACGCTCGGACACTTCCTCGACGTCAGCTGGGGCACCCTGACGCGCACGTTCTGGGGCAGCTTCGGGGGCCGCGCCCAAGTGACGATCGGTGACCTGCTCACCGCCGTCCTGACCCTGGTCGCCCTCGTGGTCCTCGTCGGCTGGGCGTTCCGCCGAGGCCCTGATCTGCGGGTGGCGCTGTGCCTCGCGGTGTTCCCGGCGCTCCTGATCGGCATCCAGAACCGCACGAGCGCGCACTCGTACCTGACCACGACCGAGGTCGCCGCCACCCAGGGCCGCTACTACTTCCCTGCGATCGTCTGTCTCATCGTGCTGAGCGCGCTCGCCTGGCGACGGCTGGTGCCGGCCGGAACGACCCGGACACGGGCGGCGATCGCGCTGGCGGTCGTGCTGCCCGCCGTCGGGGTGTACGGCTTCGCGGTGGCGTCGGCCTGGTTCTGGAACGCGGCGGTGTTCCCGGTGACGGGCCGCGGGCTGCTGCGGTACTCCGAGATCGGGCCGGTGTCGCCCGCGGTGCTCGTGGTCGTCGTGCTCCTGGTCGCGGTGGGGCTCGTCGCATCGGTCGTGCAGGTCGCCCGGGCCGACCGCCGCGCGCGCCCGGTGACGGTGCCCGCCGCCTGACCCGCCCGGCCGCCGGCCGCCGGGTGCGCAGGACATGCCGCCGGCGCGACGCCGGGGGTGCACGAACCGCCGCCGGGCGCGGCCACAGGCGACATGTCGTGCCCCCTCGGCGGACGCGCACGGCGTGGGGTGGACGCCCCACGAGACGGACGGGAGGCCCCGTGCCAGCCGGCACCGGGCCTCCCGTCCGCCGTCACGCACGCCCCGTGCCCCACCCGGTGAGCAGAAGACGTCGGGTCCCGGTGTGGGACCCGACGTCTTCTGCTCAGTCGCTGTCGCGTCAGGCGGCGGGGGCGCCGCCCTCGACCGCCGACGGGTCGTCGCTCGGGCGGTTGCGCCGGAACCACGTGGGGGCAGCGGCGCAGAGCAGGAAGAGGCCGTCGACGGCCAGGCTCCAGATGCGGGTGACCACGACCACCACGAGGGCGACCGGCACCGGCATCACGAGTGCCAGCAGGAGGGCCTGCACGCCCTCGCGGACGCCGAGCCCGCCGGGGGCGAAGACCGCCAGCATGCTGATCGCCGAGGCCATGCTCGCGGCACCGATCACGAACGCGGCGTCGGAGAGCTTCAGCGAGGGGTACACCGCCAGCGTGATGAAGTAGTAGGCCGTTCCGGAGAGCACCGCGCCGGCGACGTACAGGCCGGCACCGCCGATGACCGTGCCGAGGTTCGGGCGGACGTCGGCCTCGAGCGGCTTGCGACGCAGGATCTTCAGCGCGATCCCGATCAGGAACACGAACACGCGCGGGATCAGGCAGACGACGCAGCCCACGAACGCCGCGATCATCAGGACGATCAGCCACGGGTCGAGGTCGTGCGTGCGCGGGTCGATGAGCAACAGCACGAGGGCCAGGGCCAGGGTCGCGGCGATCTGCAGGGCACCCTCGAGCAGCCCGCTCACGCCGAGCCGAGCCTTGGAGACGCCGTGCTTCGAGGCGAAGTAGACCTTGCCGATGATCCAGGTCGCGGCACCCGGGATGTAGCGGCCCATCCAGGACTTCGCGTACACGTAGGTCAGGGTGACCCCGCTGCCCTTCAGCCCGGTGGCTCCGAGACGCCGCAGCAGGTAGAACCAGATGCCGACGCCCCAGTAGCGGAACCCGAGGCTGATCACCGTCGCGACGACCACCCAGGACCACTGCCAGTCGAGCCCGGCGAGCTGTCCCCAGTCGACGCCGCGCAGGTACAGCACGAGGAACACCGCGAGCAGGACGTAGAAGACGATGGGGATCGCCTTGCCGAGGAACCGCCGCCGCTTCGACGGACGCTTCCCCTCGGGCGCGGGGGTGTCGCTGGTGCTTGCGGACAAACGGGTCTCCTGCTCAGGTCACGGGCTCAGGTCATGCTAGACGGTGGGGCGGGCCGCTCCCTGCGGTGCTGCTGCGGGGTGCGCGCTGCGGTGCCGTCACCGGGCGAGCGTCACCGGGCGAGCTTGACGATCTGCACGCGGCAGGGGATCTCCGGGTCGGTCGACCGGTCGGCGCTGCACGAGATCGTCGCGTTGTACGTGCCGACCAGCTTGCCGGCCACCGAGTAGTCGCGCGCCGGAGCGGTCGCCGGGTCGAACTGCACGAAGTACTGCACGCCCTCGTCGATGAACAGGTTGCGCATCGCGTCGGAGTGGTACGTGTAGCCCTGACCTGAGCGACCGTACACACGCGTGTCCGTCAGGAACGCGAGCGACGACAGCGAGCGGTAGTTCGAGCCGATGACGGTGGCGTCCTCGGGCAGGGCGCCGCTCGCCCGGATCTGGTCGGCGAGCCGGACGATCTCCGGCACGTCGGTCGGCCCGAGCACGCGCAGCGCCTCGGTGCGGTTGACCGACGGGTAGAACGGCGCCGGCGAACCGAGCCAGTTCTGCGTGTAGGACGCGATGGGCACCACGGCGATCGCGAGGCAGGCGACGATCGTGCGGACCACCCCACGGCGGCGGACCAGCCGCCAGACGGCCGGCAGCATGAGCGCGCCGATCATCGCGGTCAGGTAGAAGAGCGGCCAGTAGTAGCGGGCGTTGCCGCCGCCGCTCGACGACGACGTGATCATGCCGTAGCCGACGAAGTACACCAGGGTCGTCGCGGCGACGATGCAGGTGAACGCGTAGCGGCGGAAGCGGACGACGCCGATGACGAGTGCGGCGGCGAAGAGCAGGGCGATCGGTGCGGCGAACGGCGCGAACGTGCTGATCTTCTGCAGGTAGTACGGCAGGGCGAGCATGCGCTCGTGCAGGTAGTACCCGGCGCGGGCCGCGATGCCGGACTCCTTCGTCACCTTGGGCGCGGTGTCCTCGGCGGCCGACTCGGTGCGCGGCGGCACCACGGCGGGGTCCGGGTTCTCCATCGGGCCCTGCTTGTAGACCGACGGGGTGAAGTCCTCGTTGGGCGAGAACGCGTGGTCGTTCGGCGGGACCGGCAGGAACGGCCAGTCGGTGGCGCGGCCGCCGTCGTCGAACTTCGAGCCGATGTTCACCGACAGCGACGACCCGAGGGTCACCGTGCCGTACT
The DNA here is from genome assembly GCF_018598405.1 of Curtobacterium flaccumfaciens. Classification (NCBI taxonomy): domain Bacteria; kingdom Bacillati; phylum Actinomycetota; class Actinomycetes; order Micrococcales; family Microbacteriaceae; genus Curtobacterium; species Curtobacterium flaccumfaciens. Next base: position 122,546 of record NZ_JAHEWS010000002.1, on the reverse strand, counting down.
TGACGGTCAGGGCACCGACCCAGGGGGCGATGACGACGGCGAACACCACGATCGTCGCGACCGGGGCTGTCCACCAGTGCCGCACGGGCTCACCGCGACGGCGCGCTGACCAGACGCGCAGCAGCAGCCAGAGGATCACGGCGCCGATGGCTACCGGCAGCAGGAAGAGCTTCGTGAAGTAGCCGAGGGCGGCCACGACGCCGAGCACCGCGCCGGAGGCGACACGCGCACGCGTCGACCCGTGCAGCGCCTGGTCGGCCCAGCGGAGCGCCCAGAGGAACCCGACGACCCACGCGACGACGAGCAGGTCCGGGGTCTGCACCGACACCGCGCTCATCAGGGCGGGGATCGCGGTCACCATGAAGAGCACGGCGGGGACGATGCGGTGGTTCTGCGACCAGACGAGCCACCCGCCGATGCCGAGCACGACGGCCACGGCGAAGCAGTTCACGATCGCGAACGCCGTCTGCAAGCCGAGGCCGAACGCGACGAACGGCGCCATCATCCACGACACCAGCGGCGACCAGTACGCGTTGATGGCGTCGGGGAACCAGCCGTTCGCGTACTCGCGCGCGATGCCCATGTAGGAGATGCCGTCGACGTTCGTCACGCCGAGGCGGTTGTGGTACGCCACGGCGGCGCTCAGGACGACGCCGACGACCACGAGGACGGCCAGGATCAGGGGTGCGACGACGTGCCGGTACCGCCGTGTGACCGCCCCCGAACGCCGTCGAACGGGCTCGTGGGTGATCTGCGGTGCTGCGGGCGTCGTCACGGTCACGTGCTTCATCATGACATCCGTTCGCTTGTCGGACCGCACTGAGGCGGATCGCGGGTCGCACTCGGCGTGTGGGAGACTGCCGGGGACCCCGCTCCGACCACCTCGAGGACGTTCGTTGGCCACCGAAACCCGCGCAGCCGAATCCGCAGCCGAACCGACGGCCGCCGCTCCCCGCGCCGGGGGCCGACTCGAGTTCCCGTACCTCGACGGACTCCGCGGGCTCGCTGCCCTCGCCGTGGTGTTCTACCACGCGTACCTCTTCACGGGGACGACCGGCACGGGGCCGACCGAGCTGCCGTGGCTCCGACCGTTCATCGGCTGGGGCTACCTCGGCGTCCCGCTGTTCATCGTCCTGTCCGGCTACGTGCTCATGCTGCCCGTCGTGACCCGGTTCGACCGCTACCGGTTGCCCGGCGGTTTCTGGAAGTTCATCTGGCGCCGCGCCCGACGGATCATCCCGCCGTACTGGGCGTCACTGGTCGTCTTCGCGCTCATCATCCTGTTCGTCCCGGTGATGGGCCAGCCCGGCGGCACGCAGTGGGACACCAAGCTCCCGATGGGCTGGGGCACGTTCCTCACGCACTTCTTCCTGGTGCACGACTTCTTCCCGCAGTACATCGGCAAGATCAACGGCCCGATGTGGACGGTCGCCGTCGAGTGGCAGATCTACTTCCTCATGCCGCTGCTGATCCTGCCGCTCTGGAAGGTCTTCGGCGGATGGGCCACCGCGTCCTCGCTCGTCCTGATCGGCATGTGGATGGGCTCCGAGAGCCGCTACTCATGGATGCACCCGTGGTTCGTCGGGCTCTTCGCGGTCGGCATGCTCGCCGCGGAGCTCACGGTGAAGGCCCGCGACGAGCACCTCACCGGCAAGCTGAACACCTCGAAGCTCGGCGGCCCGCGCTGGCAGGGCGGGGTGTTCGTCGCCGCGATGTTCGTCGGCATGCTCCTCGTGTTCTTCCGCAACCGCGACTACTGGCAGCACCAGACCTGGCCGTCCGAGGTCGTCCTCGGCATCTTCGCCGGCATCCTGCTGACGTGGATGGGACGCCGGGCGGTGACGGGGCAGCACACCTGGCTCGCCCGGTTCTTCGCCTGGAAGCCGTTCGTGCTCCTGGGCCTGGTGTCGTACTCGGTGTACCTGTTCCACAGCCCGCTGCTCGGCCTCGGCAACCTGCTGCTCCTGCCGATGGGGCTGTACCCGAAGTGGCAGTTCCTGCTGATGATCTTCGTGGTCATCCCCGTCGTGCTCGCGATCTGCGTGGGCTTCTGGTGGCTGGTGGAGCGCAACTTCCTGAACCGTCGCCAGAAGCACGCGACCCGCGAGGTCTCGTCCCGCGGCCGACTGCCAGAAGTCGAGACCGACGACACCGAGGACACGCGCACGACCCGCTAGCCCCCCCCTCCGCCGGGGCCGTCGGGTGTGCGTCGGACGGACATGTGCCGCCGAGGCCAGGTAGCATCGCTCGGACCGCGGCGTGGGAGATCAGGCCCCACGGCATCTCGACAGGGAAGACGAGACCACATGCGCGCACCGATCAGCAGGCTCCTCGGGCTCGGCACCGCTGCCGTCGTCGCCGGGGCCATCACCTTCGGCAGTGGCCCGGCGGTCGGCGTGACCACGACCACGACCGGCCCGACCACCGCGACGCCGGCACCCACGCCCGCCGCGAGCACGCCGACGCCCGCGGCGACGCCGGCACCAGCCCCGGACGCCGCAGCGCCCGCCGCCGCCCAGCAGCTCTCCATCGCCGAGATGGACCGCACCGGCAACCACACCATGGGCGCCGGCATCGCCGCCCACGCCGGCGAGTCCCACGTGACCACCGCCTCCCCTGACGTGTCCTCGGGCGGCGGGGTCAGCGCGCAGGCCCTCAGCTCGTCAGCCGCTGCCGCCGCTGCCGGCGGGCCGCCCCCCGGCCGGGTGCAGGGCTTCGACATCAGCGCGTGGCAGCCGAGCGTCAACTTCCTGCAGGCGTACCGCAACGGCGCCCGGTTCGTGTACGTCAAGGCCACCGAGGGCACCTCGTACGTCAGCTCCACCTACAAGCAGCAGTACGCCACGGCGAAGCAGCGCAACCTGTACCGAGGCGGCTACGTCTACGCCCAGCCGAGCCAGGCCAGCGGCGCCGCGACCGCGAACTACTTCTTCGCCCACGGCGGCCAGTGGAGCAAGGACGGCAAGACCCTGCCGCCGCTGCTCGACATCGAGTACGGCAGCGCCGCCCAGGGCACCTGCTACGGCAAGTCGTGGTCGTCGATGCGCAGCTGGATCAAGGACTTCAACAGGACCGTCGTCGCCAAGACGGGTCGGTACCCCGCGATCTACACCACGACCGACTGGTGGAAGCGCTGCACGAACAACAGCAACCAGTTCTCGAAGAACCCGTTGTTCGTCGCGATCTACCCGGTGAAGAACTTCACCTCGCCCGGCACCCTCGGGCGCAGCTGGTCGAAGTGGACGTTCTGGCAGTGGGCGGCCAGCGGCACGCTCCCCGGTGACCAGGACGTCTACCGCAACGACATCACGTACCTGAAGCGCTTCGCCTCCCGGACGAGCTGACGCCCCGTGCGAGGTTGACCGCTCGGTGCGCGCTTGCGAGCGCGCACCGAGCGGTCAACGCCGCACCAGGCGACGACGGCCCGACCGATGGCGCCAGCCACACCAGGCTGACGACGGACGGGAGGCCCGTGGCGGTGTCGCCACGGGCCTCCCGTCCGTCACGGGCGCACGATCGCGCCCGTCGTGCAGCGGACGACGTCAGCGGACGTCGCGCGTCGCCTCGGCGAAGTCGGCGTCGAGGGCGGTGGCCATGCGGGCCACGCCCTCGGCGAGCTGCGTGCGGACCGCGTCGCGGTTCGCGTCGAGCGCCTCGAGCTGCGCCGTGACGTCGTCGACGAACGTGGGTTCGAGCGCCGCCTCGATCGGCTTCGAGTACGCCTGCTGGCCCATCTGCTCGAAGAACAGCCGGCCCTTGTCGACGTAGTACAACACAGCGGCGGGGACCCCGGCGATGGTCGCGACGATCGCGGAGTGCAGGCGGCTCGCCAGGAAGAGGCGGCTGCGGGACATCAGCCCGGCGTACTCGGACGGCGAGAACTCGTCGGCCTCGACCACGTGGGTGCGGTCGGCGTGCCGCATCAGGGCGATGACCTCGCGGGCGAACGCGGCGTCGCCCTCGGATGCCTCCATGTGCATCGGGTAGAACACGACGTCGGCGTCCCAACGGTCGATGACGCGGTCGGCGAGGTCGGCGACGGCCTGTCGGTAGGTCACGAGCTTGTCGCTGTCGACGCCGGTCTGGCGGAAGCGCTTCGGCAGGAACCGGAACGGGATCCAGCCGCTGCGCTTGTAGTGGAACCAGCGCCGGACGCCGAAGCCGATCGAGCCCTCGAGCCGCTCGGCGGTCAGACCGGTGGTGCGCTCGAGCCGCTCGAGCACGTCGGCGTCCGGAGCGGTGACCGTCCCGACGACCGCGGGGTCGAAGGACGAGACGATCGGTGTCGTCACGCCCCAGGACAGGAGCTTGTCGCGGGACTCGTCGTCACGGACGGCGAACGCGCTGCACAGGTCGACGGTGGCGCGGATCAGGCGCTTGCTGATGCCGGCGGTGGTCGGGCCGATGCCCTGGAAGGCCCCGACGAGGTTCTTGTTGACCACACGGACGAGCAGCATCTTGCCGAACCAGTACACGAGGCCGAGCTTGTTCGTGTAGTCCTTCAGGATCTCGCCGCCACCCCAGAGCACCACGTCGGCACCACGGGCCGCACGGAGCAGGGCGAAGAGGTCCCCGATGCCGGTGCTGTACGGGGAGACCGGCAGGAACCGGATCCCGAACCACGCGGCGTCCCGCTCGGGGTACTGGGACAGGGAGACGATCTCGGCGTCGGGCCACCGGCGACGGACGAGCTCGACGTTGCCGGCGAGGATCGCCCGGTCCCCGCGGTTGTGGGGCGAATCGCTATTGTGGATCAGTACGCGCACGGGGTGAGAGCCTACCGGACCGTCCCCCGCCACCCCCGGAAAGGCACGATGTCCCGCACCACTCGCTCCGCCCGCTCCCACCCGGACCGCCCCCGCCTGCTCGTCCTGGGCTCGACGTTCCCGGCCCGTCCGGACGACGGCGTGCCGGCGTTCGTGCTCGACCTCGCCCACCAGGAGGCGACCGAGTTCGACACCCTCGTGCTCACCCCCCGCGTGCCGGGCGGCGCCGCGAAGGAGCGCATCGGCGAGGTCGCGGTGCGCCGCTACCCGTACTTCCCGCGCCGGTTCGAGGACCTCGCCGACGGTGCGATCCTCGACAACCTCAAGGAGCGTCGCTCCCGGGTCGTGCAGGTCCCCGCGCTGGTGCTCGCGCAGTACCTGGCCGTCCGTCGCCTGGTGCGCTCCGCGAAACCGGACGTCATCCACGCCCACTGGGCGATCCCGCAGGCCCTCGTCGCGACCCTGGCCGCCCCCGGGGTGCCCGTCGTCGTGACGACGCACGGCGGTGACATCTACGCCCTCCGTGCGGCTCCCCTGGTCCGGCTCAAGCGCTGGATCTTCGGTCGCTCGGCGCACGTCACCACCGTGAACTCCGAGATGCGCGACCGCCTGACCGAGTGGGGCGTCCCGGAGTCACGGTCCACCGTGATCCCGATGGGGGTCGACCTGGGCCCCGCCCGCGACACCCGCGCCCGCGTCGCGCCGCAGGAGCACCACGTGGTCGCCGTCGGCCGGCTCGTCGAGAAGAAGGGCTTCGGCAACCTGATCGAGGCGCTCCGGGGACTCGGCGCCGACGTCCCGTGGCGGCTCACCGTCGTCGGCGACGGCCCGTACCGCGCGCAGCTCGAGCAGCAGGCAGCGGGTCTGCCGGTGACGTTCCTGGGGCAGCGCGGTCGCAGCGAGGTGCTCGAGACCCTGGCGTCGGCCACGGTCGTCGCGGTACCGTCCATCCCCGCTGCGAACGGCGACCAGGAGGGCCTGCCGGTCACCCTGCTCGAGGCCGCGGCGGTCGGTGCCGCGATCGTGGCGAGCGACCTGCCGGGCATCCGCGACGTCGTGCAGGACGACGTGTCGGGCGTGCTCGTGCCCCCGGGCGACGTCCCGGCGCTCCGCGCGGCACTGCAGCGCGTGCTCACCGACGACGCGGCACGGTCCCGTTACCAGGAGCAGGCCGTCGTCTCGGCAGCCGAGTTCTCGACGGAGCGGATCGGCGAGCGCTACCGGGCGGTGCTGCGCGCGGCGATCGCGTAGAGCACCACGGTGGCGGCGGCGCACACCGCCGCGGCCACCGAGGCCAGCACGACGACCGTGCCGGAGTGTCCGACGAGTTCCGACCCGGCTGCGTCGAACAGCGACCAGGTCGGCACGAACGCCGCCACGGCCCAGGCCAGCGCCGTCCACGTGCCGATCCGTCCCCAGGCGAGGAACCCCGCCGCCATCGCGAGGGCGATCGGCACCAGGACGGTGAGCGTGTAGCGGTTGAGCGGCGCGCCGCCGCCGGCCGCGTAGCGGATCTCGACGACGACGAACAGCAGGGTCACGACGACCAGCATCGCGACGACGAGCCGGCGCGGCCACCGGTCCTCGTCGGCCGGACCCCGGGGCCGGAGGCGACGCGCCACCAGGGCCGCGACGAACAGCAGCACCGGGAGCAGCAGCAGCACCCACGGCAGCGGCGACGCGATGGGCAGCGCACCCCGGAAGAGCGCGAACAGCTGGCGCCAGAACCCGAGCATCGAGACGATCTCGACCTCGGACCAGTGCGGGCGGGGCGTGTACCCGGGCCACGCGGTGGGCCGGCCGCTGAACGAACCGGTCAGGGCCTGGTTGCGCAGCCAGAACCACCCGGACGCGGCGGCCGCGGCGGCGAGGGGCACCGCGGCCACCAGGGCCCGGGCGGCGAGACCGTGCAGGCGTCCGAGCCGCACCGTCCGGGCCAGCGCGAACGCGACGACCATCGCGACGAGCCAGAGCGCGAAGGTGAGCCGTGTGGTGGTGCCGGCGGCGGCGATGAGTGCTCCCCCGACCGCGAGCCCCGGACCGACGCCGGACCGGAGTGCTGCGCCGGCCACACCGCACGCGAGCGCGCACGTCAACGCGGCGAGGGAGTCGTTGTAGACGACGCCGCCCTGCACCACGAGGACGCTCGTCGACGCGGTGACGACGGCGACGGTCCCGGGCAGCCGCACCACGCCCGGGAAGCAGCGGGAGGCCGCCCACGCCGCACTCGGTACGACGGCTGCGGCGAACACCGCGTTGCAGAGCCGGCCGAACACGACCGCCTGCACGGGGTGCCCCGCGTCGACGAGCGGCCCGATCACCGGGGCGAGCAGCACGTAGTACAGCGGCGGGTGCTGTGCGACCCACTGCACCGGCGGCGTCCCACCGAACCCCGGTCGGAACCGGATGCCGTCCAGGAGCACCGGCAGCTGGCCGTGCCACACCCGCAGCACGTAGTCGACGTGTGCGGACTCGTCGACGCTCGCGAGCGGCATCGACGAGAAGGTCCGCGCGACCGAGGCCGTCAGGACGAGCAGCATGGCAGCGAGGACGACCGGTGTCGCCCATTCCCGGCCCCGGAGCCCCGCGGTGAGCAGAGCGTGGATGCGGTCGGAGCGCGGGGTGTGCTGCTGCACGTCAGGCGACGTCAGCGCCCCATGCCGCGGTAGGTGAAGCCGGCGGCAGTCCACGCGTCACGGTCGAGGCAGTTGCGGCCGTCGATGACGACCGGCGACGCCACGAGTGCGGCGGCGGCCGTCGCGTCGAGCTCGCGGAACTCGGTCCACTCGGTGAGCACGAGCACCAGCTCGGCCCCGCCCAGCGCCTCGGCCGCGCTCTCGACGTAGTCGAGCTCGGGGTGCACGCGGCGCGCGGTGACGACGGCCTCGGGGTCGTACGCCGAGACGACGGCGCCGAGCTCGTGCAGGCGAGCCGCGATGTCGAGGGCCGGCGAGTCGCGGACGTCGTCGGAGTTCGGCTTGAACGCCAGGCCGAGCACCGCGACGCGCTTGCCGCTGACGACCCCGCCGAGCAGCTCCTGCGCCAGTTCGACGACGTGCGCACGACGACGCAGGTTGGTGGCGTCGACGTCGGCGAGGAACGCCAGGGACTCCCCGACGCCCAGCTCGTTCGCGCGCGCCTGGAAGGCACGGATGTCCTTCGGCAGGCAGCCGCCGCCGAAGCCGAGGCCGGCGTTCAGGAACTTGCGGCCGATGCGGGCGTCGTGGCCGATGGCGTCGGCGAGCGCGGTGACGTCGGCTCCGGCGACCTCGGCGATCTCGGCCATCGAGTTGATGAACGAGATCTTCGTGGCGAGGAACGCGTTGGCGCTGATCTTCACGAGCTCGGCGGTGGGCAGGTTGACGACGAGTCGGGGCGTGCCGGTGGACAGCGCCTCGGCGTAGACCTCGTCGAGGGCGGCGACGGCCTGTTCGCCCGCCTCGCCGTCCGGCACGCCGTAGACGAAGCGGTCCGGCGCGATGGTGTCCTGCACGGCGAAGCCCTCACGCAGGAACTCGGGGTTCCAGACGAGCGTCGCGCCGGGGACGGCCTCGCTGACCTCGGCGGCCAGGCGCGCGGCGGTGCCGACGGGCACGGTCGACTTGCCCACGACGAACTCGCCCGCGGTCAGGTGCGGGGTGAGCGCGGCGACGGCGGCGTTCACGTACGTCAGGTCCGCGGCACCGGTGGGGCCCTGCGGGGTGCCGACGGCGAGGAAGTGCACGCGGGCACCGGCGACCTCGGCCATGTCGGTGGTGAAGCGGATCCGACCGGACTCGAGCGCCTCGGTCAGGATCTCGGGCAGGCCGGGCTCGAAGAAGGGGGCCTCGCCCGCGGCGAGCCGCTCGATCTTGGTGGGGTCGACGTCCACGGCGACGACCTCGTGTCCGAGTTTGGCCATGGAGGCGGCGTGCACGGCACCGAGGTAGCCGCAGCCGATCACAGAGATACGCACGTCGAAGAAGGTACCGGTTTCTCGCCGAAGTCTCATCACGGCGCCCGCAGCGACGCCCACGGCGCCGCTCGGAGTGGCCGGGTCAGGCCCGCACGTCGCCCCACGGCGGACGGTCGGGACCGCCGACGATCTCGTCCCAGTCCGGCTCACGATGGCGTCGCCTGGCCTCGTACGCCTCCACCAGGTCGTGCAGGACGGCGACGACGAGGTCGGCGTGCGGCACGTCGGCGAGGACCACAGCGGGGTCGTCCCCGGGGAACACGAGCACGTCACCGGAGCGGAACAGCCCCTGCAGGCCGCGGCGCCGCACCGTGACGTCGTAGCCGCGGGAGTGCAGGAGCTCACGCCGGGTCCGGGTGCCGAGGCCGTTGACCACGACCAGGCGCCGTGTGGTGACGACGTACCGCTCCGACATCCAGCGGAACAACGGCACGGCACCGCCGAACACGACGAGGACCACGACGACGAGCGCGACGACCGCGTTCAACCACGCCAGCTGCGCCTGGAACACCCCGAAGCCGAAGCCGCCGGCCGCGGTGACGAGCACGACGAACACCGCCGGACGCACCAGCCGACGGGCGTGCGGTCGCAGGCGCGCGACGACACGTTCGGGCGGGGGCTCGGCGGTCATGCCGTCATGCATACCGCAGGTGGGTGACGTCCCCCACCGCGACGCCCCTGCTGACGCCCGCTCGGTCCCGGATCGTGATGCGGCCGGCGTCGTCGATGCCGGTGGCGTCGGCCTCCTCGACCGAGCCGTCCGGCAGCTCGAGGCGGATGCGGCGACCGACCGTGCCGCACGCGGCACGGACGTGGGACCGGACCGTCTCGGCGGCGGGACCACCCGTGACCAGGCCGGCCACCGCCTCCAGGACGGACCGCAGGAAGGCGGACAGGACCGCGTCGGCCAGGGCGGGTGCGTCGTCGACCGCGCCGGCGAGCAGGAGCGAGGTGGACGTCGGGGTGGGCAGCCGGTCGGCCGGGATCGTGAGGTTCACGCCGGCGCCGACGACGACGCTGCCGTCGGGGGCGACCTGGCAGAGGATCCCGCACACCTTGTCCCCGGCGACCTGCACGTCGTTCGGCCACTTCACCACGACGTCCGCGCCGGCGGGGAGCACCGACGCGATCGCGTCGCGCATCGCCGCGCCGGCGACCAGGGGCAGCCAGCCGCGGTCGTGGTCGTCCAGGTCGGCGCGGACGAGCACGCTGGCGGCGAGCGTCTCACCGACCGGTGCGGTCCAGGTGCGGTCGAGGCGGCCCCGCCCCGCGGTCTGGTGCAGGGTCGCGACGACGCTGCCGTGCTGTTGCTCGGCGGCGGCGGCGAGCAGGTCCGCGTTGGTGGACCCGGTCTCGGCGGGGGTGGTGATCGTCGCGCCCGCCGACCGGACTGCCTCGCTGGTGGCGGGGAACGACGGTGACGGGGCTGTGGACATGCACGCAAATGTACGGGCAGGAACCGTGGGGGTCCTCCAACCGACCCCGTCCCGACCGCCGGTAGGGTGAGCGGGTGACTTCAGGAGACACCCCCGATCTGTCGACGACGGCCGGCCGGCTGGCCGACCTCCGCGACCGGTACCACGAGGCCGTGACCGCCGCGGGCGAATCCGCCATCGCCAAGCAGCACGCGAAGGGCAAGGGCACCGCGCGGGAACGCATCGAGCAGCTGCTCGACGCGAACTCCTTCGTGGAGTTCGACGAGTTCGTCCGGCACCGCACCACCTCGTTCGGCATGGACGCCAAGCGCCCCTACGGTGACGCGGTCGTCACCGGCGTGGGCACGATCCACGGCCGGAACGTCGCCGTGTACGCGCAGGACTTCACGGTCTTCGGTGGGTCGCTCGGCGAGGTCGCGGGCGAGAAGATCATCAAGGTCATGCAGCACGCGCTGAAGACGGGCGTGCCGATCATCGGCATCCTCGACTCCGGCGGTGCGCGCATCCAGGAAGGCGTCGTCGCGCTCGGCAAGTACGGCGAGATCTTCCGCCTGAACACGCAGGCCTCCGGCGTCATCCCGCAGCTCTCCATCGTGATGGGCCCGGCGGCCGGCGGTGCGGTGTACTCCCCCGCCCTCACCGACTTCGTGATCATGGTCGACAAGACGAGCCACATGTTCGTCACCGGTCCGGACGTCATCAAGACGGTCACGGGCGAGGACGTCGGCTTCGAGGAGCTCGGCGGCGCCCAGACCCACAACGCGGTCTCGGGCGTGGCGCACTACCTGGCCGAGGACGAGACCGACGCGCTCGACTACGCGCGCTCGCTCATCGGGTTCCTGCCGGACAACAACCTGTCCGACCCGCCGGCGTACGACGTCGCTCCCGAGCTCGAGACCACCGACGCCGACCACGAGCTCGACCTCGTGATCCCGGACTCGACGAACCAGCCGTACGACGTCACCACGATCATCGACCACATCGTCGACGACGGTGAGTTCCTCGAGGTCCAGCCGCTCTTCGCGCCGAACATCCTGATCGGCTTCGGCCGGGTCGAGGGCCGCACGGTCGGCATCATCGCGAACCAGCCGCAGGCGATGGCCGGCACGCTGAACATCGACGCCGGTGAGAAAGCCGCACGCTTCGTCCGGTTCTGCGACGCGTTCGGCATCCCGATCCTGACCCTGGTGGACGTGCCCGGCTACCTGCCCGGCACCGACCAGGAGTGGACCGGTGTCATCCGCCGCGGCGCGAAGCTGCTGTACGCCTACGCCGAGGCCACCGTCCCGCTCGTCACCGTCATCACCCGCAAGGCCTACGGCGGCGCGTACATCGTGATGGGCTCGAAGCAGCTCGGCGCCGACATCAACCTGGCCTGGCCGACCGCAGAGATCGCCGTCATGGGCGGTCAGGGCGCCGTGAACATCCTGTACCGCGCCGAGATCAAGCGCGCCGAGGAGTCCGGTGAGGACGTCGCCGCGGTCCGAACGAAGCTCGCGAACGAGTACACGTACAACGTCGCGTCGCCGTACCTGGCGGCGGAGCGCGGTGAGCTCGACGGCATCATCCAGCCGCACGCCACCCGCGTGTCGGTCATCAAGGCCCTCCGGTCGCTGCGGGGCAAGCGTGCAACGCTGCCCCCGAAGAAGCACGGGAACATCCCCCTCTGATGGGTCGCCACGCAGCAGCCGTACCCTCGGACGAGCCCGCCTCGGTGGCCGACGTCCGGGTGGTCTCCGGCGACCCGTCGCCCGAGGAACTCGCCGCCGTCGTGGCCGTCCTGCAGCGCCAGGCCGACGAGGCCGCAGCCGCCGGACGCGCCGCCGTGGTCGTCGAGCCCCGCACCGGGTGGGACGCCGCGGCCCGCGGACTGCGCCGCCCGCTCGAGACCGGACCGGGCGCCTGGGGCCGATCGCTCCGCTGATGTACCCCTGGTGCGCGGGCAGCCGGGAGCGGTTGCAGGGCGCACTTCCCGGTCGGTATCCCCTCACTCGGGGGACACGATCTGCCGGGGTGGTCCGGAAATGCCGGAATTGTCCCCCATAATGACGACTGACATCCAGCTCGTGCGTGGGCATAGTAGTTGGTGTTCGGTGTCCTTCGATGAAAGACATCGCAGGTCGGTGGCCGACTAGGGTACGAAGCCACCGTCCGCTGCGAGGCAGGGCGACATTCGGGTTGTCGCTCAGCCTCGGGTCGTGAACGGGCCGGTCGGTATCCGACCGGCCCGTTCCCCGTTTCCGGGGTGTGTGGCGTCTGTGGGCGGGTGCTGGAGCGGCTGTCGAGCCCGATACCGAGGCTGATGCGGAACGACACCGTCGACGTCGTACGACAGCGACATCGTCGCTTCCGTGCCCGCGCAACAGGTGCGCTCGCGTCAGAGCGACACCGTCGACGTCGTACGACAGCGACATGGTCGCCTCCGTGCCCGCGCCAGCCCGGCGCGACCACGTGACGGCCGGGAGGCCCGGGGCCGGACCGCCACGGGCCTCCCGGCTGTCCCCCATCGCGTCCACCGCCGCCCACACGCCAGGCGCACCATGATCGTCGGCAGCGCCGTCGGCGGCACGTGCGTGCCGCGCTCAGCGCGTGCCGCGTGCTACGCGGACTCGTGCCGCGGGATCTCGAGCCAGAGCGCGACGGAGTCGTCCTCGTCACCGTCGTCGTCGTCCAGCCCCGCACCGAGCGCCGCGGACTCGCTCGCCGCCCCGTCGAGGCGGAGCCCGACGACCGTGACCGCGGAGTCCGATCCCTCGCCCACGGTCCGGACGATGACGTTGTCAGCGTCGCGGGCCTGTCGGAGCGCCTCCGCGACCCGCGCATGGATGCGGCGGATGTCCGGGGCGTCCAGGTCGTCGAGCCCGCCGTCGTCGTGCAGCTGGACCGTGGCGCCGCGGCGCCGCAGGCGCATGACCTCGTCGCGGACGTCGTCGGACAGCAGCGAGCGGCCGCGGATCTCGTCGCGGATGGCCTGCTCGAGGTGCAGGCACTCGGCGCGGTCGGCCTCGTCGAGGTCACCGCAGGAGTCGATGATGCGCTGCAGCATCGGCAGGGCCATCCGGGTGGTCTGGCTCAACCGGAACTGCCGCTCGAACACGTGGGCGTCCTGCGCGGCCTGCCAGTCGGCGGTCTCCTGCTCGGCGAGGACGAGTTCGCGCGTGTTCCGGGTGGCGCGGCTCATCGCGCCGGCGAAGACCGTGGCGATCGCGACCCAGGCCACGCTGCCGACCACGCCGAGCCCACCGAGTGCGCCGAGGCCGGCCCAGGCGACGGTGTACACGGTCAGGAACAGCACGCCGGCCCACGCGAAGGGACCCCGACCGCGCACGACGAGCACCACCATGAGCGTGCCGATGGCCGCGATCCACCACGTGGCGGAGCCCGGGCCGTCGTCCTCGACGACGACGGGCGCGGCGATCACCGGCATCACGACGGCGGTGGCGAGGGAGAAGCAGGCCGTCCACACCGGCAGGACCTTCCCGGGGACGAACAACGCGAGCACGGTGGCGGCGGCGTACAGGACCATGCACGCGATGATCGGGGCGACCTGGTCGGCGCGCGGGAGTGTGGCGGCGGCGAGCACCAGGTGGTACAGCGAGAACAGCGACGCAAGGCCGAGGGCGATGCTCGCCGGCAGGGAGACCCTCATGCCGTCGCCCTCGCAACCGGGGACCACGTCAGCACGATGCGGGTGCCCTCGCCGGGGGCGGTGTGCACCTCGGCGCGTCCGTCGACGGTGGCGACCCGCTCGACGATGGAGCGCCGGACGCCGAGCCGCTCGGCGGGGATCGCCGCGACGTCGAACCCGCGGCCGTCGTCACCGACCTCGACGAGCACGCCCTGCCCCTGCTGCTCGATGCGGACCCAGCGGGAGACCTCGCCGTCACCGGCGTGCTGCACGCTGTTCACCGCGGCCTGCAGCGCCGCCGAGGCCAGTGCATCGGCGACGGACGCGGGCAGGCGGACCGAGCCCGTCGGTGTCGGCACGAGGCGGACCGGTGCGGTCAGTGCGCCCACGCCCTCACGGATGCGGGCCCGGAGTTCGCCGAGGGTGACCGGTGCGACCTCGCCCGGGCCGTCGGTGGCCGCGGCCTCGAGGTGGTCGATCGCGTTCCGGGCCATCCGCGCGGCGAGGGTCTTGGCCTCGAGCGTGTCGGCACGGGCGGCGGAGAGCAGCGTCGTGAGCACGCTGTCGTGCACGATGGCGTCCACCTGGACCCGTTCGACCTCGGTGGCGTGCTCCCGGATGGCGAGCGAGTACCGGCGCACCGCCGTGGACTGCGCCGTGTCGACCGCAGTGGCTGCCCGGCGCAGCACCACCGCGATGACGAGCACCGCACCACTGAGCAGCGCCGTGTACACGCCGTCGAGCAGGGCGGGGAGGACCCCGACGCCGCCGCCGACCGGGCTGAGCCGGACGACGACGTACACCGCCGGTACGAGCGCCGTGTAGACCGTCGCGCGCCACGTCGCGAAGCCCATCGCCGCCGCCGTGCACCCCACCGTGCAGAACCACCACGGCCACGGCTGCTGCGACGACGGGATCGGCTCCTGCACGGTCGCCGGCCACGTCACGATCGCGACGAGGAACAGGAGGGCGCACACGATCTGCGCCATCTGGGCCACCCGCTGCACGAAGGCCGAGACGCCGACGAACACGAACGACGCCGCGAGTGCGAGCGTCACCGCCGGACCCCAGAACGGATCGAGGTAGGGCAGCTGCTCCAGGACCGCGGGTGCGTCGACGATGCCGAGTCCGACCGCGGCCATCGCGAGGAGGATCGCGAACGCGCGCTCCACCGACGCCTGCGTGATCGAGGCACGGACGCTGCGCGCCGGATCGGCCCCGAACGGCGCCGGTTCGACGACCGTCCGCGCCGGCTCAGCCGCGGTCGCCATCCGTGTCAGCGACCGTCGCCGTCGGGGTCGATGCCCGAGTCGAGCCCGGGGAGGATCCCGTCCTCGACGGCTCGACGCAGCAGGTCGACCTTCGTCGGGGCCGGACGACCGACCTCGACGTACTTCACGCGGATCCGGTCGAGGTACTCACGAGCCGTCGAGTACCCGATGCCGAGCTGCTGGGCGGCGAGCTTGAGCGGGAGTCCCGACGCGTACAGGTGCAGGATCTCGCGCTCCCGGCGGCCGAGCTGCGCCTTCGCGAAGTCGCGGTCGGCGTCGATGGCACTCGCCCACTCGAGGTTGTTGAGCACGTCACCGCGGGCGACGGTGGCGACCGCGGCCATCACGGTCTTGGTGGCGGAGGACTTCGGGATGACGCCGGCAGCCCCTGCTGCGAGCGCCTCACGCACGTTGGCGACGCGGTCCGCGATGGAGTGCACGAGCACCGCTGATCCGGTCCCCTGCACGCCCTTGACGTTCTCGGTCACGGTCGATCCGTCACCGAGCGACAGGTCGAGGACGACGACGTCGACCTCTCGCCCGTCGAGGTTCTGGACGTACTCGGGGACGCTGGCGGCGGTGAGCACCACCTCGAACCCCTCGTTCTGGCACGCCGCCTGGATCCCGAGCCGGACGGACTCGTGGTCGTCGACGATCGCGACCCGGACCGGCCTGGTGGCCGCTCCTGACGTCTCGGTGCTGGTGGTTGTCGTTCCTGCTGCCACAGTGGCCTCTCGTTCCGATGCGCGACGCCGGCCCCTGAAACCGGAGTGCCATCAACGACCCAGGATACCCAGCCCGGACTCAGGTGCGGGGCTTCTGGGCTGCGCCACGCTGGCCGGTCCGCCGATTGGTGGACACCCCGACACGCAAGGAGCGGCGGCCGGACCCGCCCCGGTCGCACCCGGGCCGCGCCCCGGACCTCAGCGGGTGGGGACCAGGCGTGCGACGGCTTCCAGGTGGTGGGTGTGCGGGAACAGGTCGAAGGCGCGCAGTGCCTCGAGCCGGTACCCGAGGTCGGCGAAGGTCGCGACGTCGCGCGCCAGCGCCACCGGGTCGCACGCCACGTAGACGACCTGCTCCGGCTGCAGCGCTGCGATCTGCACGACGACGTCGCGGCCGGCACCGGCGCGGGGCGGGTCGAGCACGATCGTGCCGGCGCGGAAGCGGTCCTTCTCGGCCCGCGAGGCGTTCGCCACCGTGTTCGTCAACCAGCGGTCCACCCGGCCGGTCTCGGCGCGGGCACCGAGCCACTCGGACAGGTTCTCCTGCGCGTGCTCGGTGGCACGGCCGGCGCTCTCGACGCTCGTGATGCGCGCCTTCGGGCCGACCAGGTCACCGAGGGCGGCGGCCAGCAGGCCCACGCCGCCGTAGAGGTCGAGGTGGGTGCCCTCGGGGTCGAGGCGGTCGCGGTCCACGAGGTCCTGCACGGCCTCGGTCAGCACGGACGCCGCCGCGCGGTGCACCTGCCAGAACCCGTTGTCGTCGACCTGGAAGGTGCGCTCCCCCACGACCTCGGTCACGACGGTGGGCTTCTGGTCGTCGATGACGAGCCGCGCCCCCTCGGAACCGCTCGGCGCGAGGACGTCGATCACCGACGAGCCCGGGAGCGCACCACGGCCGAGCGGGGCGCTCTGCTGCACGACGGCCGTCGCGAGCGGCAGGCTCGTCACCGGGATCACCGAGTGCGAGCGGGCCGCGAACGGGCCGGCGGTGCCCTGCTCGTCGACGTGGAGCCGGACGCGGGTGCGCCAGCCGAGGCCGTTCGCCGCGTCGTCACCGGGCGCGGCCTCGACGACGACGTCGTGACCGAGCACCTCGGCGAGGTCCATCCGTGCGAACCGCGCGAACGAGTCGACGAGGACGTCGTGCTTGAGCGTGCGCTGGTGGGCGAGGGCGATGTGGCCGAACTCGGCACCGCCCGGGCGCGTCTCCGGGTCACGCTCGAGCGCGGCCTCCGGCCAGACGTGATCGACGCGGTGCTCGCTCGGCGTGACGACGCTGACCGTGTCGGCGCGCCAGAACGACTTCTTGCGGTCCTCGGTCACCCGGGCGACGACGCGCTCCCCGGGGATCGCGTCGGAGACGAAGACCACCCGACCTTCGTGCCGTGCCACCGAGATGCCGCCGTGGGCGATCCCGGTGACGTCGAGTTCGAGCAGCGTGCCGACGGATTCACCCATGGTGAGATGGTCCCATGCGTCTGTACCTCGCGAGTACATCCCCCGCCCGCCGAGCACTCCTCGCCCAGTCCGGGATCGAACCCGTGCTCGTGTCCCCCGGGGTCGACGAGGACGCCGTCGGCACCGCCGCCGCAGCATCGCTCGGCCGTGACCTGACCGGTCCGGAACTCGTCTCGCTCCTCGCCGTCGCGAAGGCGTCCGCAGTCGCCGACTCCGCGGTCGCCGGGTCGCCGGTCGACGGGGTGGTGTTCGGCGGGGACTCCGCGTTCGAGGTCGACGGGCAGCTGTACGGCAAGCCGCACGACCCCGCCCTCGCCCGGGAGCGCTGGCGGCAGATGCTGGCCGCCGGCGGCGGGACGCTGTGGAGCGGACACTGCGCGATCGATCGACGACGCGACGACCGGCGCCGGGACCTGGACCCGACCACGGAGCGGCCTGGAGGCGCGGCACGGGCCCGCACCGTGCCTCCCGTCCGGTCGCTGGTCACGTCCCCTGCCGGCGTCCCGCAGCTGGGCGACGTCGCGCCCGGCGGGTCGGCGCTGGCCGCCGACGGCGACCGCGTGGTCGCGGTCGACAGCGCGGTGCTGACCTTCGCCGACGACGTGTCCGTCGACGAGATCGACGCGTACGTCGCGACCGGCGAACCGCTCGAGGTCGCGGGCGCGTTCACCATCGACGGCCGAGCCGCGGCGTACATCACACGGATCGACGGAGCCCCGTCCGCTGTGATCGGGATGTCCCTGCCGGTGCTGCGCTCGATGCTGCTCCGGGGCTTCGGCATCGCCTGGCACGACCTCTGGTCGCTGTAGACATCCGCACCTCTTCGGGGTGGTTCTTTGTGGGTGCCAGTCAAAACGCACTCCCGCCGCACGAATACGCTGATGTGTCATGCCCCGTATCAGCAAGGTCCTCATCGCGAACCGCGGCGAGATCGCCGTCCGCATCATCCGAGCGGCCCGCGACGCGGGCAAGGCATCGGTCGCGGTCTACGCCGACCAGGACCGTGACGCCCTGCACGCCCGCCTCGCCGACGAGGCCTACGCGCTGAACGGCACCACGAGCGCCGACACGTACCTCGTCATCGACAAGATCATCTCGGTCGCCCGCCGCTCCGGCGCAGACGCCGTGCACCCGGGCTACGGGTTCCTCGCCGAGAACGCCGACTTCGCGCGCGCCGTCATCGACGCCGGGCTCGTCTGGATCGGCCCGTCGCCTGAGTCGATCGAGCGCCTCGGCGACAAGGTCTCCGCGCGACACGTCGCCGAGAAGGTGGGCGCACCGCTCGCCCCCGGCACCATCGAGCCCGTGCAGGACGTCTCCGAGGTCTTCGACTTCGTCGACCAGGTCGGTCTGCCCGTCGCGATCAAGGCGGCGTTCGGCGGTGGCGGTCGTGGTCTGAAGGTCGTCCGCGACCGTGCCTCGGTCGAGGAGCTCTTCGAGTCCGCCACACGTGAGGCGATCGCCGCGTTCGGTCGCGGCGAGTGCTTCGTCGAGAAGTACCTGGACAAGCCGCGCCACGTCGAGACCCAGTGCCTGGCCGACGAGCACGGCAACGTCGTCGTGGTCTCCACACGCGACTGCTCGCTGCAGCGCCGCCACCAGAAGCTCGTCGAGGAAGCCCCGGCGCCCTACCTGACGCCCGAGCAGGAGACCGCGCTGTACGAGTCGTCGAAGGCGATCCTGCGCGAGGTCGGCTACGTCGGTGCCGGCACCTGCGAGTTCCTCATCGGCGCCGACGGCACCGTGTCGTTCCTCGAGGTGAACACCCGCCTGCAGGTCGAGCACTGCGTCTCTGAAGAGGTCACCGGCATCGACCTGGTGCGCGAGCAGTTCCGCATCGCCGAGGGTGGCGTGCTCGACTACTCGGACCCCACGCCGCGGGGACACTCGTTCGAGTTCCGCATCAACGGCGAGGACCCGGGTCGCAACTTCTTCCCCGCGCCCGGCCCCGTGCACGCGTTCAACGCGCCGTCCGGCCCCGGCGTCCGTGTCGACTCGGGTGTCGTCTCCGGCGACGTCGTGTCCGGCTCGTTCGACTCGATGCTCGCGAAGCTCATCGTCACCGGCGCCACCCGTGCCGAGGCGCTCGAGCGGTCCCGGCGGGCGCTGGCCGAGTTCGAGGTCACCGGCCTGCCGACCGTGCTCCCCTTCCACCGTGCCGTGGTGTCGGACCCGGCGTTCGCGACGGCCGACGACGAGCCGTTCAGCATCTACACGCAGTGGATCGAGACCGACTTCGTCAACGACATCCCGGCGTGGAGCGGCTCCCCCGAGGAACTGCCGGCCCCGGCTGCGCGCGAGAGCGTCGTCGTCGAGGTGCAGGGCAAGCGCATCGAGGTCACCATGCCGTCGATCGTCGGTGGCGGTGCTGCCGGTGCCGGTCTCGCCGGTCGTCGTCCCGCCGGCCCCACCGCTCCCCCGAAGCGCCGCTCGTCGGCCGTCCGTGGGGGTCTGGCGAAGTCCGGGTCGTCCGTGGCGTCGCCGATGCAGGCCACCGTGGTGAAGCTCGCGGTCGCCGAGGGTGACACCGTGGTGAAGGGCGACCTGCTCGTCGTGCTCGAGGCCATGAAGATGGAGCAGCCCGTGCAGGCCCACAAGGACGGCGTCGTCACCGGCTTGAACGCCCCTGTCGGCCAGACGGTCTCGTCCGGTCACGTGCTGCTCGAGCTGGCGTAGCGCGGGCGCTCCTTCTCGCCGTCAGTTCGATGTGCACCCTCTGACGGTCATCGCACCCCGACTCTTCGGGGCGCGACGACCGTCAGAGGGCGCGGCTCGCAGCATGACGCCAGGCAGTACCCCAGTTCGGACCGAGCGGCACCCCGGCATCGTGCAGCACCCGGGGGAGCTGCCCCGCGGGCATCGCGTCCGACCACATCACCCGTGCGAAGCCGTTGACCTCGCGACGGCGGCGGAGACGGTCCTCCCGGCGCTTCTCGTCGACCAGGGCGTCTGCCGCCGTCCGCCCCCGCCGCGGGTCGTCGTACTTCACCCGGCCGTCGAACTCGACGATCACCCCGGCTTCCGCGAACCACAGGTCCACCCGATCGCGGAGCAGGCCGTCGTGCCGGAACTCCTGCTGCAGTACCGGGCCCGGAGCGCCGAGCACGTGCGCACCCCACCGGGTGATGCTCTCACCCGGTGAGTCGGCGAGCGGATCCGCGTGCTCGACCAGTTCCCGCGCGCGTCGATGCCCGCGAGCACGGCGACTCCCGAGCGTTTCGAGGATCGCCGGCCGCTCGACGCCGCGCCGCAGCACCGCGTCGAGCACGACGATGGCACGCCACGGGTGTTCGCGAAGGGCGACGTCGACCGCCGTCTCGGTCAAGGTCGTGACGGGCACACCGTCGACCTCGACCGAGGACGGTCGCCGGCCGGCGCTGCCGATGCGTTGGATGCTCCGCTTGACCTGGCCCCGGTCCCGGGACGGGTCGGTCACCGTGACACGCTCGCCGAACGCCCCGATCCACGGGAGTCCGAGCATGGCGACCGCTGACCGGTGTGACACCACGACCGAGCCCATCCCGCCGGCGAGCACACTCCGCACGAGCATGCCATGTCGTTCGCGTCCCGTCATGGACGCCCACTCGCCCGACCCGACGTACGTGCCACGGTGCACCCGGATGAGGGTGCCGGCATCCGCTGCGCGACGGATCGCCGACGCACGACCGGGGTCCTGCGCGAGGCCGACGGTCGAGATGGGTTCGTGGTCCATGCTCCGATGATCGCGACGCACGGTCCATCGGGAGCGGGGTCTGCGCGATCTGTGGAGAGGCCATGGGGCACCGCACCTCGTTGCGGGCATCGCGCCCCGAAGAGTCGGGGCGCGATGCCCGCAACGGGGCGCAACACGAACGAGCGGAACCGCCCGCGCCGCCCTACGAGACCAGGGGGCGCACCGAGTCGGCGAGGGCGTCGACCAGGCGCTGCGCCTCGGCGGCGGTGTCCGCGACCGTGTCGATGTAGACCTTCACCTTCGGCTCGGTCCCGCTCGGCCGGACGATCACCCTGGCGTCGCCGGACAGGTCGTAACGCAGGATGTCCGAGGGCGGGAAGCCCTGTACCCCGTCGGCGTAGTCGGTCACGGTGTGCACGTCGAGCCCACCGAGGGAAGTCGGCGGCGTGGACCGGAGCGACGCCATGATCTCGCCGATGCGCGACAGGTCGTCCACACGGGTCGCGACCTGCCCCGAGGCGAACGCCCCGAACTCGGCGGCGAAGGCCTCGAGGTGGTCGGCGATCGTCGAGCCCGACGCTGCGAGCTCGTCGGCGAGGGACAGCAGCTCCAGCGCCGCCGAGATGCCGTCCTTGTCGCGGACGACCGACGGGTCGACGAGGTAGCCCAGCGCCTCCTCGTAGCCGAACAGCAGCCCGGGGATCCGGGAGACCCACTTGAAGCCGGTCAGGGTGTCCCGGTACTCCAGCCCGTGACGTGCTGCCACCCGGGCCAGGGCCGGCGAGGACACGATCGACGCGGCGAGCGTGCCGGTCACGCCGGACTCGGACGCCCGCGCGGCGGCCCGCCACCCGAGCAGCCAGCCGACCTCGTTGCCCGAGAGCCGGCGGTAGGACGGCGCACCGGCGTCCGAGGCCGTCGGGATCGCGAGTGCGAGCCGGTCGGCATCGGGGTCGTTCGCGATCACCAGGTCGGCGCCGACGGCGAGACCGCGGGCGATCGCCAGGTCCATCGCGCCCGGCTCCTCGGGGTTCGGGAACGACACCGTCGGGAACGCACCGTCTGGATCGATCTGCTCAGGCACCACCGCGGGCTCGGCGAACCCGGCCGCGGCGAACACCGCACGAGCGGTCTCCCACCCGACGCCGTGCATGGCCGTGTAGACGACCTTCGGCTGCTCGTCGACCCCGCGTGCCGGAGCGGGCACGATCGCGGCCGTGGCGGCCACGTAGGCGTCGACCAGGGCCGAGGACGCGACGGTGTAGTCCTTGCCGCGCGGCAGGTCGGCGATCGACCCGGTGGCGACGGCGTCGATGGCGTCCGCGATCTCGCCGTCGACGGGCGGCACGATCTGCGACCCGTCGTCGTCCTGGCCGAGGTAGACCTTGTACCCGTTGTCCCGGGGCGGATTGTGGCTCGCGGTGACCATGACGCCGGCACCGACGTCGAGGTGCCGGACGGCGAACGCCAGGACCGGCGTCGGCAGGGCCGAGGGCAGCAGCGTGACCTCGAGCCCGAGGCCGCGCATGACCTCGGCCGAGTCACGTGCGAAGACGTCCGAGTTCACCCGGCCGTCGTAGCCGATCACGACGCTGCGCGAGCGCCCGGTGTCGACGAGGAACCGCGCAAGACCCGCAGCGGCCTGGGTCACGACGACCCGGTTCATCCGCAGCGGGCCCCAGCCGAGCTCCGCGCGGAGTCCGGCGGTGCCGAACTGCAGCCGGCCGTCGAACCGCTCGGCGAGCGCCCGGACAGCGGGACCGTCACCGTCGGCCGCCGCGTCGATCGCCGCGGCCAGCTCGTCGCGGGTCTCGGGGTCGGGGTCCTGCGCCAGCCACGCCCGCGCGGTGCCGAGCACCTGGTCGAGGTCGAGCTTCACGACGCCGGCTGCCCGAGAGCGGCGACCACGCGTGCGAGCAGGTCCGCGATCACCGGCTCGGCCTGCTTGCCGGCCTCGAGCACCTCGGTGTGCGACAGCGGGGTCTTCTGGATGCCCGCGGCCAGGTTCGTGATGAGCGAGAACCCGAGGACCTCCATGCCGGCCTGACGGGCCGCGATGGCCTCGAGCGCGGTCGACATGCCGACGATGTGTCCGCCGATGGTCTTCGCCATCTGGACCTCGGCCGGGGTCTCGTAGTGCGGGCCGCGGAACTGCGTGTACACGCCCTCGTCCAGCGACGGGTCGACCGTCCGCGCCAGCTCGCGCAGACGCGCCGAGTACAGGTCGGTCAGGTCGATGAACGTCGCGCCCTCGAGCGGGCTGTCGGCGGTCAGGTTGATGTGGTCGCTGATGAGCACCGGGGTGCCCGGGGTCCAGTGCTCCTTGATGCCGCCGGCACCGTTGGTCAGCACCATGATCGAGGCACCGGTCGCCGCGGCCGTGCGGACGCTGTGCACGACCCGACGGACCCCGTGCCCCTCGTAGTAGTGCGTGCGGGCGCCGATGACGAGCGCGTGGCGGCCGTCGGCGAGGCGGATCGACCGGATCGTGCCGGAGTGGCCGGGGACGGCTGAGGCGCTGAACCCGGGGACCTGGTCCGCCGGGATCTCGGACACGGTCTCGCCGATGATGTCGGCGGCCTTGCCCCAGCCCGACCCGAGGGTCAGGGCGATGTCGTGCCGCTCGATGCCGGACTGTTCGGCGATGGCGGCTGCGGCGGCCCGCGCGACCTCGAACGGGTCGGCAGCGGGGTCGTTCAGCGGGTTCTCGGTGCTCATGGCCCAACTCTAAAGGGCGAGCGACGAGGGCACCGCACGGGACGGGCGTTGACGGCGCAGCCCGCCTCAGTGCTCGCCGAGGGCCCGGTCCACCGCCGCCGTGATCTCGCCCTGGTCGAAGTGGTTCTTGATCACGATGACCTCGGCGTAGGTGTCACCGATCGCCTCCACGAACTCCTGACTCGTCAGGATCACGTTGGCGTCGTCGGAGACGTCCCGCACCGAGGCGACGTCCGCCGCGACGACCGACGCCGACAGCCCGAGGGCGTCCAGCGCCTTCTCGGCGTTCACCTTGAGGATGCCGCTCGACCCGATGCCGGCACCGCAGATGGTCACGATCTTCACGCGGAGACCCCCATGATCGCGCGGACCTCGTCCGCCGTGGTCGCCGCCGCGATCCGCCCGGTGACGGTGGCGTCGTTGAACAGGTTCGCGATCTCGCCGATCGACTCGAGGTGGGTGCCGACCTCGGCCACCGCGAGCCCGAGCACCACGCGCACGGGGTCGTTGTGCGGGTGCCCGAACGCCACCGGCGACGCGAGCGTCACGATCGCGAGCCCGTCCCGCACCACGGCGCCACCGGGCCGTGCGTGCGCGAACGCGAGCCCCGGCGAGATGACGATGTACGGCCCGTGTTCCTCGACCATCCCGATCATGGCGTCGGTGTACTCGTCGGTGGTGGTACCGGAGGCGACGAGCGCACCGCCGACCAGGCGCATCGCGTCACGCCACGCGGGCGCGTCCGCACCGAGGAGGACGGCGGTGTCCGGCAGCGGTGGCAGTCCCATGCGTCAGGCCTCCTGGTACCCGGCCGTGATGGTGGCGATGATCTCCTCGCGGTCCTCGAGCGGCAGGAACGACCCGAGCGCGGCGTTGATCTGGAACGCGGCCAGGTCGTCGAGGTCGTAGCCGAACGTGCCCGCCAGCAGCGCGAGCTCCTTCGACAGCGAGGTCCCGCTCATCAGGCGGTTGTCGGTGTTCACCGTGACGCGGAAGCCGAGCTGGTAGAGCACGTCGAACGGGTGGTCGGCGAGGTCGTCGCCCCACGCGGCGATCGCACCGGTCTGCAGGTTTGACGACGGCGAGACCTCGAGCGGGATCTCGCGGTCACGGACCCACGAGGCGACCTCGCCCAGGGAGGCCAGCGTCGAGCCGTCCCCGGCGTCGGACAGGGCGACGTCCTCGAAGATGCGGACGCCGTGCCCGAGACGGAGCGCCCGGCCGTCGACGAGCGCGGAGCGGATCGAGGCGAGCCCGTCGGCCTCGCCCGCGTGGACGGTGACGGGGAACAGTTCGGACGCCAGGTAGTCGAAGGCGGCGCGGTGGTTCGAGGCGGGGAACCCGGCTTCGGCACCGGCGATGTCGAAGCCGACGACCCCGGCGTCGCGGTGGCGGACGGCGAGCTCGGCGATCTCGAGCGACCGGTCGGCGTGCCGCATCGCGGTGACGAGCTGGCCGACGCGGATGCGCCCGCCGGCGGCGTCGACGGCTTCCTCGATGCCGGCCTGCACGGCCTCCACCGTCTGGTCGAGGGTGAGCCCGCCCTGCAGGTGCTGCTCGGGCGCCCAGCGGACCTCGCCGTAGACGACGCCGTCGGCGACCAGGTCCTCGACGAACTCGCGGGCGATGCGCGTCAGCTGCGGGGCCGTCTGCATCACCGACGTGGTGACGTCGAAGGTCTTCAGGTACTCGACGAGCGAGCCGGAGTTCGACTGATCGGCGAACCACTGCCCGAGCTCGGCCGGGTCGGTGGTGGGGAGCGACACACCCGCCGAGGCCGCGAGCTCGACGATGGTCGCGGGACGCAGACCGCCGTCGAGGTGGTCGTGCAGCGAGACCTTCGGCAGGTCGTTGATGACCGCCCCGGCGTCGGGCAGGCGGTAGGTCGGGGCGTCGGCGCTCATGCCCCCAGGCTATCGGTGGTCACCGCCGCCGCGCAGGCACCTGTGCACAACCCACAACGGAAGACACTGGAGGCTCCCCACAGGTGTGCAGGGAGCCTCCGGCCGGTCGCGTGGCCGGGTTCAGGACCCGATGCGCTCACGCACGATCGGCCCTCGTGCGACCGTGGCGGAGTCCGCCGGGCCGATGGTCCACGCACCCTCGAGCGACTCCAGCGCGCGCGGGATCCGCGACGCGTCGTCGGAGTGCAGCGTCCAGAGCGGCTGCCCCTCGGTCACGGTGTCCCCCGGCTTGAGGTGGAGCTCGATGCCCGCACCGGCCTGCACCGGGTCCTGCGCGCGGGCACGACCGGCCCCGAGCCGCCAGGCCGAGACGCC
This sequence comes from Curtobacterium flaccumfaciens, assembly GCF_018598405.1. NCBI lineage: Bacteria > Bacillati > Actinomycetota > Actinomycetes > Micrococcales > Microbacteriaceae > Curtobacterium > Curtobacterium flaccumfaciens. The sequence goes on along the minus strand of NZ_JAHEWS010000002.1, from coordinate 96,637 downwards.
GAACGGCAGCGCGTCCTGCTGCGTGAGGACCCCGGAGGTCGGCGCGGTGACGACGTGCTGTTCGCGCGCCACGGGCAACGCGGCGGACGGGTCCCCGCCCTGCGCCTCGATCATCCGACGCCAGGTGTCCATGGCGCGACCGTCCGCGAGTGCCGCGGCGGGATCGGCGTCGGGCAGTCCGGCCAGCGTGAGCATCTCGGTCGCGAGCGCCACGGTCAGCTCGACGACGTCGGCGGGGCCGCCGCCGGCGAGCACCTCGACCGACTCCCGCACCTCGAGCGCGTTGCCGATCGTCAGCCCGAGCGGGACCTCCATGTCGGTCAGCAGCGCCGAGGTCGCGACCCCGGCGTCGTTGCCGAGGTCGACCATCGTCTGCGCGAGCTCCCTGGACGCCTCGTAGGTCGGCATGAACGCGCCGGAACCGAACTTGACGTCGAGCACGAGCGCACCGGTGCCCTCGGCGATCTTCTTCGACATGATGCTCGAGGCGATGAGCGGGATGCACTCGACCGTGCCGGTGATGTCGCGGAGCGCGTAGAGCTTCTTGTCCGCGGGGGCCAGGCCGGACCCGGCCGCGCAGATGACCGCGCCGACGTCCTGCAGCACCTGCATCATGCGGTCGTTCGAGATGGACGCCTGCCACCCGGGGATCGACTCGAGCTTGTCGAGCGTGCCACCGGTGTGCCCGAGCCCGCGGCCGGACAGCTGCGGCACCGCGACGCCGAACGACGCCACCAGGGGTGCCAGCGGCAGGGTGATCTTGTCGCCGACGCCACCGGTGGAGTGCTTGTCGACCGTCGTCTTGCCGAGCGACGAGAACGACATCCGCTCCCCCGACGCGATCATCGCGAGCGTGAGGTCCTTGATCTCGCGCCGCTCCATCCCGTTCAGGAAGATCGCCATCGCCATCGCGGCCATCTGCGGGTCCTCGACGTAGCCGCGGGTGTACGCGTCGACGAGCCAGTCGACCTCGGCGGTGCTCAGGGCGCCGCCGGAGCGCTTCGTGCGGATGAGGTCGACGGTGTCGAAGGGCTCGACGGCCATGTGATCAGTGCTCCTGCTGGTAGGTGGCGAGGGTGCGCGGCCCGAAGGCGTCCGGCAGGACCTCGTCGATGGTGCGGATCCCCGAGACGGTCTCGAGGAGCATGCCCTCGGTCGAGTGCTCGAACAGCAGCTGACGGCACCGGCCGCACGGCATCAGGGTCGCCCCGTCGCCGTCGACGCACGTGAACGCGACGAGCTTGCCGCCGCCGGTCATGTGCAGCTGCGACACGAGCGAACACTCGGCGCAGAGCGTCACCCCGTAGCTCGCGTTCTCGATGTTGCAGCCGGAGACGATCCGGCCGTCGTCGGTGAGCGCCGCGGCGCCCACCGGGAACGACGAGTACGGCGCGTAGGCGCGCCGCATCGCGGCCGTGGCGGCGTCCCGGAGGGCGCCCCAGTCCACGTCGTCGACCGGGAGGCCCGTGGCTGCGTCTGCCGGGTCGATGGCGGTGACCGCCTGGTCACCCTGGGCGTTCGTGTGGGTCATGTGTCGCGCCTCCAGGCCGGTGTGATCAGGACTAGCTCTTGATGTAGGGCTTGCCGGACGCGGCGGGGCCGCGCGACTGCCCGACCAGGCCGGCGACGGCGAAGATCGTCACCACGTACGGGAGCATGAGCAGGAACTCGCTCGGCACCGGCGACTGCGTCGCGCTCAGCGTGTTCTGCAGGTTCGACGCGAAGCCGAACAGCAGGGCTGCGAGCGTTGCCTTGATCGGGTCCCAGCGGCCGAAGATCACGGCGGCCAGTGCGATGTAGCCCGCGCCGGCGGTCATGTCCTTCGTGAAGCCACCGGTCGCGTCGAGCGTGAAGTACGCGCCGCCGAGGCCGGCGATCGCGCCGGCGAGGGAGACGTTCCAGAACCGGGTGCTCGTGACGTTGATGCCGACCGTGTCGGCTGCCTGCGGGTGCTCGCCGACCGCGCGGAGGCGCAGGCCCCAGCGGGTCTTGAACAGGCCGAAGGTGACCACCGCGACGGCGATGTAGGCGAGGTAGACGACGACCGTCTGCTCGAAGAACACCGGGCCGATGACCGGGATCTGGTGCAGCAGCGGGATCTCGACCCGGGGGAACCGGATGCCGATGTTCAGCGTCTCCTCGTTCGGGGACAGCACCTGCGAGTACAGGAAGCCGGTCAGGCCCGAGATGAACGCGTTGATGACGACACCGACGATGACCTGGTCGACCAGGTACTTGATGCTGAACGCCGCGAGGATGAACGACACGAGCACACCCGCGACGAGCGCACCGACGAGGCCGACCCACGCGGAGCCGGTGATGGACGCGATGAGCGCCGAGGTGAACGCTCCCGCGAGGAACTGGCCCTCGATGGCGATGTTGACGACGCCGACGCGCTCGGAGATCACGCCGCCGAGGGCACCGAACACGAGCGGGACGCTCAGGCCGAGTGCACCGACGAGCAGGCCGGGCAGCGGGATCGTGGCACCGGCCGCGGCCCAGGTGAGGAACCCGACGACGAACACGATCGCGAACACCGACGTCACCCAGAGCGGGACGTGCCGCGACGCCCGGACCTCGACGAAGGCGTAGACCGTCGCGATCGCCAGCAGGAGCACGACGACGTAGCCGGTCGGGGCCGCGGGCAGCGGTACGTCCGGCAGAGCGAAGAAGTCACCCGCGTTCGCCAGCCGGAACGTCGTGGTGCCGGCCCGGCTGAGCAGGACGAAGAAGACGACCGCGAGCACCGTGAACACGGCGTACCCGATCGGGAGCTTCCAGCTCCTGGTGGTCTCGACCGGACGGTCCGCGAGCGGCGACGCGGGGGCCGCGGTGGGGCTGAGGGTGCTCATGCGGCGACCGCCTTCCTGGAGTTCTTGCTCGTCTTCGTGCGCTTGCGTGCACCCGGCTGCGGGATCCGGAAGATCGCGCGGACGAGCGGCGGTGCCGCGATGAAGAGGACGATGAGGGCCTGGATGACCCCGACGATGTCGATCGGGATGCCGTTGGCGGCCTGCATGGCGTACCCGCCGTTCTTCAGCACGCCGAACAGGATCGCCGCCCAGAACACGCCCCACGGCTTGGAGCGCCCGAGGAGGGCCACGGTGATGGCGTCGAAGCCGATGCCGGCGTCGATCCCCGAGGTGAAGCCGGAGGTGACTGCGCCCTGCACCTGGTAGGCGCCGGCGATGCCCACGAGCGCGCCGGAGATCAGCATCACCCAGATGGTCAGCGACGGCACGCTCATGCCGGCCACGCGGGCGGCACGGGGGTTCTCACCGATGGTGCGGAACCGGAAGCCGAGCGACGACTTGTTGACGAGCCACCAGACCACGACGACGGCCAGGATCGCGACGATGAACCCGAGGTCCACGCCGTACCGCACGCCGAAGAGCTGCGGCAGGAGTGCGCTCTCCTTGGTGGCGGGCGAGATCGGGTTGCTGCTGCCGGGGGCCTGCAGCAGCCCGGGGGTGCGGAGCAGGTAGCTCACCAGGTAGAGCGCGACGTAGTTGAGCATGATCGTGACGATCACCTCGTGCGCACCGGTCCGGGCCTTGAGCAGACCGACGATGCCGCCCCAGACCGCACCGCCGACGATGCCGGCGACGATGGTGAGCGGGATGTGGACCGCGGCGGGCAGGTCGAACGAGAACCCGACCCAGCCGGCAGCAGCGGCACCCATCAGGATCTGCCCCTGGCCGCCGATGTTGAACAGGCCGGCGCGGAACGCGAGCGCGACGCCGAGGCCGGCCGCGATGAGCGGGACCGCGTAGTCGACCGAGCGGGTGAGCGGCACGATCGCCTGCTGGAACGACTCGGCACCGAAGTTGAACACGGAGCCCTGGAACAGCGAGGCGTACGCGCCGCCGACCGCGGTGCCGATCGCCTGGAGCATGTCCGTGGGGCGGGCGAAGAAGTACCCGGCGGTGGCGCGGACGTTCTCGTCGGTCAGGGCGATGAGGACGCCGCACGCGACGAGGGCCAGCACGACGGCGAGGACCGTGACGAGCACGGAGCCGTTCAGGATCCCCTGCAGGGCGGCCTGCCAGCGATCGCCGCCGGCACCGTTGCGGCGCTCGGTGTCCTCGGCGGAGTCCGTCATGAGGTGCGGGGTCGACTCGACCTCCTGCAGACGGTCGTCGGTGATGGGCGCCTCGGGGGCTGGCTGCTGCGTGTTGTCTGGCGGTGGGGTGGTCACGCGGCCAGCTCCGTTCCTTCGGGGAGTTCCCCGGCCATCATGAGGCCGAGGACGTCACGGGGGGTGGTCGCGGGGACGATGCCGACGATGCCGCCGCGGTACATCACGGCGATGCGGTCGGCCAGGGCCACGACCTCGTCGAGCTCGGTGGAGACGACGATGACCGGCACGCCGGTGTCGCGGGTGGCGACGATGCGCTTGTGGACGAACTCGATCGAACCGACGTCGATGCCGCGGGTGGGCTGCGCGGCGACGAACAGCCGCAGCTCGCGGCTCAGCTCGCGGGCGAGGACGATCTTCTGCTGGTTGCCGCCGGACAGCCGGCCGGCCGCGGTGGTGCGACCGGGCGTGCGGATGTCGAACTCGGCGATCTTGGCGTCGGCGAAGGCGTCGCGCTCGGCCGACCGGATCGTGCCGGCGCGGACGAACTCGGCGTGGTCCGCACGGTCGAGCATGAGGTTCTCGGCGATGGTGAACTCGCCGACCAACCCGTCCTCCTTGCGGTCCTCGGGCACGAAGCCGACGCCGGCGTCGAGCACCTGCTTGACGCTGCGGCCGGTGAGCTCCTTGCCGTCGAGCGTGACGCGGCCGGCGTGCACGGGCTCGAGGCCGATGATCGCCTCGGTGAGCTCGGTCTGCCCGTTGCCCTGCACACCGGCGATCGCCAGGACCTCACCGCGGCGCACCGTGAACGAGACGTCGTCGACGAGGACGATACCGGACGGGTCGGTGACCGTGAGGTTCTCGACGACCAGGGCATCGGCGCCGCCGGTCGACGGTTCCTTGTCGACGACCAGCGAGACGGCGCGGCCGACCATGAGCGCGGCGAGTTCGTTGTTCGTCGCGGTGGGCGAGGCCTCGCCGACGACCTTGCCGAGGCGGATGACCGTGATGCGGTCGGCGACCTCGCGCACCTCGCGGAGCTTGTGGGTGATGAACACGATGGCGGTGCCGGCTTCGCGGAGCTGGCGCATGATGCCCATCAGCTCGTCGGTCTCCTGCGGGGTGAGGACGGCCGTCGGCTCGTCGAACACCAGCACGGACGCGTCGCGGGACAGCGCCTTGATGATCTCGACGCGCTGCTGCACGCCGACGGGCAGGTCCTCGACCTTGGCGTCGGGGTCGACGTCGAACCCGAAGCGGTCGGAGATCTCCTGCACGCGCTTGCGGGCACCGGCCAGGTCGAGCCGCCCGCCGAAGGTGGTCTGCTCCTGCCCCAGCATGACGTTCTCGGCGACGGTGAACACGGGTACGAGCATGAAGTGCTGATGCACCATGCCGATGCCGGCGCGCATGGCGTCACCGGGGCCGTCGAAGTCCTGCACCACGTCGTCGAGCAGGATCTCGCCCTCGTCGGCGTCGTACAGGCCGTACAGGACGTTCATCAGGGTGGACTTGCCGGCGCCGTTCTCACCCAGGAGGCAGTGGACCTCACCCGGCTCGACGGTGAGCGAGATGTGGTCGTTGGCGACCAGGGCGCCGAACCGCTTGGTGATGCCGCGGAGTTCGAGCTTCATGTTCGGGAGTCTATTTCTGTCTCGCGCGCGCCACGCGGGCGCTCGATGTCGCGTGCACCCCGCGGATGCACGATGTGGTGTGCGCCACCCGGGCGCACGAGAACGCGGGCGAGGGATGCTCCCCCGCCCGCGTTCACCGGGTCAGGACTGGGTCTTGACCTTGATCGAGCCGTCGATGATGCCGGCCTTCACGTCGTCCAGCTCGCCCTGCAGGCCCTTGTCGACCTTGGACTCGAAGTCGTGGAACGGGGCGATGCCGACGCCGTCGTTCTCGAGGGTGCCCACGTACGGGTCCTTCGAGAACTTGTCGTCAGCCGCCTGCTCGACGACGTCCTTCACGGCCGGGCGCATGCCCTTCTCGACCGAGGTGAAGGCGATGTCCTTGTAGCGGGGGTCGGCCTCGTAGAGGTCGCTGTCCGCACCGATGAGGACGGAGCCGTTGTCGGCGTCCTTGATGGCCTCGGCAGCGGACTGGTAGATCGGGCCACCGACGGGCAGGATCACGTCGGCGTCCTGGTCGAGGAGCGTCTGCGCGACCGACTTCGCCTGCGTGCCGGCCTCGAAGCCACCGGTGAAGGAGCCCTTGCCGGTGTCGACGTTCCAGCCGACGACCTTGACGTCCTTGTCCTTCTGCTCGTTGTAGTACTTCACGCCGTCCGCGAAGCCGTCCATGAAGATGGTGACGGTCGGGATCTGCATGCCACCGAACGTGCCGACGACGCCGCTCTTCGAGTAGGACGCCGCCGCGTAGCCGGCGAGGAACGCCGCCTGCGAGGTGTCGAACGTGATCGGCTTGACGTTGTCCGCGTCGATCGAGTTGTCGTCGATGATCGCGAAGTCGGTGTCCGGGTTCGCAGCGGCCTGCTTCTTCGTGGCGTCGGCGAGGTTGAAGCCGACGGTCACGACGAGGTTGCAGTTCTGGCCGATGAGCTGCTCGATGTTCGAGTCGTAGACGGTGGCGTCCTTCGACTCGGCCTCCTTGTAGGTGGCACCGATCTCCTTGGCGGCGTCCTTCATGCCTTCGTAGCCGAGCTGGTTGAACGACTTGTCGTCGAACCCACCGGCGTCGGAGACCATGCAGGGGCGGAAGTCGGTCTTGTTCGCCGATTCGGTGTCGGACGGCGCCGAGGCGCAGCCAGCGAGGACGGCGACGGTGCCGGCGAGCGCGAGGCCGCTGAGGACGACCTGTCGGGTACGAGATGTCACGGGTTGGTTCCTCCGGGGAGCGTGCCCGGACCACGTGCGTTCCGGGCGATCGTGGCGACAGTACACGACCGTCGGGCCGGTACAGGACCCGTTGCGGGGGTCCTGCTGATCGGTTACGGGATCGCGACCCCGCCGAAACGCGCCCGTAACGCGAGGCGGCCCACTCGCCCCCAGTTCGAGGGGTTTGTCGGTGGAGCGCTACAGGACGTCGCCCCGGCCGCTGATCTTCAGCGCATCCACCACGCTCTTCACCCGCTGCGCGTTCGCGCTGGTGGTGACGAGCAGGGCGTCCGGGGTGTCCACGACGACGATGTCCTCGACGCCGATGAGCGAGATGAGCCGCTGACTGTGCGAGATCACGATGCCGCTCGACGAATCCGCCAGGATGCGCGCACCGTCGCCGAGCACGGCGAGGTTGTTCGGGCGGCCGCCGGACTGCAGCTTGGCGAGCGAGGCGAAGTCACCCACGTCGTCCCAGTCGAAGTCGCCGGGGACGACCGCCATGCGTCCGGCCGCGGCTGCCGGCTCGGCGACCGTGTAGTCGATCGCGATCTTCTCGAGCATCGGCCAGACGGCGTCGACGACGGCGCCGCGAGCGGAGGTGTCCCAGGCGTCCGCGAGTTCGTTGATCCCGGCCAGCAGCTCCGGCTTCGTCCGGCCGATCTCGGCGAGCAGCACGTCGGCGCGGGCGATGAACATGCCGGCGTTCCAGAGGTAGTTGCCCTGCTCGACGTAGGAGCGGGCGGTGTCGAGGTCCGGCTTCTCGACGAACGACTTGACGGCGTGCGCGGTGGGGGCGCCCTCGATGTCGAGTCCGGCGGTGTCGGCGTTGATGTAGCCGAAGCCGATCGCAGGCTCCGTCGGGGTGATGCCGATGGTCGTGACGTAGCCGGCGCGTGCGACGGCGACGGCCTCGCGGACCGAGCGGCGGAAGCCCCGGGCGTCCCCGATCACGTGGTCGGCCGCGAAGGAGCCGATGACGACGTCGGGCTCGCGGCGCACCAGGATCGCCGCGGCCAGGCCGATGGCCGCCGTGGAGTCCTTCGGCTCGCTCTCGAGCACGACGTTGTGGTCCTCGACGCCGGGCAGCTGCGACTCCACCGCGACCCGGTGCGCACGGCCGGTGACGACCATGATCCGCTGGTCGCCGGCGAGCGGCGCCAGGCGGTCCCAGGTCTGCCGCAGCAGCGAGGTGCCGGAACCGGTCAGGTCGTGCAGGAACTTGGGTGCGTCCGCGCGCGACAACGGCCACAGGCGCGATCCGATGCCCCCTGCGGGGATGATCGCGTAGAAGTCTTCGAGAGCGTCAGCCACGCGCTCACCGTACCGGTCCCACCGGGCGGATCCTGGGTGGTCCCCGCACGATTCCCGCATGCGGGCTCCCGCAGCACGGGCCGCCGCGTTGTTCACCCGGCGCGTGCGCCCCGTTCACGTCGTCGGCCCCGTCGGGTCACGTCATGCCCGGAGCATGGGCAGCACCATGAGCGCACGCAGCGTGGAGCGCGGCACGTCCCCCCGGACCGTCGCCGTCGTGACCGAGAGCTTCCTGCCCACCCTCAACGGCGTGACCACCAGCGTCCTGGCGGTCCTCGACCACCTGGAACGACGTGGTCACCGCGCGGTCGTGATCGCGCCGGACACCCCGGGGCTCGCGCAGTTCCGGTCGCGCAGCGCCGTCGAGCGGTACCGCTCCTTCGACGTCCACCGCGTCCCCGCCGTGGCGTACCGACAGTTCCCGGTGGCGCTCCCCCACCCGGTGCTCGACACGATCCTCGCCGCCTCCGGCGCCGACGTGCTCCACGCCGCCAGTCCGTTCCTGCTGGGTGGGCGCGCGATCACGGCAGCCGGGAGGCTCGGCATCCCTTCCGTCGCCGTCTTCCAGACCGACGTGGCCGGGTTCGCCCGCCGCAACGGCCTGACGGCGACCGTCCCGTTGGTGCGGAAGATCCTCGGACGCATCCACGCCGGTGCCTCGCTGACGCTCGCCCCGTCGAGTGCGACCGCCGCGATGCTCGCCGAGGACGGCGTGCCCCGCGTCGCCCGCTGGGGCCGGGGCGTCGACACCGAGCTGTTCCACCCCGCTCGCCGGACGTCCGGGCACGTGCGGGCCCTCCGCCGTCGTCTGGCCCCGAACGGCGAGACGATCGTCGGCTACGTCGGCCGGCTGGCCCCGGAGAAGGAGGTCGAGCGGCTCGCCGAACTCGGCGGGGTCCCCGGCATCCGGGTCGTCGTCGCCGGCGGCGGTCCGTCGCGCGCGATGCTCGAGCGGCGTCTCCGGCACCTCGACGTGACCTTCACCGGTCCTCTACGCGGCGATGCCCTCGCCGACGCGTACGCGGCACTCGACCTGTTCGTGCACACCGGACCGGCCGAGACCTTCGGGCAGACCCTGCAGGAGGCCCACTCCTCCGGGTTGCCCGTGATCGCCCCGGCGTCCGGCGGCCCCCTCGACCTCGTGGCCCCGGGGCTCGACGGGGAGCTCTACGACGCCGACGAACCGCAGGCCCTCCGCCACGCGGTCCTGCGGTTGCACCACGACCGAGCACTGGCCGAGCGGATGGGTTCGGCAGGTCGGCTCCGCGTCGAGGGGACCACCTGGGAGGCCGTCGGCGACCAGCTCCTCGAGCACCACGACACGGCCCGCACCATCGGCGCGCCGCCCGTCGGACGGGGCCTGCGGGCAGGTCGGGACGAGAAGGTCAGCGCTCGCGCATAGGATGGGTCGTGTTCCACACGAACACGAACGGCAAGGGCTCGCCGATCGGGCGAGCCCGTCCTATGGAAGGACGAGCTCATGGCTGAGCACACCGGCGGGGGTACGGCGACCGCGGTGCCCGACGTCTCGATAGAAGCCCCGCGGGCCTCTCGGACGCCACAGGGCACGCTCTACCGCGGTTCGATCGGGATGTGGTCGTGGGTGCTCCACCGCATCACCGGCGTCGCCATCTACTTCTTCCTGCTCGTGCACATCCTCGACACGGCGCTCGTGCGGCTCTCGCCCGAGGCGTACAACGCGGTCATCGGCACGTACAAGACGCCGCTCATGAACATCGGCGAGATCGCGCTCGTGATGGCCATCGTGTTCCACGCCTTCAACGGGCTGCGGATCATCCTGATCGACTTCTGGTCGAAGGGCCCGAAGTACCAGCGGGCCATGTTCTGGATCGTCATGGTCCTGTGGGCGGTGGCGATCGCGGGCTTCCTGCCCCGCCAGCTCATGAACCTCGTCGCGGACTTCAACTGAGGGGCACGAAGATGACCACACAGATCGTCGAACCTCCCCGCTCGGCCGCAGCCGCCCGCAGCACCACCAACTGGGAGAAGTGGGGCTGGATCTACATGCGCGCCTCGGGCGTGCTGCTCGTCGTGCTGATCTTCGGCCACCTCTTCGTCAACATGGTGGCGGGCGAAGGCGTCAAGCAGATCGACTTCGCCTTCGTCGCCGGCAAGTGGGCGAACCCCTTTTGGAAGGTCTGGGACTCGCTGATGCTGGTCCTCGCGCTCATCCACGGCTCGAACGGCATGCGCACGATCGTCAACGACTACGTGTCGAAGCCGGGCATCCGCAAGACGCTCCTCGTCGCGATCCTCGCCGCATGTGTCGTGCTGATCGTCCTCGGGCTCCTCGTCTGCTGGACCTTCGACCCGTGCCCCGCCGGCGCCGCTGCCGCCGACCTGCCGTCCTTCTGCCCGGCGCAGTAACACCACCACCGTTGCTGCCCGCGTTCCCACCGTCTACGGAAAGACCCCTGTGACCGAGACCACCGTCCACCACCACCAGTTCGACATCGTCATCATCGGCGCCGGAGGCGCGGGCATGCGAGCCGCGATCGAAGCCGGCCCGAAGGCGAAGACGGCCGTCATCTCGAAGCTCTACCCCACGCGGTCGCACACCGGCGCGGCGCAGGGCGGGATGGCTGCGGCCCTCGCGAACGTCGAAGAGGACTCGTGGGAGTGGCACACGTTCGACACGATCAAGGGCGGCGACTACCTCGTCGACCAGGACGCTGCCGAGATCCTCGCGAAAGAGGCGATCGACGCCGTCATCGACCTCGAGAACATGGGGCTGCCGTTCAACCGCACGCCCGAGGGCAAGATCGACCAGCGTCGTTTCGGTGGCCACACCCGCGACCACGGCAAGTCCCCGGTCCGCCGGGCCTGCTACGCCGCGGACCGCACCGGTCACATGATCCTGCAGACGCTGTTCCAGAACTGCGTGAAGCTCGGCGTCGAGTTCTACAACGAGTTCTACGCGCTCGACCTCATCATGGTCGACGTCGTCGGCGAGGACGGCGTCACCCGCCAGCAGCCGGCAGGCGTCGTCGCGTTCGAGCTCGCGACCGGTGAGCTGCACGTCTTCCACGCCAAGGCGATGATCTTCGCGACCGGCGGCTTCGGCAAGATGTACAAGACCACCTCGAACGCGCACACCCTGACCGGCGACGGCGTCGGCATCGTCTGGCGCAAGGGTCTGCCACTCGAGGACATGGAGTTCTTCCAGTTCCACCCCACCGGGCTCGCCGGGCTCGGCATCCTGCTGACGGAGGGCGCCCGCGGCGAGGGCGCGATCCTCCGGAACGCCTCGGGCGAGCGCTTCATGGAGCGGTACGCCCCCACCATCAAGGACCTCGCTCCCCGCGACATCGTGGCGCGCTGCATGGTGCAGGAAGTGGCCGAGGGCCGGGGTGCCGGTCCGAACAAGGACTACGTGCTGCTCGACTGCACGCACCTGGGGGCCGAGGTCCTCGAGACGAAGCTGCCGGACATCACCGAGTTCGCCCGCACCTACCTCGGCGTCGACCCGGTCGTCGAGCCGGTCCCCGTCATGCCGACCGCGCACTACGCGATGGGCGGGATCCCGACGAACGTCAAGGCCGAGGTCCTGTACGACAACACCACCGTCGTCCCCGGCCTGTACGCCGCCGGCGAGTGCGCCTGCGTCTCCGTGCACGGCTCGAACCGTCTCGGCACGAACTCGCTGCTCGACATCAACGTCTTCGGCAAGCGCTCGGGCAACAACGCCGCCGAGTGGGTCCAGACCGCCGAGTTCCTCCCGCTGCCGGAAGACCCGGCTGCTGGCGTCCGCGGCATGCTCGACCAGCTCCGCGCATCCACCGGCACCGAGCGCGTCTCCGCCCTCCGCAAGGAACTGCAGGAGGAGATGGACAAGAACGCGCAGGTGTTCCGCACGGACGAGTCGCTCGCCCGCGTCACCGAGACCCTGCACACGCTCCGCAACCGATTCATGCAGGTCTCGGTGCAGGACAAGGGCAAGCGGTTCAACACCGACCTGCTCGAGGCCGTCGAGCTCGGGTTCCTGCTCGACCTGGCCGAGGTCGTCGTCTACTCCGCACGCAACCGCAAGGAGAGCCGCGGCGGCCACATGCGCGACGACTACCCGAAGCGCGACGACGAGAACTACATGCAGCACACCATGGCGTACCTGACGGGCGACCCGCACTCGTCACTCGCCGACGACCACATCACGCTCGACTGGAAGCCTGTCGTCATCACGCGGTACCAGCCGATGGAGAGGAAGTACTGAGATGACCGACACCCTGGTCTCCGACGCACCCCGCACCGACACCGTGCAGGACGCCCCTCCCGGATCCTTCTCCGTCACGGTCATCGTCCGTCGCTTCGACCCTGACGTCGACGACGAGCCGCGCTGGCAGGACTTCGACGTCATGATGCTGCCGACCGACCGCATCCTCGACGCCCTGCACAAGATCAAGTGGGAGCAGGACGGGTCCCTGACCTTCCGCCGCTCCTGCGCGCACGGCGTCTGCGGCTCCGACGCGATGCGCATCAACGGCCGCAACCGTCTGGCGTGCAAGACCCTGATCAAGGACCTCGACGTCTCGAAGCCGATCTACGTCGAGGCGATCAAGGGCCTGCCGCTCGAGAAGGACCTCGTCGTCGACATGGAGCCCTTCTTCCAGAGCTACCGCGAGGTGCAGCCGTTCCTGCAGTCCTCGTCGGCCCCGACGCCCGGCAAGGAGCGTGTCCAGTCCGTCGCCGACCGCGCCCGCTTCGACGACACCACGAAGTGCATCCTCTGCGCAGCGTGCACGTCGTCCTGCCCGGTGTTCTGGACCGACGGGCAGTACTTCGGTCCGGCCGCGATCGTGAACGCCCACCGGTTCATCTTCGACTCCCGCGACGACGCCGCGAACGTCCGTCTCGACATCCTCAACGACAAGGAAGGCGTCTGGCGCTGCCGGACCACCTTCAACTGCACCGACGCGTGCCCCCGCGGCATCCAGGTGACGAAGGCGATCTCCGAGGTCAAGCAGGCGATCATGCGGGGTCGGGCGTAGTCCCGGCTCCGTCCAAGCTCCGCACCACGCCGACCGATAGGCTCCCGACCATGACGTTCGCGGACACCCGCCCCATCCTCGACCAGCTCGGCTACACGACCCGGTACGTGCAGCTCCCCGGTGAGACCCTGCACGAACCGCCGGTCGAGGGGGCGCTCCGCATCGTCCAGACCGACGCCTCCGGCTACGCGCTCGAGGTCGTCGACTACGGCACCGCTCGTCGTCTCGCGCAGGCGACAGGCGAGGACGACGCGGTCGAGATGCTCCGCCGGTTCCTGAACCGTCCGTTCCCGGCACCGCGTGACATCCCCCGACACGAGCTCGACGGGCTCCGTGACCGTGCGGCGTCGACCTACCCACAGCTCGCGCAGCAGGTCGCACAGGCCGGCGAGCAGGGGTTGACCATCCAGATCCCGGCCGGCGTCCCCGTCGACCGCATCGGTGGCCCGGACGGCTACCTGCTGCATCCGCTCGACACCCCCCTGCCCAGCCGGTCGCTGCCCCCGCACGTGACCTCGTCGCCGGAGACCCACCGGTACGTCGTCGACCGGCCGTTCCTGGTGAACGTCCGCTTCGTCCAGCCGTGGTTCGAGCAGCCGGGCGGGGCGCTGCGCTTTCGGATCGCCGACCCTGCCGCCACGGTGCGTGACCTGGTCGTCGACGGTGCGCTCGTCCGTCTCCGGGTGGTCTGAGCCCTCCGACACACGAACAGCCCGCCCCACGCTCGACGCGTGGGGCGGGCTGTTCTCGTTCGTGGAGCTACCGCAGGTCGGGGCGGTCGTACTGGGCACCGGCCGGACTCGACGGCAGGCAGCCGAACACGATCGCGGCGGCGCTGACGAAGAGCGCGATGAGCCAGAACGGGCCTGCCAGGTTCGCATCGTGCACGCGACGCCAGCCCAAGGCGATGCCCGGCACGATCGTGGCGAGCCACCAGAGGAAGTAGAGCCCGAGCAGCACGAAGGCGAACGGCGACGGCGCGCTGCTCCCCGTGGGGTTGCCGTACTCGTCGACGGCGCCACTCGCCCCGACCGTCGCGAAAAGGACGGCGTAGAACCCGCCGAACAGCACGATGGTCACGATGGCATTGGCGAGCACCGCGTACCAGAACTCACTCCGGCTGGCGCGGCCGTCGAACCGGGCGTACTTCTTGAAGAACCGGGTGAACGCGTCGAGGAACCCGATGCCGTACCACGGTGCCCAGAGCGGCGGGACCCCGTCGGGACCGAGCGGGATCGGCTGCGCGAACTGCGGGTACCCACCGACGTACGGCTGCGCGTACGGCTGCTGGTACGGCTGCTGTCCGTAACCCGGCTGCTGCCCGTACCCAGGCTGCTGTCCGTATCCCGGCTGCTGCCCGTACTGATGCTGCTCGCCGTAGCCGGGCTGCTGCCCGGAGCCGGGCTGCCCCTGCGACTGGTCGCCGTCCGGCTGGCCCCACTGGGGCGTCCCGCCGTTGCTCATCGGTTCGTCTCGGGCCGGTCGTACCGCGCTCCCTGCGGGTTCGACGGCAGCAACCCGAAGACGATGCCGACGACGCCGACGAACAGCGCGATGATCCAGAGCGCCCCGGAGAGGTTCGCGTCATGCAGGCGCCGCCAGCCGAGGGCGAGCGACGGCACGAGGGTCGCGAGACCCCAGAGCGCCAGCAGGACAAGTACGACCCAGAAGACCGGCGGGACGGGGTCGACCACGGTGATCTCGTTGCCGTAGTAGTCGACAGTCCGGCGATTGAGTGTGGTGAGGCGGATGACGGCCCCGATGGCGACGAGTGCCCCGGTGACGATCGCGTTCGCGAGGATCCACCACCAGAACTCACTGCGGCTCGCACGGCCGCTGAACGTGGCGTACTTCGCGAAGAAGCGCGCGATCGCCTTCGGGAACGAGATCCCGTACCACGGAGCCCAGCGCGGCGGCGTCCCCGCGGCGTCGGTCTGCTGACCGGGCTGCTGCGGGGGTGCCCACTGCTGCGTGCTCTCGGTCACCGGGAGCCCTGCGGACGGTCGAAGCGTGCGCCCTGCGGGTTCGACGGCAGCAGGCCGAAGACGATGCCGACGATGCCGACGAAGATCGCGATGATCCACAGCGCGCCGGTCAGGTTCGCGTCGTGGAGTCGGCGCCAGCCGAGGGCGAGCGTCGGGATGATGATCGCGAGACCCCAGAGCAGGGAGACGATGCCGACGATGACGAAGAGCGCGGACGGCTCGGTGACGGTCGACTGGACGCTGGCCGACGTCGAGGACGACATCGAGACGGTCGACCGCTCGGAGGTCGCGAAACCGATGCCGTACAGGATGCCGAGGACGATGCCGACGATCGCGTTGGCGAGGTACCACCACCAGAACTCGCTCCGGCTGGCCCGGCCACTGAACGTCGCGTACTTCTTGAAGAAGCGGCCGACGGCCTTGCCGAACGAGATCCCGTACCAGGGTGCCCAGAGCGGTGGTTCGCCGTTCGGTCCGGTCGGCGGCTGCTGGCCGTACTGCGGCGCGCCACCGAACTGTGCGTTCGGCTGGCCGGTCGGATGCTGCGGGTACTGCTCGCTCACGTGATCCCCCTCGAGTGTTGGCTGATGTTCGTGTTCGAGTCAACCAGAACTCGTGAGCCCCCGTCAGGAGCGTGACGGCGCGTCAGCCCTGCTGTGGGCGGTCGTACTGCTGCCCCTGCGGGTTCGACGAGATCAGGCCGACGATCAGCGAGAACAGGATGCCGATCGGCGGGATGATGAACAACAGGGCGAGCAGGCCGCTGAGGTTCACGTCGTGCAGCCGTCGCACGGTCAGCGCGATGAAGCCGAGCGCGCAGGCCAGGCTCCACAGGCTGCCGAGACCGTTCGACCCGTCGTCGACGAACGGCAGCACGTCGAATCCGCTGCCGATGATGCCGGCGGCCGCCGAACCGATGAGGTACCAGAGCGCCCAGAACCAGTACTCCGACTGGCTTGCCCGACCGTCGAACCGCACGTACTTCTTCCAGAACCGCAGGAACGCCTGGGGGAAGGGGATGCCGTACCAGGGTGCCCAGAGCGGCGGCTCGGACCTCCCGCCACTCGGCTGCCCCGGACCGGGCTGCGCGTACTGCCCGTACTGGCCCGGAGACTGTTGTCCCCACGGCTGCTGGCCGGACGGTCCCGGCTGCTGCCCGTACTGGTCCCGGGGCGGGTACTGGTCACTCATCGTGGGGGTCCTTCCGGCGCGGGCTGTCGGTCCACACAGAGTGTGGCACTCCCCCGGGGCGGCGAGCGTCATCCGCGCGGACGACTCCTGTCCGACGGTGCGGTCAGGGAAGGAGCGCGAGCTTGCCCCCGGGGTGCCCGGACTCCAGCAGCTCAGCGGCCTCCTTCGCATCCGCCAACGGGAACGTCCGCGCCACCGGGACCTCGAGGTGCCCGGCACCGGCGAGGTCGATGAGCCGCTGCCGCACCGAGTCACGGAACGCCTTGCTGGCCGGCTGCGCTCCGCCCACCGCGGCGATGCCCTCCGACGCAGCGCGCGCCTGCGCGGCGATCGTCACGATCCGTGACCGGTCCGCCACCAACGCGAGCGAGACGTCGACGGCCTCGTCGGTTCCGACGCAGTCCAGTGCCACGTCGATGCCGGAGGGTGCGAGATCACGGACACGCGCCTCCAGGCCGTCGCCGTACGCGACCCATTCGCCACCGAAGCGTCGCACGACGTCCGCACCACGCTCCGACGCGGTGCCGATGACGCGCGTGCCCAGCAACCGCAGCTGCTGGAGCAGGCTGACGCCGACCGCGCCCGAGGCGCCGTGCACCAGGACGGTGTCGCGCCCCTCGGCGCGGGTGACGCGGAGCATGTCGGCGGCGGTCGAGCCGGCGAGGAGCAGGTTGGCGGCCTCCGGGAAGCCGAGCGACGCGGGCTTCGCGAAGACGTCGGCCGCGGGCACCGTGACCGACTCCGCCCAGCCGCCGCTGATGCGGAACGCGAGGACCTCGTCGCCGACCGCTCCCCCGCCGGACGCGATCTGCGTGTCCGGACCGACGGCGGACAGGACGCCGGCGACCTCGTACCCGACGGCGATCGGCAGGTCCGCGGGGTCGCCCTGGCGGGTGTGCTTGGTGTCCGCGGGGTTCATGCCGGCGGCGCGGACGGCGATGGTGACCTCGCCGGAGGCGGGTGCCGGCACCTCGGTGTCGACGTACTCCAGGACCTCGCTGCCGCCGAACCGCGGTGCCACCCAGTGCTTCATCATGCGGGCGACGGTACGCCGATGGCCTTCTGGCGTGACGAGCCACGATCGACCGAGCGGCCTCGTGCTGACCTTCCGGCACGACGCTCGGTGGTCACGAGTGCTCGCGCCGGTCAGGGAGTGGTCGCTTCCGTGGCTCCTGGTACCAAGCGAAGCTCTCGACACGGCGGACGAAGTCTTTCACGGCTGCGTTGCGGTCGCCGCTCTCGCGAGTCGATTCCTCGGTGCCGCGATCGCTGGTGGTGGACACTCGCCATCCGTACCGTTCAAGCGCATCCGACTCCGAGTCGATGTGACGCACGCCCCCGGGCCCGCCTCGCTCAGCCGTCACGAAGACCGCGAAGCCCGTCACGTCCTCTGTCGGCTGCTGAGCAGAACCGCGTGCACCTCAGCGCTCCGGCACCACGGTCCGCCGCTCCTCGATCACCGAAATATCCGACACCGTGAATCGCTCCACAATCTCGCGCCCTCGAGGAGCCCAGGTCGTGGAAGGCTCCGGAACGCGCCCAATCACCACAGAGAACCGAACCGGGCTAGTGCCCGAGGAACTTCTTGCGGAGGTCCTTGCACCGGACGATTCGCCCGAACAGTGGCGGCGATCACCGGCAAAGTCAGCCTTGTCCGCGTCGAACCACCACTTTGGTGTCCTTCCCGGCTCAATGTCGCCCGCGAACCGCACGCCCCAGCAGCTCCTCGACCTGCACATTCCGCGCCCACGCCGTCATGCACACATTGCGATGCTCGCCGGCAGCCCGCGTAGCGACACGATGCAATCCGTCCTCCGATCGCCACGTGACGGTCAGCTCGGACGCCTCGTCATCTGCGTCGACGCCTTCCGGCCAGGTGTAACGATCGGGAGCAGCGTCCCGCGGTTCCGACACGAGCTCCGGTCGCGACTTGATCAGCAAGTAGCGTTCCGCGTCAGCCTCGTGGCTGAACGTCGTCAGCAGGCGAGCAGAACCCCTGTCCCGTTTGAAGATCGCAAGCGGATCCGACTGGATTCCGATCTGCGTCTCGAGGTCACCGTACTCCAGGAGCACTCCCGCTTCCCGGAGGATCCCAGGGAGGCTCGTCGGGTCGGGTTGGGGATTCCCGACCGCCGCACCGATCGCTCGGCCGTGTGCTGTGGTCCTCACCTGACGAACGCCTCTCTTGTGATTCTGGGGCCAGCCCGGCTCTCGGGTCTCCTTCGAGGAACTGCGCAGCGTCGACCGCCGCACCGTCGGGAGCGATGATTTGCACCTGAAGACCGCCGCCGGGCGGGGCGAATGCGGGATCAATCCGACTGACCTCAATCGAATAGCTGTGCCCCCTGAGCGCGACCGTTTCGATGTGGGATACGGAGTCGGGTCCGCACAATGCGACAACGCGCTGCAGGTCAGCAGTCCGACAGGGAGCCAAGGACTGCTCAGCGTGCGGCGGACGACGCCGCTGCGGCGAACGCGGCGCGGGAATCGGCCGCAAGCGCGCATGATTGGATTTGCGCGATGGGCACGCGCGCCACGGTGGAGAATTGCAGTGCAGATTCCGTCGGGAGCGCGCCGCCGAACCGGGCTCGGTGTTCCGCTCCCGAAACGGCCCACCGGAGAACGACACCGTCGCCGTCCGGGTGCAACGCGAACCCTTCAGGGATCTCCTCTTCGCGATCGAGGAGCCAATGTGCGACCGGCAAACCATGGGCCTCGCGCAGGTATCCGCTGGCGTCCGCCATGATCCACCGTTCCGCATCAGCCGCCGATCCGAACTCTGTGCCTGTCAGGGCACCCGCCCCTCGGTTTCCGCGCCACTCGACCACCGAGGTGTCCGACACCGCGAACCGCAGCACCGTCTCGATATCGCCGTACTGGACTCTGTGCGGCTCGACGACGACGCGGTCGTTCCCGGCCCGCCGCAGGACACTCTCGAGGAGTTCCAAGTGACGAAACACTCCCGGAGGGTCCTTGGTCATGACAGGACTCCGAACCTCTTGAGGTCAGTTCGGGAAGAACCCCTGGCCCGTTTGAAGATCGCGAGCGGATCCGACTGGATTCCGATTTGCGTCTCGACGTCACCGTGATGCAGGAGCACTCTCGCTCTCCGAAGGATCCCCGGCGGCTCGTCGGGTTGGGGATTTCCGATCGCCGCACCGATCGCTCGGCCGTGTGCTGTGGTCCTCACCTGATGAACGCCTCACTCGTGAACATCGGGGTCAGTCTAGCTGGCACTCCGTGCGAATCCGTGTGCTGCCAGCCGCTCCATCGGCCCGGGCGCGGAGACGACGTCGATCACCTGCTTGAGTGTGAGGGCCCGTACCCAGGCGAGTCGGTACGCCGCGCTCGCTACCGGTATCCCGAAAGTACGGACGATGTGCTCGTCATCGTGCCCCCAGGAGAAGACGTAAGTGCCAGCGTCCGACTGCAGGGTCACGGCGTCCGGCGAAGTGGCCCGGCCAGGGAACCACAGGCCCGACGAACGTTGGCTGCCGTCCCTGATCGCGATGAAGCGCTCCACGTCGTCGACGTGCGAGAACTCCGCCGCCGTGGACTCGTGCGCTCGGTCGCGATCGACAAGCCGACACCCGTCCGAGCAGGATTCGACCCGGCTG
Organism: Curtobacterium flaccumfaciens; assembly: GCF_018598405.1. Lineage (NCBI taxonomy): Bacteria > Bacillati > Actinomycetota > Actinomycetes > Micrococcales > Microbacteriaceae > Curtobacterium > Curtobacterium flaccumfaciens. Next base: position 76,603 of record NZ_JAHEWS010000002.1, on the reverse strand, counting down.
GAAGTCTCGATGTTGCCGTACTCGAACATCACCTTCGCGTGACGACGAATGCCGGGTAGGCCAGACCAGTCCGGTCCGGAATTGCCGACGAACGCTCCGAGCTCGGCGGCATGAGGAAGCTGAGCACGCGACTGACTCATGGAATGACCACCGCCTTTCGGACAAGCGTCGGACGCCAACCGAGGTCGAATCTCCGTGCCGGGCCAGGCGCAGTGGTGCGAGTCACGCTCGCCGGTATCGCCGTCTTCGGACAGCCAGGCTCGGCGCACACCCGGGGCCGCGGAAGGACGATTCGAGTGATTCGGGACTAGATGCTTCCCACTTGTTTACCCGGAGAAGACCCACTCACGATCTCGATCACCTCGGCGAGCGAACGCTCCCGGACCCAAGCGAGCCGGTAGACCAGTGACCACTCGATGCCGGAGAGCGTTCGCACGATGTGTTCCGCACCGTCGATGTGCCACCGGAGCTCTCTGTCTGAGTTCTCCTCAATCGTGTCGACTCCTGCAGGCGTCGTCGCCTTCCCGTCGAACCACGGGGCATCGTTTCGGACTTCACCTTCTCGCACCAAGACGTAGCGCTCGGCGTCCGCCAAACAGCTGAACCACGCGAGAGGCCAAATACTCCCCTTGTCACGAATCTCGAACTTGTACCCAGAGCCGTCGGAAGCGATCCGGAAAGCAGTCTCCGGTGAGCCATACTCGAAAACGATCCGGTCATCGCGCTTGATGCCGAGTATCGAAGAAAGGTCCGGCGGTTCATTGCCCACGAACGCTCCGAGCAGATCGGCGTCAAGTCGCTGAAGGCCAGTTTGATCAATCAAGCGTGAAAGCCCTTCTCGTCATCGCATCGACCGGAGTTCCACGTGAGGTCACGACCTACACGTGCGGACCGCCGTCCGGCTGACCGAATGCCGCGTCGTTACGGCTCACCTTGAGCTCCCGCCCGCGATCCCGGTCGACCGCGTCGGCGGGCCGGATGGTCGCCTCCTCAACCCGTTCGGCGCGTCGTTCGAGTCGAGGCCACTCCCGCCCAACGCCTTGTCGCTCCCGTCGAGCGTGCACCCTTCCGTCACCGACGGCATCGTGCTCGTGCATGCGCAGATCCCACTTCCGTGGGTTGGCAGCCCGGCGGAGCGATCCGGTTCTCCATCGCCGAGGACACCGTGACGATTCGTGACCTGCTCGTCTGCGGTCAGCTCCGGAGGATCCCCGGCAGCGACTGATCAGACGGTGGCATCGGCGAACGCTGCGCGGCCATCCCACAAGTGCTCGGGTTTGCCTCCGAAGCACTTCTGCCGACCGTCCCATTCGGCACGAACGAACACTCGATCCGCACGGACCCAGTTCGGATAGCTCATCGTCCTCAGTCATCTCGCGGAGACAGCTCGGTGAATCTCGGTGACGTCGTTCGCCTGCAGGGAGGCCCACACTTCATTCACAGCGGAAGCGGGATCCAGTGTTTCGTCAGCAATGAGATAACGGCCGCCGTTGCCCGGCTGGACACGAACACGAGAGGTCGACGTCTGCACGATCCCAAGACGATCAGAAACCCACGTGCGCTGCCCGACTACCGGCGCGAACTTACCTCGTCCTTCGGCTGCCACTGCAGCGTCATCGTCATAGACCGCTGCCGAATCCGGATCCCAAGCTGACACGAGGCCCCGCAGTACGCCCTCGACGAGGTCGGAGTCGATCGAGAGACGCTCTCCGTCGCGCAGTGGACCCGCGATAGTGATCTGCACCGTGTTGGAAGGCATGCGCTTCACTGCCCTCGCGGATCCGACCCGGAATCTCAGCGCAAGATGACCAGCGCTGCCCTCGCGGTACACGTTCAGGATGTACCCGCGTGCCGGGAATGCGACCCCCTCGGCGTCACGGTAGACGTGTGCGGAGAGCACCGAGGCGAGAGTTGCAGGGTCCGGTAGAATTTTGCGGTCATCGTCGGTGAGCGTCCACCCATCGCCAGGGCCAAGGAGTTCGTCGTACGCTGCGAGCTGGTCTGCGATTCGTCCAGCCAAGTGTCCGGGCAGCTCTTCTCGTGCGTCCCACACGGCACGAGCGTTCACCTGCGCAGTCCTGAGCCAAGAAGGAAAAGGCATCCGACAATTACTCCGTTCTCATCGGCGTGAAGATGACCGTCAGATCATCGCCGTCGATCCCCGCGCCTCGAAGAAGCCGTCGAACGGCGTCCGCTGCGTACGGATCCCACACATGCCATTCTAATCGAGCCCCTTCAGGCAAGGCGGCGATCTGGTCCTCGGCCTGCTCAATCATCTTGGGAATCCGTTTGCTCCAGTACGGACCAGACGGATCCGCGAACGCAATTCCTCGGTCGAATGCCTTCGCATCGAAGAACACCTGCTGTGGGGGGTGTCCGCGTTCAGTCATGCCGTCGAAGTCGACGGTAGCGCCGTCTTCCGTGAACTGACGATACTCCGGCAGCTTCCCATCAACGGTTCGCTCGACTCCAGCAATCTGCGCCTGGTAGTCGGCCCACGGCTTGTCGGACCTCCCGAAGTACTTCCAACCGGACTCGTGTGCTGCCCGATCGTAGGTCTGAGCTGGCACCTCTGGTGTGGGATTGCCGGGTCGAAGAGGATCCCCGGAATCGTACTGCTCGCCTCGGGAAAGATCGAAGTCGTCAGCTCGCGGTACCGCTCTGGGCTCGGGCGGCGGGTTGTGATCCCCACCTGCGGGAGGAACCGGACTATCGTCGCTCGCCGTTGATCCATGTCCAGCAGAGGGCTCAGGGTTCGTCCCGTAGCCTGCGCCGCCGATCGGCACAGCCGGTGCATCGCCGCGGCCACTTCCGTTTGCTGCCCCTATGTCAGTTCCGCCGCTGCCCGCAGACGCTGTGCTCTCGCCGTGGCGGCTGTGCCCCTCACCTCCCACCAACGCCGGTTCCCGCTCCCGCGCGTGCACCGTCGCGTCGCCGCCGTCGGCCCGCGCGTTCGCGTCGCTCCCCGCACGCACGTCCGTGTCCGCCTCGGTCCGAGCAGGCGGCACCTCGACGTCGGTGTCGCCGTGCCGTCCGTGCAGAAAGTCGTCGAGCCCGGTCTTGAAGTCGGCGAGTCGCCCAGTCGACCCGACGGCGTCGTCACCGACACCCTTCGTCATGATCGTCTTGAGCTCATCGAGCCTCGGCAGCACCTTGGTCAGGCCCTTCGAGACCCACGCACCGGCATCGACGAGGTCGAGGTACTTCCCCGCCTTGCCGACGGCCCCCGCGACTTCGCCGACCTTGCCGACGGCGCCGAGCTTGCCCGCTTGCCCGGCGATCGGGACGGCGATCGAGCCGATCCCCCACAGCGCCTGTCCGGCGGCGCGACCAGGGTCCCTGCCCCATTCGTCCCAACCGACCGTCGCCTTTCCCACCTGGGTCCACGCCTCGAGCTGGAGGTCGCGGTCCTTCTGCATGGTCTTCATGTTGAAGCCCGTGAGCGCGAGGACCCCACTCCACGACGTCGCTGCGGTCTCCAGGTGGAAGCCCGTGCCGTCCACACCGACGAGGGTGCCCAGCCCCTTCACTGTGCCCCAGATGCCGTCGACGACGACGCCCTTGAGCATGTTCGGCAGGAAGTCGGCGGTCTTCTCGGAGCACGATTCGTTCCGCTCCGACGCGGTCCCCCACGGCAGCTTCGTGCCGGCGGGCAGTTTTTCGTACCCGTAGGCGAGGGCGTCGTCCGAGCCGCTGCCGCTCATCGCGTGCAGCGGTTGCAAGCCTGACAGCCCACGGATGGTGTTCGCGCAGGAGCGCTCGGCGGCCTGGTACGCCACCACCTGCGCGGCGACGCCGTTGATGATCGCGTTGTTCTCGTCGGTGAGGGTCTCGTCCTGGTCCCAGGACTCGACGATCGCGCTGTTGCCGTACTCGGTCTTCGCCGTCTTCGGGGTGAACGCGTCGACGTCGCGGTGCAGCTGCTCGGCGCGCGTGACGTACGCCTTGAGCGCGGCGACGATCGGCGTGACCTCGGTGACGAACGTGTCGAGCGCCTTCGCCGCGGTGTCCAGGTCGTCGCCGAACGTCGTGCCCTGGGGCCCGATGGGTGTCATCACCGCGAAGAGTTCCTGGTCGCTCGGGCCCTCGTAGGAACCGGAGATGCCGCTCCAGGCGGTGACGATGTCGGCCGTGCCGTCGCGGACGGCGGACGCGACGGTCCGCAGCGAAGCGGCACCGCTCGTGATCGCCTCGAGTTGGACGTCCGTGTACGGGATGGCTCCCGTCTTGACGACGCCGGTCACCGGTCGAACATCCCGTCGAACGCGCGGAAGTCGCCGTTGGTGGACGCCGTGACGGCGTTCGCCTGCACTGTCGCAGCACCCATCTCGTCGTCGCCGTCGACGATGGCACGTGTCGCGCCGGCAGCACCGTACAGCGATGCCTGGATCCGGTTCTGGATCCCCGTCAGTGTGGCCTGCCGGTGCTCGAAGAACCCGGCGAGCGCCTCACCGATCACCTGTGACTGTGCTGCCGTCGCGGCGTCCTGCACGACTTCTCCGACGCCGTGGACGGATCCGTCCGCGGATCCGCCCAGGGCGTTGTTCATCGTCGTGGTCTTGGTCGACACGTCCGTGAGCACGGCCTCGACCCCGGCGGGGTCGACCCGCCATCCGTCGACCACGTCAGCCGATGTTGCCGACGGCCGACTTCGCCTTGCTGATGGCCGACTGCGCCGACTCGTCGTTCGACTGCAGCGATGCACGCAGCGTCGCGATGATCTGCTTGACCTCGCCGGCGACGGTGTTCCACCGCTGTTCCTTGGCGTGGTACTCGTCCGAGACGCCGTCGGCCTGGTAGTCGGCCATGGCCGCCTTCACGTCCGAGTCACGCTGCGCGATGAGCGACTCGAGCTGAGCCGCCACGGCGTTGAAGTTGTCCTGCGCGTTCTGCGAGGCCGCGACGTCGTAGTCGCGACGGTCTGCCTGGTTGCCACCGCTCATGGTGTTCTCTCCCTCTCCCCGAAGATCCGTCAGGCGCGGCCGCTGAAGCGGGCCGCGTCGAAGTTCGAGCTGCCCTCGAGCGAGCTCGTGGACTGCGCCATGTCCTGGTCGCCTTCCTGGAACGAACGATCCATGCCCGAGATGCCCTGCAGCACGCTCGCGAGCGCACCGTTGAGCTCGTTGGCGATGGTGTCGGTCTCGGCCTTGAAACGGTCGAAGGCCTGTCGACCGGCACCGTTGAAACGACCCTGCAGCGGCTCGGCCGAGTCGGCCAGCTTGCGGACGAGCGTCCCCAGGTCGCCCGACGCTCCGGACGTCTGCTTGGTCAGGTTGGTGAGGACCTGAGCCCCCATGGCGAACTTCATCGCACATCCCCTTCGTCGTTTCCCCCACCCCGAACGGGTGACAGCGAATACTCGCAGCGTAGACCACGACGGCGACGCGCGTCACCCCCGGCTTCTGACATGATCGGACGTGCCGATGGGAGGTGAGGCATGTCGTCGTTCGTGGTCGAGACCGTCGTCCCCGTGATGACCTGTGGTCGATGCGGGGTCGCGTCGAGCCAGGGGCAGCGCTTCTGCACCGACTGCGGCGCACTCCTCGGTCGCACGGTCGCCTCCACCGAGTACGACCCACTGCAGGGCGTCGCCACGGCCCCGGCCGGTTCTGTCCTCCTCGCCCGACTGGTGGACGTCGTCGTCTGCCTGCTCGGCGGTGCCGCCGGCGCCGCCCTCCTCTTCCTCGCCCACACCGCGGTCCCCTCCTCCGACCCCGTGGGCACCGCCGTCGCCGGAGCCGTCGCCGGGCTCGTCGTGACGACCGTGATCGTGGCGATGCGCGCCTCCAGGACCGGTCGCGGGCCGGGTGGGTTGCTCCTCGGTACCCGCGTCGTCGACGTCGACGACGCGCTGCCCGCCGGGCCCGTCCGACAGCTCGCCCGCCTCGGTGGCCGTCGGCACCGGCGTGCGCCCGGAGCCGGCCCGTGGGCCGCGGCGACGGGCACGCTGACCGCGGCGCTGAACCGCGGACGTGAGCCGCTCGACCCCGCCGTGCCTGCGCTCGGCACTGCGTTCGGCGCCGCCGCGTCGGCGGGTGTCCGTCCCGGGTCGACCCCACTGCCGGGAGGCGCGGTGCAGGCCGGTCTCGACGCCACCCGTCGTGCGGGGTTCGGTCCCACCCCCGCGGCCGGGTTCGCGGCAGTGCCCACGCCGACCGCACCGGTGGCCGACGACTCCGTACCGCCCGACGCGGTCGTCCTGCGGTTCGACTCCGGCGCCGTGCACTGGTTCGGCGGAACCTGCGTGATCGGCCGGAACCCCGAGGCGGAGCCCGGTATCGCGACGATCGCGGTGCCGGACCTATCGCGCACGCTCTCGAAGACGCACGTCGCCCTCGTGCAGGCCGGCGGAGTCGTCGTGCTCCGCGACCTCGGTTCGACCAACGGCACCTCGGTGGTCCGTCCGGACTCCTCGTTCGAGGACCTCGTCCCCGGCGTGGACCTGCCCGTGCCCACCGGCTCGACGGTCCGGATCGGCGACCACGCGTTCGTGGTCGCCCGGGTCGGGGCCGCGACGTGAACCCGCTCCGCCGCGACACGTCGGAGGACGGCCGCCCGGTCGCGAAGCACCCGCTCCTCGATTCGGCGGGTGACGGCAGCATCCGCTACGAGACCCGTGCGGGGATCGTGCGGCTCGGACGTGCCCAGGCCGACCTGCTCGCCACCGCGGCAGGCGAGGGCGCCCGACCGATCCTCGTGACCGACGGCCTGTCCGTGGTCACCGAGGCCTTCCGCCAGGCCTTGCTCGACGCCGGGGGCGCCTGGGTCGTCCGCGGCGACGACGGCCTCCGCAACGGGCTCGACGGCGGACGGCTCGACGACTTCACGGACGCGGTCCGCACCGGACCGCCGATCTCGGTGCAGGACGTCGCCGTCGGGTACCTGCGCCCCTGGGCGCCCACGGCGGACCAGCTCGTCGTCTCGGTGTCCGTCCGGCACCGGGCGGCGGACGAGACCGTCCTCGGCGCCACCACGGAGCTCCTCGCGATGGAACTCGCCGGGGCGGCGCCGACCGGGTGGGGCACGCACGAGCCAGCGGGTCGCGCGTGGGACCGCCGCACGCTCACCGAGGCCGCTCGCTCGCGGATGCCCGACCCCACGCGGTTCCTCGCCGTCGGTTCGCCCGACGCCCCCCTCGCGGTGACGATCACGGCGCAGCGCACCGAGCACGGCGTCGAGGAACTCACCACCGGACTGCTCGCGGTCGGTGCACTCGGGGACACCGTCTCCGAGATGCGGGTCGCCGCCGTCCCGCAGGTGCTCGGGCGGCTCGCCACGACGCAACTGCCACTCTTCGCCCTGGTGCTCCGGCGCCCGGGCCGGGCGGACCTCGCGCAGGCGCCGCGTCTGTCCCCGCCCCCGCTGCCGGTCGCGATGCTCCTCGGTGCGCCGGCGGTCCGGCAGCTCGACCTCGACGTCGAGGCGATGCGCGACCGCTTCGGCGCCGTCATCGCCGGACGACCGCGGATCCCGGCGCTCGTGCTGCCCTTCGGGCGGCAGCAGGACCGCAACCCGGTCGACGAGCTGGCCGACGTCGTCGACCACATCGGGCGCGACCGCGTCGCCGACGCCGTGGGGATGGACGACCGGACGAGGGAGCAGGTGCAGCGTGCCGCGGAACAGTGACTCGATCCTGCTGGAGAGCGTCTCGACGCACCGCCGACGACTCCGGCAGGCGTTCGTGCTCGGGCGCCTCGCCGACCGCCGTCTGGTGAACGACAACGTCAAGCGGTTCATCGGCAGCGTGGTGCTCGCCGCGGTCGTGGGGGTCGGGTGCCTCGGGTACTCCTTCGTCACGAACGCGCTGGCACAGCAGGCCGCCCAGCAGCAGGCGCAGCAGACACCGCGACCGGTGCCGACCACGCAACCCCAGCAGGAGACCAATTGAGCGACTTCACCCGCGTGACCGTCGTCGGGGTCGGCCGCCGTGCCGACGTCGTCGTCGCCTCCGACGAGCCGTTCGCCGGGCTGCTGCCGCGCCTGGTCGACATCCTCGACGAACCGATCGCGGACAGCGCGCAACCCGTCGCCCTCGTGCGGGTCACCGGTGAAGAGGTGTCCCTGGCCGCGGACGCCGCCACGCAGGAGATCGCCGACGGCGAGGTCCTGCACCTCGTCCGTCGCGCCGACGCACCGCCACCGCCCGAGGTCTCCGACGTCACCGACGCCGTCGCTGACTCCCTCGGCCGTCGACAGGACGGCTGGGGCGCCGCGGCACGGCAGTCCGTCGCCGCCGCGACGATCGGGGGCACCGCGTCGGTCGCGGGCACGCTCGTGGTCGCGGCGCTCACCGTCGCGTCCGTCCGCGCCGCGTTCGACGGTGGGACCGTCTCCCCCGCGCTGTTGCCGTCCGTGCTCGTCGGCAGTGGCGTGGTCCTGGCGATCGCGGCCCTCGTCGCCGGTCGTGCAGGGGCCCGCTGGACCGGCGTCGCCCTCACCGCAGCGGCCACCGGGCTCGCGCTGCCGATCGGGCTGGCGGTCGGACCGGTCCTCGGACGCGACGGTGACCAGCCCGCGATGGTCGCCGCGCTCGTGCTCGTGTGGGCCTGGATCGCGCTCGGCCTCGGACTCGGCGTGGGGCAGCGCACACGGACGATCGGCGTCGCCGCCGTCGTCGGCGTCGTGCTGCCCCTGCTCGGCATGGTCACCTGGCTCACCCCGGCCCCGCAGGCCGCCGGTTGGGGCGTGGTCGGGATCGCCGCGATCGCCGTCTGCGGACTCCTCCCCTCGGTCGCGATGTCCTCCGCTGGACTGACCGGTCTCGACGACCGGGTGAGCGGCGGCGAGCCCGTCGCTCGCGTCCGCGTCGTCACGGCGCTCGAGGACGCGTACCGTGCGCTCGACTGGACCACCGCTGCGGTGGCCGCCCCCATCGCCCTCGCCGGCGCCGCTCTCGTCTCCGACCGCGACCCCTGGGCCGTCGGGCTCGGCGCCGCGGTGGTCGTCGTCGCCGCGCTCCGGACGCGCGCCTTCCCGCTGACGCTGCAGGGTGTGCTGCTCTGGAGCGCCGTCGTGGTCGCCGCGGTGCTCGGGCTCCTCGGTCACGCCCCCACCGCACCGTTCCAGGTGCTCGGCGCACTCGCAGGCCTCGGTGTGCTCGGAGCCCTGCTCGCCGGGGTCCGGCCGGCAGCACACCAGCGAGCCCGCCTCCGGTCGCTCGGCAACGTCCTCGAGACGATCTCGGTCGTCGTGGCACTGCCGCTGCTGCTCGGGAGCTTCGGCCTGTTCGCCGCGCTGCTGGAGACGTTCTGACCATGCGGCTCCTCGACGACGTCGTCCCCGCACTCGGGCGGGCGTTCTTCGGCAGCGTGGCCGGCGGCGCACGCGAGCTCGACGATGCGCACCGGACCATCCGGCAGGCCGTTCCCACCAGCCGGCGCATCGCGTTCGCCTCGCTCCGGGGCGGCACCGGCTGCTCCGCGACCGCGGCAGCCGTGGCCACCGTGCTCGCCCGTCGTCGTTCCGGACGGGTGCTCGGCGTGGACGGTGCCGCGGGGCTGCGCTCCTTCGCCACCCACGCCGGCGCCGACCGGACGGACCCGACGCCGCGGTCCGAGCGCCGCGACGCCGCCCGGACTTCCTGGGACGCGACCGACGGTCTGGCGGTGACCCCGTCGGGACTGCACGTGCTCCGGATCGGCGACCCGCGCCTCCCGAGCCGACAGGCCGCACCCGCGGAGTGGACCGACGCCGTCGAACCGATCGCGCGGTTCTTCGACGTCGTCGTCGGGGACTGGGGATCCCGGAGTCCGTTCGTCGACCTCGGCGCCGTTGCCGCGGACGCCCACGTCGTCGCCCTCGTCACCGGCCCGGACCGTGCCGCCATCGAGGAGGGCGTCGCGCACGCCGACGCCGTCCGCCGGCACGCACCGGACACGCGCGTCCTGGTCGTCCCGGTGGACAGCGCGGGGTCGGGTGTCCGGGCCGCACGCACCGCCGTCCGGTGGCCCGGGCACACCGTCCACCCGGTCCCGGGCGACCCGAGCGTCACCGGTGAGAGTGAACGCCCCACGGCCTCCCGGATCGCGCTCATCCACCTGACGGCAGCCCTGGTCGACGCCGCGGTCGACCGTCGCGCCAGCCGCACCACCCCGGAGGTCGCCCGGTGAACCGCGTCGTGCACCGGCCCGCCCGTGTCTCCACCCCGCTCGTCCGTCCCGAGGCCGAGCAACTCGCCCCGCCACCGCAGCTCCCGGAGGGGCCGAGTGGCGGCATCCCGCTGCAGTCGCTGCTGCCGGTCGTCGGCGCGATCTCCTCCGTCGTGATGATGGTCGTGCTGCGCGGGAACAACCCGGTGCTCATGGTCGTCGCCGCCCTGGTGTTCGTGGTGGCACTCGTCGGCGGACTCGGCATGGCGTTCACCCAGCGCGGCAACGCCGTCCGGAACCGCCGGACCCAGCGGGAGCGGTACCTCGACTACCTCGAAGAGCTCCGTGGCGACCTCCGTTCCCGCACCACCACCCTCCGGGAGCGCGCCGAGCACGTCGACCCGTCCCCGGAGACCCTCCCCCGTCTCGTCGGTGACCCCGCACGCCTCTGGGAACGGCGGCGCAGCCACGGCGACTTCCTGCGGGTCCGCGTCGGATCGGGCGACGTGGGGTGGCTCGACCTCGCCGTGCCGCCGGACCAGAACCCGGTCCAGCCGCTCGACCCGCTCATGCTCGCCGAGCTCGAGCAGGTCGCCGAACACTACGGCACCGTGCACGCCATGCCCATCGCGGTCCGACTCGACGGCGCCGGGGACGTCTCGGTCGTCGGTGACCGCGACGCCGTGCTCGAGGTCGCGCGGGCACTCGTCGTGCAGCTCGCAGCGCTGCACGCCCCGGAGGACCTGCACCTCGCTGCGGCGTTCCCGGCGGCACGCGCCGACGACTGGGACTGGTTCGACCTGCTGCCGCACGCACGGATGGACCGCACGTTCGACGGGCCGCTGCGCGCGCGCCGGGTCGCCGAGGACGTCCAGGCGCTCGCACGCACCCTCTCCGGCGAGTTGGGCGAACGCGCCCGGACCGCCGCGATGTACCGGCGGTCCGGCGACTCCGCGAAGCGCAGCGACCTGCCGCGCCTGGTCGTGTTCGCGGACGAGCACGGCACCGTCGCCGTGCCGCTCGCGCTCCCCGAGGGCGAGACCCGGCCGGAGGACCTCCGGATCACGGTCGTGCACCTCGTCGCCGACCGGCTGCACGAACCGTCGGACGTCCGGGTGCGGGTGACGGCGAGGTCCGACGCCGCGGTCGTCGGCGGCGACACGGGCGCCGGATCCGGCGCACGCACGACGCTGCTCGAGATCGTCGACGCCCGCGACGTCGAGGAGGGCGAGCCCGCACCGGTCCAGCTCGCCGTCTGCGATCCCGTCGCCCCGCCCCTCGTCACCGCCGTCGCACGAGCGCTCGCACCCCTCCGCCTCTCCGCCGACACCGAGCAACGGGCCGAGTCCTCGGCCGCCATCGGCGTCTCGGAGTTGCTCGGGGTCGACGACGTCGCGACGATCGACCCGGACCGCGCCTGGCGGCCCCGCGCCCCGCGGGACTTCCTGCGCGTGCCGATCGGTGTCGACGACTTCGGCGCGCCGCTGCTGCTCGACCTCAAGGAGTCGGCGCAGCTCGGCATGGGCCCGCACGGCATCTGCATCGGCGCGACCGGGTCCGGCAAGAGCGAGATGCTGCGCACACTCGTGCTCGGCCTCGCGGTGTCGCACCCGCCGGAGGACCTCGCGATGATCCTCGTCGACTACAAGGGCGGTGCCGCGTTCGCCCCGTTCGCCCGACTCCCGCACGTCGCGGGTCTCATCGACAACCTCGCCGATGACCCGCAGCTCACCCGGCGTGCTCGCGCGTCCATCGCCGGCGAGGTCCGACGGCGTCAGGAGATGCTGCGCGACGCCGGGTCGGCGCCCTCCATCACCCACTACCGGGAGCTCCGCACCCGGCGACCGGACCTGCCGCCGATGCCGCACCTCGTGCTCGTCATCGACGAGTTCGGCGAGCTGCTCACCGCGGAACCCGAGTTCGTCGACCTGCTCCTCATGATCGGCCGCATCGGGCGATCGATCGGCGTGCACCTGCTGCTGTCGAGCCAGCGCATCGAAGCCGGCAAGCTCCGTGGCCTCGACACGTACCTGTCCTACCGGCTCGGTCTGCGCACGTTCTCCGAGGCCGAGAGCCAGGTCGTGCTCGACACGGGCGACGCGTTCCACCTGCCCGCGGTGCCCGGCTACGGCTACCTCAAGGTCGACACGAGCGTGTACACCCGGTTCCGCTCCGGCTACGTGTCCGGCCCGGTCGAGGACGCCGCTCCCGCGTCGGCCGTCACCACGTCGTCCGCGGACACCGCCCCCGAGCCGTTCGAGCTGCCCGTCTACAACACGCTGGCCGCCGAGGACGACGCACCCGGTGAGGTCACGCTCGAGGCGCCCGACGTCGGGCGGAGCGTCGTCGACGAAGCCGTCGAACGGCTCGACCGCGGCGATCGCGACACCACGCCGGTGTGGCTGCCGCCGCTGCCGACGCGTCTGGCACTCGGCGCCGTCCTCGACCCGAACGCCGTCTCCGACCCGACCGGGGTCACGGTGCCGATCGGCCTGCTCGACGACCCCGCGCGGCAGCGACAGCGGCCGTGGATGCTGGACCTCACGCGGGGCGGCGGACACATCGCGGTCATCGGAGCGCCCGGCTCCGGCCGGACCACGTTCCTCCGCACGGTGGCCGCCTCGATCGCACTGACCACCACGCCCCGGCAGGTCAGCGTCTACGGCATGGACCTCGCCGGCGGCGGCCTCGGTCGCATCGAGGGGTTCCCGCACGTCGGCGGTGTCGCCACGCGTGCCGACCGGAACCGCCTGCTCCGGCTGGTCGAGGAGCTGCAGGCGATGATCCGCCTGCGCGAACGGGTGTTCCGCGACTACGGCATCGACTCGCTCGCGATGCTCCGCACCCGGCACGCCGCCGGCCGTGTCCCCGAACTGGGATCGGCGGACGTGGTGCTCCTCGTCGACGGGTTCGGCGTGATGCGCACCGAGTTCGAGGAGCTCGAGGACGCCTTCGGTGACCTCCTCCAGCGCGGTGGCAGTTTCGGCATCCACGTCGTCCTCGGGCTCACGCGGTGGAACGAGCTCCGGCTCGCGAGCCAGCCCCTGATCGGGCAACGGTTCGAACTCCGACTCAACGACCCGGCCGACTCAACCATCGCCCGTGCCGCCGCTGCCACCCTGAAGTCCGGCGAGCCCGGACGTGTCCTCACCGACGGTGAGCTGTTCGGTCAGGTGGCGCTCCCGGTGCTCGACGACGTCGAGGACGGCGTCGTCGGCGACGAGCTCGGCGCCCTCGCCCAGCGGGTGGCCGACAGCTGGGGCGGCCCGGCAGCAGCACCGATCCGCCTGCTCCCGGAGTCGTTCGACCCCGCCGAACTCCCGGACCCCCTCGACACCCCGACGGCCGTCCCGTTCGCGCTCCGCCAGGACACGATGGACTTCGTGGCGTTCGACCCGGCCGTCGACCAGCACCTCCTGGTGTTCGGGGACACGGCCAGCGGCAAGACAGCGCTCCTCCGGGGGCTGGCGGCCGGCTTCATGGAACGGTCGACGCCGGACGAACTCGTCCTCGCGTTCATGGACGTCCGTGGTGGTGCCGCCGCCGGGACGCCGGACGACTTCCTCGGGGGCCACGCCGCGAACGGCAAGGACGCCCGTGGACTCGCCGCCGCGATCGCCGCGGAGCTCGAGCAGCGCTCGGCCGGCCCGGCCACCGGTCCGCGACCCCGCATCGTGGTGCTCGTCGACGACTACGACATCGTCGCGTCGGCAGGCACGGACCCGCTCGCGCCGCTCATGCCGTACCTGCCCTCGGCACGGGACCTCGGCCTGCACGTCGTCCTGACCCGTCCGGTGGCTGGTGCGGCACGCGCCATGTACGACACCGTGATCCAGTCGATCCGCGACTCGGGCGCCACCGGACTCGTGCTGAGCGGCGAGCGGTCCGAGGGGCAGGTGTTCCCGAAGGTCTACGCGGAGCAGTTCCCGCCTGGGCGAGGACGCCTGGTGCGACGCGGAACGGCCCCGCGCATCGTGCAGGTCGCCCACTTCCCTTCCGCGACCGCCGCCGCTCCGGCGCAGGCCGACCCCGCCGGTCAGACGACCGTGCTCGACCCGAAGGGAGCCGTCGATGCCCCGTGAGGTGATCCTCCTGTCCGCGGAGGCGCCGTCGTCACTCGCCCTGGTCGAGGCAGGGGCGGACATCGCGCCGGACCTGCGGGTGCGAACGCTCGACCGCGTCGTGACCGAGATCGTCGACGAACGCGGCAGTGCCGTCCTGAGCGTGCAGGAACCCGAGCGCATCGACAACGCCGCCGAGATCGCCCGGCTCGCGCCCTGGGCCACGCTCGGTGCGCCGGTCTGGTGGACCGAGGCCTGGGTCCCCTGGGGGCCGGCGGGTGACGTCGGGATCGCCGTCGTCCGGAGCTTCGCAGCAGCGATCGACGCCCAGTGCAGCATCGCGGACGGATCATGAGCACCACACCCCCGCCATCGGCTCCACTGCCGCCCATGCCCGGCTCGAGGCGGGCCGCCGCGCAACGCGCCCGGACCGTGATCGTCACCGGGGTCGCCGGCGGCACCGGGACGACGACCGTCGCGGCACTCCTCGCGGATGCGGTCGGCGGACGTCTCGGCGTGGTGGTCCAGGCGACGGACCACTCCGGCGGTGAGCTCGCCGCACGACTCCCCACCCTGCAACCGGCCACCTCACGCGTGACCGTGCACGACATGGGGGCGCACGTCGGCCCTGCCGCCGTGCTCGCGGCGACGCCGGAGAACTGTCTCGTCGTGGTCGGGCGGGCCACCGCCGACGGATCGGCGGACGTCCGGGCAGCGCTCGCGTCCATAGCCGATGCTCCGGACCCGACCCTCATCGGCCGGTCGGTCGTGGTGCTCGTGGACCGTGGTGCGGGACCGACCGCCGTGGACACGCGTCTCGTCGGCGACACGGGTGTCACGGCGGTGCTCGTGCTGCGGGCCGATCGCGCACTCGCCCGCCCTGGCCGCATCGAGGTCGCCGCCCTCGGCGGCGCCACGATCACGACGGTGTCCGACCTGCTCGCGGCCCTCGGCTGGTAGCCGCGACCGGTGGACGGACGGGAGGCCCGTCACCAGCTGGTGACGGGCCTCCCGTTCGTCGGTGCGGACGTCCTCAGGCGCGCGCGGACCGGATCCGCTCGGTGAACGCGGCGTGCAGCGGGTGCTCCGCTGCCAGCCCGGTGATCTGCGTGGCCACGTCGGCGTCCGACGCGTCCGACGCCAGCACGGCCTGCAGCTCGACGCTCTGCTCGTCGTCCGCGACGTCGAACCGGAGCGCCGCGGCCATCGCGTCGAGGAGCGCGGTCGGCTCGGTGCCGTCCTCGGCCAGTGCGGCGGCCGGTGAGACGAAGCGCTCGTCGCGCGACAGCTTGCGGAGCGGCTGGCGGCCGACGCGGGTCACCGTGTCGGGCAGGTGCGGGTTCTCGAACCGGCCGATGATGGCCTGCACGTACGCGCGGTGCACCTCGGGGTCGAGTTCGTGGCGGCGGACGAGCAGGTCGCTCGTCTCGGCGAGCACGGACTCGAGCTCGGAGCGCACGGCGGGGATGGCGATGGCGTCCGAGATCTTGTCGGCACCGGCGACGAAGCCGTGGTACGCGACGGTGGCGTGCCCGGTGTTCACCGTGAAGAGCTTGCGCTCGATCGACGCGGCGAGGCCGTCGACGTAGTGCGCGCCGGGGATCTCCGGCTCGTTCCCGCCGAACGGGGTGCGGTCGATCGCCCATTCGTAGTACGTCTCGACGGTGACGTCGAGTCCCCCACCCTCGGGCTGCGCAGGAACGATGCGGTCGACGGCGGTGTTCGCGAAGACGGCCTTGGCCAGGACGGCGTCGCGGCCGTCCTCGGGCAGGGCGGCGACGATGAACTCGCGCAGCCGGTCCGTGGCGTTGAGCGCGTTCTCGCACGCCATCACGGCGATCGGCGCAGCGTCGGCGTCACGGGCGACGAGCGCACGGGCGATGACGGGAGCGATGAACCGCAGGACGTTCGGGCCGACGGCACACGTGACGACCGCGGCGGTCGCGATCTCGGCGACCACGCCGTCCTCGTCCTGCGCGCTGTTCAGCGCCCGGAAGTTCGTGACCTCGTGGTCCTGGGCGCCGGCCCCGACCTCGTGCACGGTGTACGAGTCGGCGGCGGCCAGGGCGTCGATGAGCGGGGCGGCGACGTCGGCGAAGACCACCTCGTATCCGGCCTGGTGGAGCAGGAGCCCGACGAAGCCGCGGCCGATGTTGCCGGCGCCGAAGTGGACGGCGGTGCCGGCGCTCACTCGTTGACCTCGCCGAGGATCGCCAGGATCGCCGCGGTGTCCGCAGCGTCGGTGAGCTTCTGGACCTCGTCCTCGTCAGAGAACACGATCGCGATCTTCGACAGGATGTCGAGGTGCTCGTTGTTCACGCCGGCGATGCCGACGACGAAGCGCACGGGGTTGCCGTCCCAGTCGATCGGGCTGGCGTAGCGGATGAACGACAGCGCGGACGACTTGATGGCGTCCTTCGCGTCGTTGGTGCCGTGCGGGATGGCGAGGAAGTTGCCCATGTAGGTGGACACACTCTTCTCGCGCTCGAGCATCGCCGGGTAGTAGTCGGACGTGACCGCGCCCGCAGCCTCGAGGATCTCGGCCGCCTCCTTCATCGCCTCCGACTTGGTCGGCGCGGTGTCCTCGGTGTGGATGCGGATCTGGCTCTCCTGCAGGACGGGCATCGGGGGTTCTCCTTGTGTTGAGGACGTGATGGAGGGGACGGGTCAGCCCCGTCCCCTCCGATACTGCACTTCGTTACTGGTTGTGGCGTTACTGGCTCTTCAGCTGCTCGACGACCTGGTCGTACTGCGGCGCGTTCATGAAGTTGCCGACCGACACGTGCTGGGCGTTCGGGTTCTTCTGCTTGGCGCGGTCGGTGAGCTCCTCCTGCGTGATGATCAGGTCCTCGTCACCGGACAGGTTCGCGATCGCCTTGTTGGAGACCGTGACCCCTTCGATGCCCGCCTTCTTGATCTTGTTGCGCAGGACGCTGGCGCCCATGGCGCTCGAGCCCATGCCGGCGTCGCAGGCGAAGACCAGGTTCTGGACCTTCGTCGTGGTCGCCGTCGTGCTCGCCGATCCGACGCCGCCGAGGGAGGCCTCGGCCTCTTCCTCGTTGGCCGGGGAGTTGTTGCCGAACAGACCGGCCGTGGCGGCGTTCGCCTCGCGGCCCTTGTTGGCCTGGAGCTTCGCCATGGCGGCGCTCATGTCACCGCCACCGTTCGCCAGGTCGCGCTTGCGGCTGGCGAGCAGGAAGAAGGACGCGACCGCGAAGGTGACCGCGGCGGAGAGGATGACCGACAGGATGACGCCGACGTAGCTGTCCTTCGACGTCGCGGTGAGCACCGCGAAGATCGAACCGGGCGACGCCGGGGCGACGAGGCCCGAGTTGAAGAGGACGTTCGTGCCGACGCCGGTCGCACCACCGAGGATGACCGCGATGAACAGGATCGGCTTCTGCAGCACGTACGGGAAGTAGATCTCGTGGATGCCGCCGAAGAACTGGATGAGGATCGCGCCAGGAGCGGTCGAGCGGGCGATGCCGACACCGAAGAAGGTGAAGGCGAGCAGCAGGCCGAGGCCCGGACCGGGGTTCGCCTCGAGCAGGAAGAGGATCGACTTGCCCGACTCCTCGACCTGCTGCGCACCGAGCTGGGACAGCACGCCGTGGTTGATGGCGTTGTTGAGGAAGAAGACCTTCGCCGGCTCGATGATGACGCTGGCGATCGGGAGCAGCGAGTTGTTCACGAGGAACTCGACGGCGACGCCCAGGCCCTCGGCGATGGCCTTGAAGACCGGTGCGAGCCAGAAGAAGCCGAGCATCGCGAGCCCGAAGCCGAGGATGCCGGCCGCGTAGTTGTTGACGAGCATCTCGAAGCCGGGCTTGATCTTGCCGTCCCAGATCTTGTCGACCTGCTTGATGAGCCATGCGCCGAGCGGGCCGCAGATCATCGCGCCGAGGATCATGACGGTGCCGTTGGCGCCGAGGATGACACCCATGGCCATGATCGAGCCGACGACGGCACCGCGGGTCTCGTAGACCATCCGGCCGCCCTGGAAGGCGATCGCGAGCGGGATCAGGTAGGTCAGGATCGGGCTGACGAGGCCGATGTTGGCGACGCCGTCGGTCTCACCGAAGCCGCCGAGGATCCCCACGGGGGTCCAGCCGGTCTCGATGAAGAAGGCGGTGATCAGGCCCCACGCGATGAAGATCGCGATGTTGGGCATGACCATGCCGGAGAGGAACGTGCCGAACTTCTGAACGGCGACGCGTGCGCCGCCCCGCGACTTCGCGGGTGCGTCGGGCGCTGCAACGGACGACGTTGTCATGTGCGGTGACTTTCTGTGTGGTGGAGCTGCTGCGTGGTGATGGGAGGGGTGGTGCTTGGGGTGGTGGGTCAGGCGGCGTGCGTCGCGGACGCGGCAGCGGACTTCGCGGCCGCCGCCGTGCTCGCGGCGAGTGCCGCCGTCGCCATCTCGCGGGCCTGCTCGAGCGTGTAGCGACCGAGTTCGGCGCGCACGTCGGCCAGGGCCGCGGGGGTCATGGAGAGGGTCGTGGCGCCGAGGCCGACGAGGACGACGGCGAGCAGCGGGTCGGCTGCTGCCTCGCCGCAGATCCCGACGGCCTTGCCGGCCGTGGCTCCGGCGGTGCCGAGCTGCGCGACGAGGCGCAGGACGGCGGGGTGCC
Organism: Curtobacterium flaccumfaciens; assembly: GCF_018598405.1. NCBI lineage: Bacteria > Bacillati > Actinomycetota > Actinomycetes > Micrococcales > Microbacteriaceae > Curtobacterium > Curtobacterium flaccumfaciens. The sequence goes on along the minus strand of NZ_JAHEWS010000002.1, from coordinate 57,823 downwards.
ACGGGTCCTGGTACGACGCGACGGTGCCGAGCATGCGGTCGGCGGCCATCGTGTACTGGGTCAGGTCGTTCGTGCCGATCGACACGAAGTCGGCGTTCTGGAAGACCTGCTCGGCCATCAGCGCGAGCGACGGCACCTCGGCCATGACACCCGCGGTGCGGATGCCGAGCTCGCGGGCCAGGGTGACGAAGTACTCGGTCTCCTCGGCGTCGGCGACCATCGGGGCCATGACCCACAGGTCGGCCTCGGTCGCCGCGTCGGCCTGGGCCAGCGCGGTGAGCTGGTCGCGGAGCACCTCGGGGTGGTTCCGCAGGGCACGGAGTCCGCGGCGCCCGAGGGCGGGGTTCTCCTCGTCCTTGTCGGTGAGGAACGGCAGGGGCTTGTCGGCGCCGGCGTCGAGCGCGCGCACGACGACCTTCTTGCCGGGGAACGCCTCGAGCAGCTGACGGTACGACTCGGTCTGCTCCTCGACCGTGGGGGCCTTGGGCGAGTCGAGGAAGAGGAACTCGGTGCGGAAGAGCCCCACGCCCTCCGCACCGAGAGCAACGGCGCCTGCGGCGTCGGCAGGGCTGCCGAGGTTCGCGAGCAGGGGCACGACGTGGCCGTCGGCGAGGGCGCCGGCGGTGAGCGGCGCAGCGGCCGCGGCGAGGCGGTCGGCGATGCGGCGCTCGACGTCCGCGACCAGTGCGGCATCGGGGTCGGTGACGACCGTGCCGGCGATGGCGTCCACGACGACGGGCTGGCCGTCGGTCAGGTCGTCCGCGCCGGTGACACCGACGATGGCGGTGATGCCCTTGGCACGGGCGAGGATCGCGGTGTGCGAGGTCGGCCCGCCGTCACGGGTGACGAGCGCCAGGACCTTCTCGAGGTCGAGCAGCGCGGTGTCGGCGGGGGCCAGGTCGCGGGCGACGAGGACGAAGGGGGTGTCCGACTCGGGGACGCCGGGGGCGTGCACGCCGCGGAGCTTCGCGATGATGCGCTGGGCGACGTCGTCGAGGTCGGCCGCGCGCTCCCCCATGTAGCCGCCCATGCCGACGAGCAGGTCACGGAACTGGGCGAACGCCTCGTACACGGCGCGCTCGGCGTTGGTGCCGCCGTCGATGCGGGTGTGCACGTCGTCGAGGAGCGTCGGGTCCTGCGCCATCAGCGCCTGGGCCTCGAGCACGGCCTGGGCGTCGCCGCCGGCGAGCTGTCCGCGCTTGTTGAGGTCCTCCGCCACGGCGGCCAGTGCGTCGTGCACGGCCTGCTTCGCGTCGTCCGCGGAGCCGACGAGGGCGCCCTTGGACGGTTCGCCGAGCGGGTCAGCCATCCGGAGCACGGGGCCGTGGGCAACGCCACGGCCGACGCCGGTGCCGAGCAGTTCGGACATTCGAGACTCCTTCATCTCACGCGCGCTTGCGGTGGGGTGGATCGTTCGGTGCGGGCGGCACGGGAACAGACCACGTCCGTGCGGCTGAGCAGCACACTACCCCGATCCGCGTTGACAAACAAACACATCCGGGGATAAAAATGCAGAAACAGATGCCCGTTTGCGTCTGACGGATCGACCACGCGGAGGGGCTTCGCGCGTGTCGTGCCCGAGCATGTCCGTTCCGTTCCGACCGAGACGACGAGGTCCGATGTACGCACCAGAACGCCACCAGCGCATCGTCGAGCAGGCGCGCGCGCAGGGCCGGGTGGACGTCAAGGACCTGGCCGAGCTGCTCGCCGTCACGCCCGAGACGATCCGCCGGGACCTGACGAGCCTCGAGCGCCGCGGCCTCGTTCGTCGCGCCCACGGCGGCGCGATCCCGGTCGAGCGCATCACCCTGCATCCGGGCGTCGGCGACCGCGGCGGCATCAACCAGACCGAGAAGATGGTCATCGCCGAGGCCGCCCTGGCAGAACTGCCCGAGAACGGTTCGATCATGATCGACGCCGGCACCTCGACCATCTGCCTGGCCGAGCTGCTGCCGACCGACCGGGGCCTGACCGTCGTCACGCACTCGCTCCCGGTCGCCACCGCCGTCGCGAACCGACCGGGCATCGACCTCCACCTGCTCGGCGGCAACATCCGGAGCGACTCCCTGGCTGGCGTCGGCACCTGGACGCACCAGCTCATCGGGATGGTCAGCGTCGACGTCGCCTTCATCAGCATCAACGGGATCACCCCGGAGCGCGGCCTGACGACCCACAACATGGCCGAGGCCGCCGTGAAGAGCGCGATGATCAAGTCCGCCCGCCGGAGCATCCTGCTCGCCGACCACACCAAGTTCGGCCGCGAGGAGTTCGGTCGCGTCGCCCCGCTCGCCGCCATCGACACGATCATCACCGACCCCGCCGTCAACCTCGACCTCGTCCGCGAGGTCGAGGCCGCCGGTACCGAGGTCTTCTGGCCCGGTCGACCCTGACCGCGCCCCGATCCCGTCCACCCAGCGCTCGCTAGCATGAGCCAACCACCCATCGACAGGAGTACATCGATGTCCGAAGCCACCCGCACCGTGACCGTCGCCAGCGCATCCGGCCTGCACGCTCGCCCCGCTTCCCTCTTCGTCCAGACCGTGACGGCGTCCGGGCACCAGGTCACGATCGCCAAGGGCGACAAGTCCGGCAACGCCGGCAGCATCCTCGCCCTGCTCGGGCTCGGCATCGAGAACGGCGACGAGGTCACCCTCACCGTCTCGGGCGACGACGCCGAGACCACCGCGGACAGCCTGGTCGAGTTCTTGAAGACGGACCACGACGCGGCCTGATCGCGCGGGTCGCGTCCTGCACGCGACCACCTGACGGACGGGGCGTCCAGGGCTGTCGGCACCCGCCGATAAGGTGTTCTGCATGACACGCCTGCGCCTCGCATCCGTCAACGTGAACGGCGTCCGCGCCGCCTTCCGCAAGGGGATGGGCGACTGGCTCGCCACCCGTGACGTCGACGTGTTGGCCCTGCAGGAAGTCCGCGCGTCGAGCGACGACCTGGCGGCACTGCTCGGCGACGAGTGGGACATCGTGCACGACCCGGCGACCGCGAAGGGCCGGGCCGGCGTCGCGATCGCATCACGACACTCCGCTCAGATCCACCGCGTCGCGCTGGGCGCCGACGACTTCGACTCCGCCGGCCGCTGGCTCGAGGCCGACTACGAGATCGGCGGCGCGACCGTCACGGTCGTCTCCACCTACGTGCACTCGGGCGAGGTCGACACCCCCAAGCAGGACGAGAAGTGGAAGTTCCTCGACGCGATGACGGAGCGCCTGCCGAAGCTCCGCGAGCACAACCCGCTCGCGGTCGTCGTCGGTGACCTCAACGTCGGGCACGACCAGCGCGACATCAAGAACTGGAAGGGCAACGTCAAGCGTGCGGGCTTCCTGCCGCGCGAGCGTGCCTACTTCTCGCGGTTCTTCGGCGCCGACGGCGAACCGGTCGAGGGTGCCGACGGCTCCACGGGCCCCGGGCTCGGCTGGGTCGACGTCGGTCGCGACCAGGCCGGCGACGTCGACGGCCCGTACACGTGGTGGTCCTGGCGAGGTCAGGCCTTCGACAACGACACCGGCTGGCGCATCGACTACCAGATGGCGACGCCCGACCTGGCCGCCAAGGTCACGGAGTACACGGTCGACCGCGCTGCGGCGTACGACCAGCGATGGTCCGACCACGCCCCCGTGGTCGTCGACTACGAACTCTGACCCCTCTGCTTTCGCTTCACCTGACGCACCGGAGCACCACCATGACCAAGACCCGCATCTTCTCGGGCATCCAGCCGTCCGCCGGCTCGCTGCACCTCGGCAACTACGTCGGGGCACTCATGCAGTGGAGGACGCTGCTCGACGACTACGACGCCATCTACTGCGTCGTCGACATGCATGCCATCACCTCGCCGCAGGACCCGGCCGAGCTCCGCGCGAACACCCGGGCCACCGCTGCGCAGTACATCGCGTCGGGCATCGACCCGTCCAAGGCGACGCTGTTCGTGCAGTCGCACGTCCCCGCGCACGCCGAGCTCGCCTGGGTGCTGAACACGCTGACCGGCTTCGGTGAGGCGAGCCGGATGACCCAGTTCAAGGACAAGTCCGCGCGCCAGGGCGCCGAGGCCGCGTCGGTCGGGCTCTTCACCTACCCGATCCTCATGGCCGCGGACATCCTGCTCTACGACACCAGGGTCGTGCCCGTCGGCGATGACCAGCGACAGCACGTCGAGCTCACCCGCGACCTGGCCGGACGCTTCAACTCCCGGTTCGGCGACACCTTCGTCACGCCCGAAGCACGGATCCTGACCGAAACGGCGCGCATCTACGACCTGCAGGACCCGACGAGCAAGATGAGCAAGTCCGCAGCCTCGGACAACGGCCTCATCCGCCTGCTCGACGACCCGAAGCGCACCGCGAAGAAGATCAAGTCGGCCGTGACCGACGCCGAGCGTGAGATCCGGGCCGACCGCCAGACGAAGCCCGGTGTGACGAACCTGCTGTCGATCCTGTCGGCGTTCACCGGCACGTCGATCGCCGCGCTCGAGGAATCGTTCGCCGGCAAGGGCTACGGCGACCTGAAGGGCGAGGTCGCCGACGCCGTCGTGGCCGAGCTCGAACCGGTCCGTGCCCGCACGCTCGAACTCCTCGACGACCCGGCGGAACTCGACCGTCTGCTCGCCGTCGGTGCGGACCGTGCCGAGTCGATCGCCCAGGACACCCTGGCCCGCGTCTACGACCGCATCGGGTTCGTCCCGCGGTCGCGCGGCTGACCGTGCAGCCCGTCACGCTCGAGTCGGCCCGGGTCCGGCTCGACCTGCCCACCCGGGCCGACGCCGCGGCGATCACCGAGGCCTGCCAAGATCCGGAGATCGTCCGGTGGACCACCGTGCCGACCCCGTACCGCGAGCAGGACGCCCGCACCTTCGTCGATGCCCTGGTCGGACCGGGGTGGGCCTCGGACCGCGAGTACACCTGGGCGATCCGACCGGCAGGGTCGACGTGGCTCGCGGGCATCATCAGTTACCGCACCGCCGGCCGTGACCTCGGGTTCTGGCTCGCGCCGTCCGCGCGCGGTGCCGGACTCATGCACGACGCCGTCGGGCTCGTGGTCGACTGGGCCATCGAGCAGGGCGCACCCGACGTGTACTGGGAGTGCTACGAGGGCAACAGTGCCTCGGCAGCGGTCGCCCGGGCGGCCGGCTTCTCGTACACGGGCCTCGGCGAAGCCCGTGTGCCGGACCGGGACGGTGGCCCGACCGCGGCCTGGACGGCGCTGCGACGCGCTGACGGCACGCCTGCCTCCGACCTCCCCTGGCCCGTCGCCTGAACACGCTCACAATCGTGGTGACGTGTCACCCAACCGCCGCCGGTAGGCTCGGCCCGTGAGCGACACGGCACGACCCACCGAGGTCCGGGCGATGCGCCGCGGACTCGAACTCGCGGCCCTCGGACCCGTCGTCGGCGATCACGCCCGCGTCGGCGCGGTGATCCTCTCCCCCGACGGCGCCGTCCTCGCCGAAGGCTGGCACAAGGGCGCCGGGACCCCGCACGCCGAGGTCGACGCGATGGCCAAGGTCGACCCGGCACTGCTCCGCGGCGCGACGGCGGTCGTCACCCTCGAACCCTGCAACCACGTCGGCCGCACGGGTCCCTGCGCCGTGGCGCTGCTCGAGGCCGGGGTCGCCCGGGTCGTGTACGCCATCGACGACCCCGGGGCCGCCGTGCACGGTGGCGCCGACCGGCTCCGAGCCGCCGGGGTCGAGGTCGTCTCCGGCGTCCTCGCCGACGAGGCCGAGGCGTTCCTCGAACGGTGGCTGCTCTCGGTCCGGCTCGGCCGGCCGTGGGTCACCGTGAAGTGGGCCTCCAGCCTCGACGGCCGCGCAGCCGCTGCCGACGGCACGAGCAAGTGGATCACCGGCGCCGCCGCGCGGCAGCACGTCCACGAACAGCGCGCAGCCCACGACGCGATCCTCGTGGGCACCGGCACCGTCCTCGCCGACGACCCGAGCCTGACCGCGCGCGGGGACGCCGGCGAACTGCTCGCCGACCAGCCGCTCGCCGTGGTGCTCGGAGACCGCCCGGTGCCGGCCGACGCCGCGGTCCGTCGACACCCGCGGGGGCTCGTCACCCTCCCCGGACACGACCTGGCCACCTCGCTCGGCGCCCTGCGCGGACACGGTGTGCACTCGGTGTTCGTCGAGGGCGGGCCGACCGTCGCCTCGGCGCTCATCGCCGCCGGACTCGTCGACGAGTACCTGGTGTACATCGCCCCGGTGCTGCTCGGTGGCCCCCGTGTGGCGCTCGGCGACCTGGGGGTGGGAAGCATCTCCGATCGTCGGCGGTTGGACGTACTATCGACCACCAGCCTCGGCCCCGACCTGCTGGTCCGAGCCCGACCGCAGCGCACGCAGCACCAGAACCAGCAGCAGCAGCAGCACGTGACACCCGGGCTCGGGAACGACGGGCCCACGAACGACCGGAGCACCACATGACCGACGCGCTGACCTCCCCCACGCCGGGGAGCCCGGTCCACTTCGAGGTGTCGACGAACGTGCCGACCACCCACGGCACCTTCCAGATGCGCGCCTACCGCGACCTCGTGACGAGCGCGGAGCACGTCGCGATCATCGGCACCCTGCCGGACGGATCGATGCCCACCGACGGCGCACTCGTCCGCGTGCACTCCGAGTGCCTGACCGGCGAGGCCTTCGGCTCCCTGAAGTGCGAGTGCGGCCCCCAGCTCGACGCCGCACTCGACACGATCGCGGCCGAGGGCGGCGTGGTCGTCTACCTGCGCGGGCAGGAGGGCCGCGGCATCGGGCTCATCAACAAGCTCAAGGCCTACCGCCTGCAGGAGGACGGGCTCGACACCCTCGACGCCAACCTCGCGCTCGGCCTGCCCGCCGACTCCCGCGCGTACGGCGGCGCCGCCGGCATCCTCGCCGACCTCGGCATCACCCGCGTGCGACTGCTGTCGAACAACCCGGAGAAGCGCCGTCAGCTCGAGGAGCACGGCATCACCGTCGACTCGCTCGTCCCGCTCGTCGTCGGCGTCTCGGCGCAGAACGCCGGCTACCTCGACACCAAGCGCGACCGGATGGGCCACCAGCTGCCCGAGCACCTCGAAGCAGGAGCCGGCGCCGGCGCCTGAGCGGGTCCGAACCGGGCACGACAGCGGCCAGCCGACTCTGGGCTGATTCGCAGCCAGGCGACATCTGTCGTATGATCAGGGCTTCCGTCACAAGCGGTCCCCCCTCAGCCGAACGCACCCGATCGGTGCCCGCGCCACCCCGCGCGAACCGATCGGTGTCCGCCGTCCGGATCCCCGTGCTCTCTCCGGAGCACGCACCAGGAGACCCATCCCCGCCATGACCGCCGCCCCGGCACCCGCAACCCCCACCTCCGCTCCGACACCCGCCGGCAACCCGCGCTCGCGCGTCGTCATCGCCAGCCTCGTCGGCACGTCGATCGAGTTCTACGACTTCTACGTCTACGCGACCGCCGCGGTCCTCGTCTTCCCGACGCTGTTCTTCCCGAACGAGGACCCGACGGCCTCGCAGTTGTCCTCGTTCGTCACCTTCGCGCTGGCGTTCTTCGCCCGGCCGATCGGCTCGATCATCTTCGGCCACTTCGGTGACCGCATCGGCCGCAAGACCACCCTCGTCGCGTCGCTGCTCGTGATGGGCACGGCCACGTTCCTGATCGGCTGCCTGCCGACGTTCGACTCGATCGGCATCTGGGCGCCCGTCCTGCTCGCCGTGATGCGATTCGCCCAGGGCGTCGGGCTCGGCGGCGAGTGGTCCGGTGCGGCCCTGCTCGCGACCGAGAACGCGCCGGAGGGCAAGCGCGGCGTGTTCGGCTCGATGCCGCAGCTCGGCGCACCGATCGGCTTCCTGCTGGCCAACGGCCTGTTCATCGCCATCAACGCGGCGATGCCCGCCGGCGCCGACGGCACCCCGAACGCCGACTTCCAGGCCTGGGGCTGGCGCATCCCGTTCCTGCTCTCCGCCGTGCTCGTCATCGTCGGCCTCTACGTGCGCTTCAAGCTCGTCGAGTCGCCGGTGTTCCGCGGTGTGCAGGAGTCCGGCACGGTGGCCAAGGTCCCGCTCGGCCGGGTGTTCCGCACGTCGTGGAAGGCCGTCATCGTCGGCACCTTCGGCATGGTCGCCACCTACGTGCTCTTCTACTTCATGACGACGTTCACCCTGTCGTACGGCACGACCGGTGCCGAGGCAGGCCCGCTCGTGCCGAAGATCGGCCTGGGCTACACGCGTGGCGAGTTCCTGACCCTGCTCATGATCGGCGTCGTGTTCTTCGGCATCTTCACGCCGATCGCCGGCCTGCTCGCCGACAAGTTCGGTCGCCGCAGGACCCTCATCCCGACCACGATCGGCATCGCGCTCTTCGGCCTGACGTTCCAGATCTGGTTCGCCGCGTCGACCGGTCCGATCACGGTCGTGACGTTCCTCATCGTGGGGCTGTCGCTGATGGGGCTGACCTTCGGGCCGATGGGCGCCCTGCTGCCGGAGCTGTTCCCGACCAACGTCCGGTACACCGGCTCGGCGATCGCGTACAACGTCGCGTCGATCCTCGGTGCATCGCTCGCCCCGACGATCGCGTTGGCGCTCTGGCAGCCGGACGGCAACATCTTCCTGGTCGGCCTGTACCTGACGATCGCCGCGGTCGTGACCCTGGTCGCGCTGCTCTTCGTGCGCGAGACGAAGTCGAAGGACATCGCCGACGCCTGATCGGCGACGCATCCGCGGGACGGGCGCACCCCGCTCAGCAGCGACGCGAAGCGTTGCGCGGGGTGCGCCGACCGAGCCTGCGAGGGAGGGGGCCAGCTGGCACCGGGCCTCCCGTCCGTCGTCTGCGTGCCCCACTGCCCAGCGCGAGACGCCGTCGTGTCAGCACGACGCCGCACGCCCGCCGAGACGCCGCCGAATCCGGCGGCGTCTCGCGCGCGTGGCGGCGTCGAACGAAGACGCCGGCGTCTGCGGACCCGATACAGCGCCCCCGGTGCGAGACGCCGTCAACGCAGGTTGACGGATGTCGGTGCGTCAATGTAGGTTGACAGGCATGGACCGACCGACCATCACGAGCCTCGCGGCCGGAGCCTCGGGGGACGACCCGTTCTCCGCACTCGCCAGCGTGCGGGAGCTGCGCCGTGAGCTCGACCGGACCGAAGAGCTCGCTGCGCGACGTGCCCGTAACGCCGGTGCGTCATGGCAGGAGATCGCGACGCTGCTCGGTGTCAGCCGACAGGCAGTGCACAAGAAGTACGGCAGAAACTAGGAGCACGATGAGCTTCCCCTTCGCACGCCCGAAGACCGCCGACGGCCCCCGCGCCACGTTCGGTCGCCTGCTGTCCTACCTGTTCGAGAACAAGCCCGCGATGGTCGTCATCATCGTGCTGAGCGTCCTCGGTGCGGGCGCCTCGCTCGCCCAGCCGCTGCTGGTCAACCAGGTCATCACCGCCGTGCAGCAGGGCAACACGCTCAGCACGCTCGTGTGGCTGCTCGTCGGACTCGTCATCGTCGCCGGTGTCCTGAACGGTGTCCAGCACTTCCTGCTGCAGCGCGCGGGCGAAGGCGTGGTGCTCTCCACGCGACGCAAGCTCATCGCCCGCATCCTCAACCTGCCGATCTCGGAGTTCGACACCCGCCGTACCGGCGACCTGGTGTCCCGCGTCGGCAGCGACACCACGCTCCTCCGTGCCGTCCTGACGCAGGGGCTCATCGAGTCGATCGGCGGGGCGCTCACCTTCATCGGGGCCATCGTGGCGATGGCGGTCATCGACCCGCTGCTGCTCGGCATCGTCATCGTCATCGTCCTCGTCGCCATCGTCGTCGTCGGCGGGCTCAGCCGTCGCATCCGCGTCGCGTCGAAGCGTGCGCAGGAGAAGGTGGGCGACCTCACCGCCGCCGTCGAACGCGGGATCGGCGCGGTCCGCACCATCCGCGCGGCCGGCGCCACCGAGCGCGAGGTGCGCGAGGTCGACGGCCACGCGACCGAGGCCTACGCGCGCGGCCTCGACATCGCCAAGATGTCCGCCTTCGTCGTGCCCGTCGCCAGCATCGTCATGCAGGTCGCGTTCATCGCCGTGCTGGGCGTCGGCGGGGCACAGGTCGCGGCCGGCACCATCACCATCGCGACGCTCATCACGTTCATCCTGCTGCTCTTCATGATGATCATGCCGCTCGGCCAGGCCATGGGTGCAGCGGTGGCCGTCGCCCAGGCGCTCGGCGCGCTCGGCCGGATCGAGGAGATCCTGCACCTGCCGACCGAGTCGCAGGACGACGAGTCGGTCCGGCCCGCCGCGGCGGTCGCCACCGACGACGCCATCGCGTTCGAGCACGTGTCGTTCCGGTACCGCGCCCAGGCGGACGCGTCGGGTGCCGACGGCGCGGTCGCGTCCGACCCCGCGGACCGTCCAGGAGGCCCGGATCACGTCGACGACGAGCGCCCAGCTGACGACGTGGTGCTCCACGACGTGTCGTTCCGGGTGCCCCGCGGCTCACGGGTCGCACTCGTGGGTCCGTCCGGTGCCGGCAAGTCGACGACCCTGGCGCTGATCGAGCGGTTCTACGACCCCACCGACGGCGTCATCCGGCTCGGTGGGATCGACGTCCGCGGGATGGACCGCGACGAGCTCCGCGCCCAGATCGGCTACGTCGAACAGGACGCTCCGGTGCTCGCAGGCACGATCCGCGCCAACCTGCTGCTCGGGTCGCCGAACGCCACCGAGGACGACTGCGTCCGCGTGCTCGAAGCGGTCAACCTCGGCGAGGTCCTGCACCGCGACCCCCGCGGTCTCGACGCGCAGGTCGGCGAGGACGGCGTGATGCTCTCCGGTGGGGAACGGCAGCGCCTGGCCATCGCCCGCGCGCTGCTCGCCGCTCCCCCGATCCTGCTGCTCGACGAGTCGACGTCGTCGCTGGACGGCGTGAACGAGCAGAAGATGCGGCTCGCGATCGACGCCGTCGCCGAGGACCGCACCCTGCTCGTCATCGCTCACCGGCTGTCGACCGTCGTCGACTCCGACGTGATCGTCGTGCTCGAGCACGGCCGGGTCGTCGGCAGCGGCACGCACTCCGAGCTCGTGGAGTCGACGCCGCTCTACCGCGACCTGGCGAAGCACCAGCTGCTCGTGTGAGCGCCGGTACGGCCGCGTGCACCGCGGCCGGACCGACGATCCAGGCTCGGAGTCGGGCTCAGGCTCTGGCTCAGGCGGCGAAGGGGTCCGGCGTGAGCACGTAGACGGTCTCGAGGTACTCCTCGATGCCCTCGTGCGACCCCTCGCGGCCGAGGCCGGAGGACTTCACGCCGCCGAACGGGAACGCCGCATTGGACACGACGCCCGTGTTCAGCCCGAGCATGCCCGTCTCCAGGCGCTCGGCGAGCCGCTGGCCGCGCCGGAAGTCGGTCGTGAAGGCGTAGGCGATGAGGCCGTACTCGGTGTCGTTCGCGAGCCGGACCCCCTCGTCCTCGGTGCGGAACCGCGTCACCGAGGCGACGGGACCGAAGATCTCCGTCGTCAGGATCTCCGAGCCGGGCTGCACGTCGTCGATCACCGTGGGCTCGTAGAACGTGCCCGGCCGGTCCAGCCGGTGTCCACCGGTGACGAGCCGGGCCCCGCGCCCGACCGCGTCGTCGACGAGTGCCGCGGCCTTGTCGACGGCACGGTCGTCGATGAGCGGGCCGAGCGTCGTGCCGTCCTCGGTGCCCCGACCGACGCGCAGCGCCTCGACCCGGGCGGTGAGCGCCGCGACGAACGCGTCGGCGATGCCGTCCTGCACGAAGAAGCGGTTGGCGGCGGTGCAGGCCTCGCCCGTGTTCCGGAACTTGGCGAGCATCGCAGCGTCGACGGCCGTGTCGAGGTCGGCGTCGTCGAAGACGAGAAGCGGGGCGTTGCCGCCGAGCTCCATGCTCGTCTTGAGCACGTTGTCGGCCGCCTGCTTGAGCAGCGCGGAGCCGACCGGGGTCGAACCCGTGAACGTCAGCTTCCGCAGGCGCGGGTCGGCGATGACCGGCTCGGACAGCCCCTTGGCGTCGCTCGACGGGATCACGTTGAGCACGCCGTCCGGCAGCCCGGCACGACGGAACAGCTCGACCAGGAACAGGGTGGTCAGCGGGGTGAGGTCGGCCGGCTTCGCGACGACCGTGCACCCGGCGGCGAGGGCCGGACCGATCTTCCGGGTCGCCATCGCCAGCGGGAAGTTCCACGGCGTGATCGCGTACACCGGGCCGACCGGGCGCTTCAGCACGATCGCGCGGCCGGTGCCCTCGGGGGTCGTGCGGTAGTCGCCGGTGATGCGGACGGCTTCCTCCGAGAACCAGCGGAGGAACTCACCGCCGTAGACGACCTCGCCGCGGGCCTCGGCCAGGGGCTTGCCCATCTCGAGCGACATCAGCGCCGCGAGGTCGTCGGCGTGCTCGTGGACCAGGTCGAACGCACGACGCAGGATGTCGGAGCGCTCGCGTGGTGCCGTCGCCGCCCAGGAGTCCTGCGCCGCGACCGCCGCGTCGAGGGCGGCGATGCCGTCCTCCGGGGTGGCGTCGGCGACCTCCGCCAGGACCTCGCCCGTCGAGGGGTCGCGGACGGCGAAGGTCCCGCCGCTCGACGACGCCCGCCAGGCGCCGCCGATGAACAGGCCGGTGGGGACGCCGTCGACGCGGACGTGGTCGTCCGAGACGGTGGCGACGAGGTCGGCGCTGGCTGCGGCGTCGGCGGTCGTGGTGTCCTCGTTCGTGGTGGTGCTGGTCACAGTCGTGCTCCTCCTGGGTTCGCGAGGCCCTCGTCCATGTCGCTGCGGTCGACGTGGCCGCCGGCCGCCCGGATCTCGTCGAGCGCCCGGGCACTGCGCTCGTCGTCGACGCCGGCCACCAGGTCCTCGTAGACGGCGACGTCGAGGCCAGCGGCACGGGCGTCGAGTGCCGAGGCCCGGACACAGTGGTCGGTCGCGATGCCGACGACGTCGATCGTGTGCACGCGGCGCTCGGCCAGCACCTCGGCGAGCGGGACGCCCGCTTCGGTCGCGGCCTGGAACGCCGAGTAGTCCGGGGTGCCCTGGCCCTTGAGGACGTCGACGTCGATCAGTGCGGTGTCGAGGTCCGGGTGGTAGTCGGCACCGGGTGTGCCGGCGACGCAGTGCACCGGCCAGGTGTCGACGAAGTCGGGCCCGTCGGGTCCGGCGAAGTGTCCGCCGTTGTCGTCGTCGCCGTGGTGCCAGTCTCGAGACGCCACGATCAGGTCGTACTCGTCCCCGTGCCGACCGAGGAACGCGGTGATGCGCTCCGCGAGCGCCGCTCCCCCGGCGACCGCGAGCGCACCGCCCTCGGTGAAGTCGTTCTGGACGTCCACGACGAGCAGTGCTCTTGCCATGGGTCCATCCAACACCCGTCGGCTCAGGAGCCGGTGAGCTTGCTCCCGCACGAGTAGGTCGCGGCGGTCACCGCGTCGAGCGCCGGAAGTGCCGCTGCACGCGGCGAACCGATGGCGTAGAAGGCGAAGGTCAACCGGGAGCCGTCGGCCGCGTCGATGTAGCCACCGAGGGTGTTCGCGCTGTCGATCCAGCCGGTCTTCGCGTGCACCTTGCCGCGGGCCACGGCGTTCGCCCCCGTGAACCGGCTGGCCAGGGTGCCGGACTGCCCCGACACGGGCAGGGCGTTCGCGAGCGTCCCCAGGCCCTTCGCGCCGCTGGCGACCTGCACCATGAGGTGGGCGACGAACTCCGGCGAGACGGCGTTCGCAGCGCTCTCGCCGGACCCGTCCTTGATCACGATGCCGGACGGGTCCACACCGTACGAGCGCAGCGACGACTGGTACACGGACGTGAGGGACGCCGCCGAGCCGTTCGACCCGGACTCCTTCGACGACACCCGGGCGAGCATCTCGGCCAGGGTGTTGTCCGAGTTCGGGATCATCTGCCCGATGAGCGTCGAGACCGGCTGCGAGGACACCGTCGCGATGGTCTCGGTCCCCGTGGTCGCACGCTTCACGATCTGCGCGGAGCCGGCACCCGCGACGCCCGCGTTCGCCAGTGCCGTGCGGAACGCGATTCCGGCGCGGCCGACCGGGTCCTCAGACCGGGGCGACGTCGCCGCTGCGGGGTTCGCGCGGTCCCCGTCGACCATGAGCGCGGTGACCTCCGGCTGGTACCCGATGGTCCGCTCGGACACGGGCCAGGTGGGGTCCCAGGCGTCGGCGTCGCTCCAGTAGGAGTCGTCGGTCACGATCGTGGTGACCGGGGTGTCCCCGACCTTCGCCTTCACCTGCTGCGCCAGCTGGGCGAGCGTCGGTGCGCCCGGGTAGACCGTGCCACCGCCGGCGGACAGGGTCGCGTCGCCGTGGCCGACCAGGGCGACGGTGTTCGCCGATTCACGCGCGACGGTCGTCGGGATGCGGTGGTCCCCGCCCAGCACCGAGAGCGCTGTCGCCGAGGTGAGGGTCTTCATGACGCTGCCGGTCTGGGCGGCCCGCTCGCCGTGCTTCGAGAACAGGACCTTGCCCGTCTTCGCGTCCATCACGTACCCCTCGAAGTCGCCGAGGCCGCTCGCCGAGGCGGCCGTCGCGATCGAGCAGGTCCGGAGCGCGGACGGGCCGGCCAGGTCCTCCGGCACCGCGCGGGCATCGGCCGACGGTGACGGGGACGGCTTCGTGGCCGGGCGTTTCGTCGTGGTCGCCCGGTCCGGCGACGTCGAGGCGCTCCGGGTCGGCGTCGGTGCGGCGGCCGCGCGGGTGTCGGGTGTGGTGGCCGCGGCGACCGCGACCGCACCGCCGGAACCGACCACGAGGAGGGCCGCGAGGCCGCCGGCGATCCACGGCACCGGTCGCCGCGCAGCCGACGCGCGCGCCGCACCGACGGCGGCGCGGAGTCGCTCGTGCACGGAACGGGGGGTGGGCTGCGGCTCGGACATCGCGACCGATCCTACGGAACTGCGGCAGGTGCCTCCAGGCCGGATCGGTGATCCGCGGAGGACGTGCCTCGGATCAGGGAGTCGTGGCGGGACCGTCGGCCGGGTACCGGACACCGACCTGACGACGGGCTTCGTCCATGACGCCCATGACCGCGACGGTCTCGTCCGGGTCCATCGGACCGCCGTCGTGGCGGCCCGACGTGATCATCGACTCGAAGGCACGGGCCTCGTGCCCGTAGCCGGCGAGTTCCTCACGGCCGTCGAACTCCTCGACCACGGCGCCGTCACGGTCGCGGATCCGCCAGGTCGTCGGCGTGTACCACGTGTCGTCGAGGTCGATCCGCCCGGTCTCGCCGATGATCGAGGCGGTGTTGGGACTGCGAAGGTCCATCCCGAAGTGGATCATCGACTGGGCGCCGCCCTCGTGCGTCATGACCAGGCCCATCTGCTCGTCGACGCCCTGCTCGCTCAGCGTGCCCGCCGCCACGAGGGAGGTCGGGACCCCGAGCACGTCCACCGCGAAGGACACCGGGTAGACCCCGAGGTCGAGCATCGCTCCCCCGCCCAGCGCCGGGTCGCGCAGCCGGTGGCCCGGGTCCGTCGGCAAGGCTTGGTGGTGCGTCGCCTCGACGACCACCGGGCGGCCGATGCGGCCCTCGGCGACGACCTCTCGGATCATCGCCATCTGCGGCAGGAAGCGCGTCCACATCGCCTCCATCACCGCGACGCCCGCTCGTCGAGCGGCGTCGACGACCGTGCGGGCCTCGTGGGCGGTCATCGTGAACGCCTTCTCGACGAGGACGTGCTTGCCGGCCCGGATGGCGAGCAGGGCGTCCTCGGCGTGGCGGACGTGCGGGGTCGCGACGTACACCGCGTCGACCTGGTCATCCGCCACGAGGTCCTCGTAGGAGCCGTGCGCGCGATCGATGCCGAACTCGGCGGCGAAGGCCTCGGCGTGCTCGCGGGTGCGACTCCCCACGGCGGTGAACGCGATGCCCGCTGCAGTGCAGTCGCCCACGAAGGACCGTGCGATGCCGCCTGTGCCGATGACTCCCCAGCGAACCGTCATGGGTCCTGTCTACCAGCGACGGGGTGGCTGCGGTGCTGGCTGTGCGGTGCGGTGCTGTGCTGTGCTGTCCGTCAGCGGCGGTGCTTGCCGAGTGCTGCGTCGGGGGCGGCCATCGGGTGGTTCCGGAACCAGCGCAGGAGCTCGCGTGCGCGGCTGGTGTCTCCGCTCGCGTCACCTTCGGCCAGGAACGAGTCGAACCCGTCGGGGAGCTCCGCGTCCGCCTCGCGGTGGAACGCCATCTTCCACTCACCGAAGCGCGGCGTGTGGATGCGCTCCTCGACCAGCAGGCCGACGTCGGTGTGCCGCGGGTCGTCGATGATGCGCTGGTACGTCTCGAGGACGGCCGCCTCGGGGCCCTCGAGCAGCTGCATGAACCGGCCGTCCTTGTACACGAGCAGGCCGGACAGGCCGGACGCGGCGTTGCGGACCCGTGCGTGCTCGAGCAGTGCGTCGAGCCGCTCCTGGTCGAACACCTGGTTCGCCGCGCTCATGTAGACCAGGGACAGCAGCATGACGACCTCTCGGAGACGACGGATTGGGCTCGCTTCTCATCGTGGCCCGAGCATGGGACGTCGGGCAGCCCCAGAACGGGGAACGGTGGGCTTCGGGTCACTCCGCGTCGTACGTGCGGACCCAGTCGATCTGGACGTGCCCCGGGTCGCCCCAGTTGCCGATCTGGAACATGTAGCGGTGCGGGGTCGTCGGCACGTTCCGCGGCACCGTGAACACGAGCTCGCCGTCGAGGTAGTACCGGATGATCTCCCCCGGCACCCACTCCGTCGTGTAGGTGTGCCAGTCGTTCCAGGACACCCGGGTGTTGTAGTGCTCGGTGCGGCGTTCGAGGCCCTGCAGCATCGAGTGGTGGAAGACGCGTGGTGACCCGTCGAACTGGCCCTCCGGGTAGTTCAGCTCGCCGTCGGCCCAGGCGTTCGACGTCGGCCAGAGCATCACCGCGATCCCGTTGCCGTCGCCCCCGGTCGCCCGCGCCCGGATGCTGAAGGTGCCGCCGACGTGCGACCACGCGTCGGCGGGTGTGCCGAACGTGCCCGCTGCGCCGTGCTCACCGTCCATCGCGACGTCCAGGAAGCCGTCGTGCGCACTGATGAGCTTGTCCGAGTAGTACTTGCCGCCGGTCCCGTCCGGGTACGGCTGCCAGGAGTTCCGGTACGTCTCGGCGAAGGGACCACCGGCAGCGGCGGGGGTGTCGAAGTCCTCGGCGAACGTCGGCGTACGGTCCGCCAGGTACGCCGGGCCGGTCGGGGACCCCGTCGGGGTCGTGGACGAACGGGTGCCGGGTGACGAGGTCGACGCGGACGTCGCGCGCGACTCGGGCACGGCCGCAGCGGTCACCGCGAGGGCTCCGGCCGTGGCGGCGACCACGACGACGACCAGCACGCGCTTCAGCACGGCGACGCCGCCGGTGGCGCGATGGACTGGTGGTCGGTCATGGTGTCCCCCGTATCGCGGACAAGGCTAGCCCGCGTCGGCGCCGGACGTCTGTCCCTCGGGCGAGGGACACGGGATTCGTCCAGAATACGAAAACCCCGGTCAGGGCCACTTCGAGTGGCTCTGACCGGGGTGTTGACGGAGCCGCCTGTCGGAATCGAACCGACGACCTATTCATTACGAGTGAATCGCTCTACCGACTGAGCTAAGGCGGCGCACACTCCATGTCCGGAGCGGCACGAGCAATGACTATACAGGCTCAGACGAGTGAACGCGAAACCAGCACGCCGAGCTCCGTGAAGGACCGCTCGAGCTCGTCGACGAGGTGTGTCCCGGCTTCGGAGCCCGACCACTCCCACCAGGCGTGCCGCAGCGCGGCGAGGGCGACGATGGCCGCGAGACCCGCCCGACGACGGAGCGCCTCGGGGTCGGTCGCGAGCTCCGGGTCGGCACCTTCGAGCCGCCGGGTGACGGCGGTCTGCAGCTCCGCCTGGAACTCCTTCATCGACGCCATCCGACGGCTGAACAGTTCCGGGTTCGCGCGGAGCACCTGCTGCCGCTCCTCGATCAGGCCGCGTTCCTCGATGAGTTCGCGTGTGGAGTGCACGAGCAGCGTCCCGATGTCCGCGAGCAGGTCGCCGCTCGGCCCGCCGTCGACGAACGCCTGCAGCGCCGCGTCGTCCGACAGCTGCGGGTCATCGCCGAGGATCGCCTGTTCCTTGCTCGGGAAGTAGTTGAAGAAGGTCCGGGGTGACACGTCGGCACGGCGGGAGATCTCGTCCACCGTGACCGCGCCGAGGCCGTCCTCGATGGCGATCCGGAGCGCAGCCTGCTGGATGGCGCGGCGGGTGGCGCGGCGCTTCCGTTCGCGCAGGCCGGGTTCAGCGTCGGGCATGCCGTGATTGTCGCACGCCGGGCCGTCAGCGGCGGGCGCGGGCGATCGTGACGAGCAGCGCCTCGAGTGCCAGCAGCGCCGCCACGTTCGCCGCGATCCGCTGGCGTGCCAGGGCCACCGCATCCAGGACCTCGAGCGCAGCAGCGGGCGGGGTCGTCGGCAGCGCGTGCTCGAGCTGGTCTTGCATCGCGAGGTTCACCGGTTCGGCCGGGGCACCGAGGCCGAGCAGGAGCAGGTCACGGTAGAGCGAGGAGACGTCCACCAGGATGCGGTCGAGACCGTCGCGCAGGCTGCGGGTCGCGCGACGTTTCTGATCGTCTTCGAGGGCGCGGAGCTGCGATCGGAGCGCCGGCGGGATCGTCCCCCCGGGCTCGACGCCGAGTGAGCGCAGGGCGGCGTCGCGTTCCTCGGAATCGCGCTGTTCGGTGATGGACTTGGCGTCCTCGTCGGCGACGGCGAGCAGCTCGGCGGCGGCCATCACGGCGTCGCCGACGCTCCGGACCCCGAGCACGGTCGTCAGGGTCCGGCGACGACGATCGCGGGCCGGTTCGCTCGTCGCGAGGCGCTGCGCCATGCCGATGTGGCTCTGCGCCTGGCGGGCGGCGTCCATCGCGAGGGCGCGGTCGACCCCGGTGCGGGCCACGAGCAGATCGGCCACGGACTCGATGCCGGGCACACGCAGACGGACCGAGCGGACGCGCGACCGGATCGTCGGCAGCAGGTCGGCCTCACTCGGGGCGCACAGGATCCACACGGTGCGCTCCGGGGGTTCCTCGAGCGCCTTGAGCAGCAGGTTCGACGTGCGCTCGGTCATGCGGTCGGCGTCCTCGATGATGACGACGCGGTAGCGCCCGACCGAGGGCGAGTAGTACGACGACGTGACGAGCTGCCGGATCTCGTCGATCGTGATGATCACGCGCTGGGTCGTGAGCACCGAGACGTCGGGGTGGGTCTTCGCGGTGATCTGCCGCAGGGTGTGGTCGTCGTCGGGGCCGTTGCCCACGAGCGCCGCGGCGAAGGCGGTCGCCACGTTCGACCGCCCTGATCCGGGCGGACCGGTGATGAGCCATGAGTGGGTCATGCCGCCGGTGCCGTCGGTGGACTCGGCGGCGTTCCGCAGCGATGCGACCGCTTCTTCCTGCCCGGTCAGGCCGTCCCACACGCTCACGGGATCATCCTGTCAGTGACCACCGTCATGCCACGTCGATCGCGACGAGCGGTGCGACCGCTGCACGGACGGCACGCTGCACGGCGTCGGTCGGGGCTGATGCGTCCACGACGAGGAAGCGCGACGGTTCGGCATCCGCCATCGCGAGGAAGGCCTGACGGACGGATTCGTGGAACCCCTCGGCCTCGGACTCGAGGCGGTCGAAGGTGTCCCCGCGTGCCGCTGCCACCCGAGCGCGCCCGATGGTGACGTCGAGATCGAGCAGGACCGTGAGGTCCGGCACGAGACCGTCGGCCGCCCACTCCGACACGGAGCGGACCTGCTCGGCGCCGAGCCCGCGCGCGACGCCCTGGTAGGCCACCGACGAGTCGATGTAACGGTCCTGCAGGACGACCTCGCCGCGGGCGATCGCCGGTCGGACGACCGTCTCGACGTGCTGGGCGCGGTCCGCCGCGTAGAGCAGGGCCTCGGCGCGGGGTGCGACGTGGCCACGCTCGTGCAGGACCATCTCGCGGATCCGGACGCCGAGGTCCGTGCCACCGGGCTCGCGGGTCCGCAGTACCGTGCGGCCGTGCTCGGCGAGCCACGCCGAGAGCAGCTCCGCCTGGGTGGTCTTGCCCGCGCCGTCGCCGCCCTCGAGCGTGATGAAGCGACCGGTCACTTCTTCTTGGCCGCCGTCCGACGTGCCGGGGTCTTCTTCTTGACCGGCCCCTTGGCACGCTTGTCCGCGATGAGCTGGACGGCACGGGCGTGGTCGACCGCCTCGACGTCCTCGCCCTTCGGGATGGTCGCGTTCGTCTCGCCGTCGGTGACGTACGGGCCGAACCGGCCGTCCTTCATCTTGATCGGCTTGCCGGACACCGGATCGGCTTCGAACTCCTTGAGCGCGGTGCTCGCGGTGCGGTTGCCGCCGTACTTCGGCTGGGCGAACAGTTCGAGGGCACCGGGCAGGTCGATGTCGAAGATCGCGTCCTCGCCGGGCAGTGTCCGGGTGTCCGTCCCCTTCTTCAGGTAGGGGCCGTACCGCCCGTTCTGCGCCGTGATGTCGTTGCCCGTCTCCGGGTCCTGACCGACCACGCGGGGCAGGTCGAGGAGCTTCAGCGCGGTCTCGAGGTCGACGGTCTGCGGGTCCATCGACTTGAAGAGCGAGGCGGTACGTTCCTTCGGCGCCGCGGCCTTCTTCGTCGTCTTCTTCGCGGGTGCCTTCTTCGCCGGGGCCTTCTTGCCCGTCGCGGTCTGGGCAGTCGCCTCGGCCGCGGGGGCCTCGGTCACCGCTGCCTCGGCAGCCGCGGCGGGTGCCTCGACGACCTCGCCGGTCTTCGGGTCCACCGTGGACTCCGGCTCCGGGGTGCGCTCGGTGACGTAGGGGCCGAAACGGCCGTCCTTCGCCAGGACCTCTTTCCCGGTCTCCGGGTTGATCCCGACGACACGGTCGCCGATCACGGGGGCGTCGACGAGTTCCTTGGCCTTCTCGACGGTCAGTTCGTCGGGAGCGAGGTCCTCCGGCACGTTGACCCGGCGCGGCTTCTCGGGGTCGTCGCTCGGTACCTCGATGTAGGGGCCGTACCGACCGATCCGGAGGGTGAGCCCCGGAGCGAGTTCGACCGAGTTGATCTCGCGGGCGTCGATCTCACCGAGGTTGTCGATGACGGTCCGCAGGCCGCGCTGGTCGTCGTCGCCGCCACCGAAGTAGAAACCCTTGAGCCAGTCCACCCGGTCGGCGTCGCCGCGCGCGATGCGGTCGAGGTCTTCTTCCATCTCGGCCGTGAAGTCGTACTCCACGAGCTCGCCGAAGTACTCCTCGAGCAGACGCACCACGCTGAAGGCGATCCAGTTCGGCACGAGCTGCGTGCCACGGAGCGAGACGTACCCGCGGTCGATGATCGTCGGGCTGATCGTGGGGTAGGTGGACGGGCGCCCGATCCCCAGCTCTTCGAGCGTCTTGATCAGGCTCGCCTCGGTGAAGCGTGGCGGCGGGGTGGTGTCGTGCCCCTTCGCTTCGACATCGGTGACCGCGAGGTGCTCGCCCGCGGACACGTTCGGCAGGGCGACGTCCTGGCCGGCCCGCTCGGACGACTCGTGGCGGTCCTCGTCGCGACCTTCTTCGTAGGCGCTGAGGAAGCCGCGGAACGTGATGACCGTGCCGGATGCGGTGAACTCGGCGTCGGTGCCGTTCGCGGTCGAAGCGATGCCCTCGACCGACTCGGTGGAGGAGATACCGAGCACGATCGACGCGGTCGAACCCTTGGCGTCCGCCATCTGGGACGCGATGGTGCGCTTCCAGATGAGGTCGTACAGGCGCCACTCGACACCGGTCAGGGTGCCCTGGAGCTGCTGCGGGGTGCGGAAGGAGTCGCCGGCGGGTCGGATCGCCTCGTGCGCTTCCTGTGCGTTCTTGCTCTTGCTCGCGTACAGCCGGGGCTTGTCGGGCACCGTGGCCGAGCCGTAGAGGTCGGCCGCCTGCTTGCGCGCCGCGTCGATCGCCTGCTTCGAGAGCGAGACGGAGTCGGTACGGATGTAGGTGATGTAGCCGTTCTCGTACAGGGTCTGCGCGGCACGGGCGGTCTGTCGCGGCGACAGACGGAGCTTGCGTGCGGCTTCCTGCTGGAGCGTCGACGTGGTGAACGGGGCTGCCGGACGCCGCGTGTACGGCTTCGAGTCGACGCTGCGGACCGTGGCGTCCCCGGCGCGCTCGAGGACGGTCGTGAGCGATGCGGCAGCCGCCTGGTCGAGACGGACGACGTCACCGCTCAGCGTGCCGCGGTCGTCGAAGTCACGCCCCGACGCGACGCGGGTGCCGTGGATCCGGGCGAGTCGCGCGGAGAAGGAGGACTCGCCGGCCTTCTCGAACCGGGCGGAGAGGTCCCAGTAGTTGGCGGACACGAACGCCAGGCGCTCGCGCTCACGGTCGACGACCAGACGGGTCGCGGCGGACTGCACGCGGCCGGCGGACAGGCCCGGTGCGACCTTGCGCCACAGGACCGGCGAGACCTCGTACCCGTAGAGACGGTCGAGGATGCGGCGGGTCTCCTGCGCGTCGACGAGGGCGGTGTCGAGCTCACGGGTGGCTTCCTGCGCGCGCTGGATCGCCTCCTTCGTGATCTCGTGGAAGACCATCCGCTTGACGGGGACCTTCGGCTTCAGGACCTGGAGCAGGTGCCACGCGATCGCTTCACCCTCGCGGTCTTCATCTGTTGCGAGGTAGAGCTCGTCGGCGTCCTTCAGGGCGCGCTTGAGCTCGGAGACGGTCTTCTTCTTGGCGTCGGACACGACGTAGTACGGCTCGAAGCCGTTGTCGACGTCCACCGAGAACTTGCCGAGGGAGCCCTTCTTGAGCTCGGCCGGCAGGTTCTTCGGCTCGACGAGGTCGCGGATGTGTCCGACCGAGGCCTGGACTTCGTATCCGTCACCGAGGTATTGCGCGATCGTCTTCGCCTTCGCGGGGCTCTCGACGATCACGAGCTTCTTCGTGCCTGGCACGTGTCTCCTTGATCGATGGTGCTGATCGGCCCTGTCCACGAGCGTGTCCGGGTCGACCGGGACATCGGTGACCGCGGGCCGACAGGCACACCATACACATAGTGTTCGGGCGGCTCGCCTGCCGGACCGGCCACCGCGAGGGCGCCGGCGGCGAACGGGCCGGTGCCCACGACCACGCGGACCCGGGCCGTGGTGGTGACGAGTTCGCAGGCGTCGAGGGTGGCCCCGTTCGCCGTGGCGATGCGGGTGGCGACCGCGCAGGGCTCCCCCGCCACCAGCCCGGTGGCGGCCGCCGCCGTGCCCACGGCGACCGCGTCGGCGGCACCCTGGGCGCGCAGTGCCTGCGTGCGGTGAGCGGCTGCGGCGAGCGCCGAGGTCCCGACGAGGACACCCACACCGAGGACCGCCACGAGCAGCACGGTCGCCGATCCCCGTTGGTCCCCGAGGCCCGCCACCTCAGCCGCCCCGACTCGCGGCGCACCCCGTCGCGTGCAACGGCACCGCCGCGAACGGACCGGTCCCGCCGCGCGTGGCGTCGACGCACACCAGGTCCTCGGTGGCACGGACGACGACCGAGACCCCCGGGACGATCCGTTCGGCCGCGGCGCGCCCCCGGGCCTCGTCGTCGCGTCCGATCGCCCGGGCCGCGGTGGCTGCGGCGAGCTGCAGGCGGCCCTGCGTGTCGACGACGAGCACCGCCGCGACGAGCGCGGTCAGCACGAGTGCCACAACGGGGAGCGCCACCGCGAACTCGACCGTCACGGAGCCGCGTTCACAGCGAGAGCGCGCCACGGACGAGGTCGGTCAGGATGGTCTGGACCTCGCCGGAGCGCATGACCGCGACGAGCACACCGGCGAAGGCCACGGCGGCGAGGATGACGACCGCGTACTCGGCGGTCGCCGAGCCCCGGTCGTCGCGGAGTCGGGACCGCAACCGCGCGACGGTGTGACGACGGCGACCGGGTCGGGTGGACTGGCCGGGGCGGCGGGTGGGAGGAGACGTGGTGCTCATGGAGTCCGTCCTTTCTGTTCGGTGGGACCAGCCTGTCCGGGCTGCGGTCGCGGTCGCGGTGTCGCGGCGGCATCTGTGGAGAGGTCACCCGGCTCCGCCCACCGTGGAGGAGAGGACCCCCACCACCACGGGCACCACCCCCACGAGCACGAACGCCGGCAGGACGCAGACCCCGAGTGGCAGCACCAGTCGGACGGCCAGTCGTTCCGCCGCCACGAGCCCCTCCGCGGCCGCCTCGTCACGGACGTCCTCGGCGGCACGTCGGAGCAGCCCGGCGGCGGGGACACCGGCGCGTCGGGCCAGGTCGAGCACCTCACGCAGCCGGTCCAGGTCACCCGTCGGCGGAACGACACCCGCGGAGGCCTCGGCGACGGCGTGCCCCGCGGTGCTCCAGGGCCCGCCTCCGGCGACGGCCACGGCCCAGGCATCGAGGAGCACCCCGGGGACCCGTCCGTCCGGCGTCGCGGAGCGGACCAGACGCGCCGTCCACTGCCGTCCGGCGAACACGAGGGCAGCAGCTGCCGCGGTGCAGGTCCAGCCGGCGAGCGAACCGACGAGGACCTCGACGGCGCCGGCGCCCCAGGCCGCTCCGAGGCCCAGCCCGAAGAGCGGCAGCGCGAGCACGACCCGTGCGCTCGTCCGCGGTCCGGCCAGGGCGACCTGGATCGCCCGGTCCGAGGCGGCGGCGCTGCGGAGCGCACCGGCCAGCCCGCGGAGGGTCTCCGCGACGGGCGCCCCGGTGCGGTCCGCGACGCGGAGGACCACGGCGATGTCGTGCTGAGCGGGCCCGCCGACCCCGGGTAGTCCGCCGACGAGCCGCCATGCTCGCGGCGGCGGGACGCCCGCCGCGACCAGCGTCGCCACCCGGTCGAGCGCCCGGGCAACCCGCGCCGGGCCGTCGGGTCCGTGTCTGTTCACCGTAGCCCGTCCACCGGGCGCACCTCGAGCCTCCCGTCCGGGGCGACGCGCAACGTCCCCACACCACCGAGCCGCCGCTGTCCTGCTCGGCGTTCCACGTGCAGGACGAGGTCGAAGGCGCTGACGGCCTGTCTGGCGAGCGCCTCGGCCCCGAGTCCGGCGAGCGCTCCGAGCGCTTCGAGCCGGGCTGCCACGTCGGCGATGCCGTTGGCGTGCACGGTGCCCGCTCCGCCGTCGTGCCCGGTGTTCAGGGCCGACAGGAGTTCGCGGACCTCGGCGCCGCGGCACTCCCCCACCGCGATCCGGTCCGGTCGCATGCGCAACGCCTCGCGCACGAGCCGGTCGAGGCCGAGCGCGCCGACCCCCTCGGCGTTCGCCTGCCGTGCCTCGAGCGCGACGACGTGCGGATGGGCGATCCGGAGTTCGGCGACGTCCTCGACGGTCACGATCCGCTCGTCGACGGGCACGCTCCCGAGCATCGCCGCGAGCAGGGTGGTCTTGCCGCTGCCCGTCGCCCCGGTGACCAGGACGTTCCGACGTGCGGCGACGGCGTCCTCGACGACCGACCGCGGGACGAACGCGAAGGTCCCGCCGCGTTCGAGGGCGGCGAGCGTCGGTCGCTGCGCCTGCGGCAGGCGGATCGACACGGCGGTGCCGGAGACGGACACCGGGGCGAGCACGACGTGGACGCGGACGCCGTCGCCGTGCCGCACGTCCGCGCAGGGTGTGGTCTCGTCGACGTGGCGGCCACCGAGCGCGACGAGGCGGGTCGCGAGTTCCCGCGCACGCGCCTCGGTCAGGCGGGGCTGCACCGCTTCGAGTCCGGCCCCGCGGTCGACCCAGGTCCCGACGCCCCCGAGCACGAGGACGTCCGTCACGGCGGCGTCCGTCACCAGGGCGGCGAGCTCCTCGAACTCGACCACGACGGCGGGCCGGCGACGAGCCGGGGGTGCGACCCCGGGGAGGAAGGGCGGCGACGGAGCACGCGTCCGCCCCGGCGCGGAGACCGCAGGAGACGCGGACGAGGACGAGGACGAGGAGGATGCTGCGGACGACGGACGGGGAAGCGGAGGAGCACGGTGCAGGGGCATGCCGCCGACGGTAGGGAGCGCACCACCGCGCTGATCGGACGGTCCTCACATCTGTGGACAACGCAGGAGCGCTCGACCAACGGGCCGGTTTGTCCCCCGAAACGGAAACCCGTACCCCGGTCGATGAGGCGACACCGATGCCACCCGCGTCGCCGACCACCCCTGCTTCCGGCGGCGGGACTGGACGTAGCACCTGCTACGCGGGTCCATGCAGAATGCATGCAGAAGCATGGACCGGTCTGTCCACACGAACGGCGTCCCTGCGCGGATCGGGGCACACGACGAAGCCCGACGAGCCACCATCGCTCGAGCCGGACCCTGGGAAACAGAAGAGGCGGCACCGGTTGGGGGGAACAGGTGCCGCCTTGACATCGAGGGATTGGGGGGAATCCGATTCGATGCCGCCGGAAACGAGTCCAGCGAGAACTACTGTACCCCATGATCGGCCCTCCGGGGCAACCCCGGACACGACCTCCGGGCGTGCCGCACCCCGGCCCGGCCGAGGGGTAGTCTCCGGATGCACGAACGCACCCACGACGGATGCACGCAGGCACCCACGACGGGTACCCACACGCATCCACGACGGATGCACCCAGAGGCCGCAACGACGCGAAAGGACATCGATGTCCACTCCGACCCAGACCGACCCCCGAGGCGACGACGGAGCGACCTTCGCGCCGCCGCCCGAGTTCGTGGCCGACGCGGTCGCCGGCGAGGACCTCCACCACGCGGCAGCGGCCGACCGTGAAGCCTTCTGGGCCGAACAGTCCCGCACGCTCATCGACTGGCGCACCCCGTTCACGCAGACACTCGACTGGTCCGGCGCCCCGTTCGCGAAGTGGTTCGCCGACGGCACGCTCAACGTCGCCGAGAACTGCCTCGACCGGCACGTCCGCGCGGGCAACGGCGACCGGGTCGCGATCCACTTCGAGGGCGCTCCCGGCGACACGCGCCGGATCACCTACGCCGAACTGACCGCCGAGGTGCAGCGCGCCGCGAACATGCTCATCGACCTCGGCGTCGGCCAGGGCGACCGCGTGGTCGTGTACCTGCCGCTCATCCCCGAGGCCGTCGTCACCATGCTCGCCGTCGCCCGCATCGGCGCCGTGCACTCCGTCGTCTTCGGCGGGTTCAGCGCGGAGAGCCTCCGCGCACGCATCGAGGACGCCGGCGCCAAGCTGATCGTGACCGCGGACGGCGGCTGGCGGCGCGGCGCCGTCTCACCGCTCAAGCCCGCCGTCGACGAGGCGCTGACCGGCGAGGGCACCGACACCGTCGAGCACGTCCTGGTCGTCAAGCGCGGTGGCAACGACATCACGTGGAACGACCGCGACGTCTGGTGGCACGACGAGCTGGCGAAGGCCGACCCGACCCACGAAGCGCAGGCTTTCTCCGCCGAGACCCCGCTGTTCATCCTGTACACCTCGGGCACGACCGGGAAGCCGAAGGGCATCGTGCACACCTCCGGCGGCTACCTGACCCAGGCGGCGTACACGCACAAGAACGTCTTCGACATGCACCCGGAGAAGGACGTCTACTGGTGCACCGCCGACATCGGCTGGATCACCGGACACTCCTACGTCGTCTACGGCCCGCTCGCCAACGGCGTCACCCAGGTGCTCTACGAGGGCACGCCCGACGAGCCGAAGCCCGGTCGCTGGTGGGACCTGGTCGACGCGTACGGCGTCACCGTCCTCTACACCGCACCCACGGCGGTCCGTGCGGCGATGAAGGCCGGCCGCGAGATCCCCGAGGCCCGCAGCCTCGAGACCCTCCGCCTGCTCGGCAGCGTCGGCGAACCGATCAACCCCGAGGCGTGGCAGTGGTACCGCCAGGTCATCGGCCACGACCGCACGCCGATCGTCGACACGTGGTGGCAGACCGAGACCGGCGCCATCATGATCTCCGCGCTGCCCGGCGTCACGAAGCTCAAGCCCGGCGCCGCGCAGACGCCACTGCCGGGCATCGTCGCCGAGATCGTCGACGACGACGGCAACCGTGCCGACCCCGGCGAGAGCGGCTACCTCACGATCACCGAGCCGTGGCCGTCGATGGCGCGCGGGATCTGGAACGACCCGGACCGGTTCGTGGAGACGTACTGGTCGCGGTTCCCCGGCCGCTACTTCGCCGGCGACGGCGCGCGGCTCGACGGGCAGGGCGACATCTGGGTGCAGGGGCGCGTCGACGACGTCATGAACGTCTCGGGACACCGCCTGTCCACGGCCGAGATCGAGTCCGCCCTGGTCGGCCACGAGGGCGTCGCCGAGGCCGCCGTAGTCGGCGCCGCCGACGAGACCACCGGGCAGGCCGTCGTCGCCTTCGTCATCCTGACGGCCGAGGCCGCCGCCGACGTCGACCGAGAGACCGCCTCCGCGGAGCTCCGCAACTGGGTGGGCAAGCGGATCGGCGCGATCGCGAAGCCGCGCCAGGTCGTCATCGTGCCGGAGCTGCCGAAGACACGCTCCGGCAAGATCATGCGGCGCCTGCTCCGCGACGCGGCCGAGGGCCGCCGCATCGGCGACACGACGACGCTCGCCGACCCGACGATCATGGCGACCATCGCGGAACTCATGTAGTCCCGCGAACGCGAGCAGGGCCTCCCGTCCGTCTCGGACTGGAGGCCCTGCTCGCGTACTGCGTTCGGCTGACGGTCCGTCAGGCGGTGAGCTCCACCACCAGCTCGACCTCGACCGGCGCGTCCAGCGGGAGCACCGCGACGCCCACCGCGCTCCGCGCGTGGACGCCGGCGTCGCCGAAGACCTCGCCGACCAGGGTCGACGCGCCGTTCGCGACGCCGGGCTGGCCGGTGAACGACGGGTCCGATGCGACGAAGACCGTGACCTTGACGACACGGGCCACGCGGTCGAGCGAACCGGCGACCGACTGCACGGCCGCCAGGGCGTTCAGCGCAGCGACGCGGGCCTGCGCGGCGGCGGTCTCGGCGTCGACGTCGGTGCCGACCTTGCCGGTCACGGGCAGGGCGCCGTCGACGAACGGCAGCTGGCCCGCCGTGTAGACGTACTGGCCCGTCACGACGGCGGGCACGTAGGCGGCGACGGGCGCGGCGACCGTGGGGATCGTCAGGCCGAGTGCGGCGAGCCGGTCGGAGACGGTCATGCGTCTGCCTTGGGGCGCTTCAGGTAGGCGACGAGACCGCCCTCGGGCCCGGTGACGATCTGGACCAGCTCCCAGCCCTCGTCCCCGTAGTTGTTGAGGATCGCGGTGGTGTTGTGGATCATCAGCGGCGTGGTGAAGTACTCCCAGCGAGTCATGCGGTTCCTTGCCAGCCTTTCAGTCGGGGGTGTCGTTTAGGCTGCATCCTATGTCTGCCCAGAAGACGTCTGCATCGCGGACCAAGCCCGTCTCAGCAGTCGGCGCCTTCATCGGATTCGTCGGGTTCAGTGCCCTCGCCGGCCTGCTCGTCACGATCGGGGTCACCCCGGCCATCGCCGTCGCCGGTGTCACGACGACGTCCACGATCGGCGTGTTCGAGTCCCTGCCGGAGTACATCGAGATCGGTGACCTGCCGCAGCGCAACGAGCTGTACGCGTACTCGGGCGGCAAGCCGGTGCACTTCGCGACGGTCTACGACCAGAACCGCCAGGAACTGAAGTTCGACCAGATCAGCGACCAGCTGAAGAACGCCGCCATCGACGGCGAGGACAAGCGCTTCTACAATCACGGCGGCGTCGACATGACCTCGCTCATCCGCGCCGGTGTGGGCAGCATCGCGGGCGGTCTCGGTGAGTCCGGCGGTGGATCGACGCTGACCATGCAGCTCGTCCGCAACATCAAGATGCAGCAGGCCCTCGAACTCCCGACGAAGAAGGAACAGGTCAAGGCCTACAACGAGGCCGTCGAGCAGACCATCCCCCGCAAGCTCGAGGAGATGAAGCTCGCGATCGGGCTGGCGAAGAAGTACTCCAAGAAGGAGATCCTCACCGCCTACCTGAACATCGCCTACTTCGGCGACCAGACCTACGGCGTGCAGGCCGCGGCACAGCACTACTACAACAAGAGCGCGACCGACCTGACCCCGGCCGAGGCCGCGTCGCTCATCGCCATCGTGCAGTACCCCGAGGCGCGCAACCTGTCGAACCCCAAGAAGTACGACGCCAACGTCGCGCGACGCAACGTCGTGCTCCGCTCGATGTACGACCAGAAGAACCTCACCGAGGCCGAGTACCGCACGGCCCGCCAGTCGAAGCCGGCGGACTACGTGCACTTGACGCAGCCCTCGCAGGGTTGCCGTGCCTCGGTCGGCGACGGCTCGCAGTTCTTCTGCGACTACGCGGTCAAGGTCGTCAAGGAGATGTCGCAGCTCGGCTCGTCGCAGAAGGCACGCGACACCGCGTGGCGGAACGGCGGCTACAAGATCCAGACGTCGCTGAACATCGATCTGAACGCCGAGCAGAAGCGCCTCGTCAACACCTACGACAACAAGGCCGAGACGAACCTCGCCCTCGGCGCGACGCTCAACTCGATCGAGGCCGGGTCCGGGCGCATCATCACGATGGCGCAGAACAAGGACTACGACCAGTCGCTCAAGTCCGCGCCGACATCGACGAGCATCAACTACAGCGTCGACTACAAGTACGGCAACTCCGGTGGCTTCCAGACCGGCTCGACGTACAAGCTGTTCACGCTGCTCGCCTGGCTGCAAGCGGGCCACGGCCTCAATGAAGTCGTGAGCGGGGCGCCGCGCAACATGTCGACCGGATGGACCGCTTGTGGCCAGCCCTTGTACGCGGGTGACTACAACCCGAAGAACGACAGCCCGGGCGAGAGCGGCAACTACACCGTCGCCGCGGCGACCGCTGGATCGATCAACCTGGCGTTCCTCAACATGGCGCAGAAGCTCGATCTCTGCGACATCCGCGACACAGCCGAATCCCTCGGTGTGCACCGCGCGGACGGCGGGGAGCTGCAGTACAACCCGTCGGCGGTCCTCGGGACCAACGACATCGCGCCCATGACGATGGCAGCCGCATACGCAGCCGTGTCCAACAACGGCATCTACTGCAAGCCGATCGCCATCGACGAGATCACCTCGCCGTCCGGCAAGAAGCTCGGCGGCCAGACGAAGGACTGCAAGCAGGCGATCGACCCTGAGGTCGCGCACGCGGCCGTCTACGCGATGAAGGGCACCATCGCCAGCGGTACCGCGCGTGGGGCCCAGACTCCGGACGGTACGCAGCTCTTCGCGAAGACCGGCACGACCGACACCGCGAACCAGATCTGGCTCGTGGGCGCGAGCTCGCGGGTTGCGACGGCCTACTGGCAAGGCAACACGGACGGCAAGCTGAACAACCTCCGCCATTACAGCAACGGGGTGAACGGCACCTACGCCGGCGTTCGTGCAGACGTCTGGAAGCAGGCGATGACCCCTGTGAACGCCACGTACCCGGCGGGCCCCTTCACGGACCCGAACACCTCGGCGCTCCGCGGCAACGCCAAGGCACTCCCGAACCTGCAGGGCAAGACCGCTGACGAGGCCCGCGCGGCGATCTCGGGTGCCGGGTTCACCTACGTCGACGGCGGCGCGCGTCCCGGCCCGGGGAACCCCGGCTCCGTGACCTCGACGTCCCCGGCGGCGGGTGCGCTCCTGTCCTCGGGTTCGAGCGTCACCGTCTACACGTCCGACGGCACCCAGGCGACCGTTCCGGAGATCGGCGGCGACTCCCTCGGGGACGCCCGCTCGGCCCTGAACGACGCAGGGTTCACGAACGTCAACCTCGCCGACAGCTACGCCAAGGGTGGCGGTGGCAAGACCTGCAAGGTCGCCGCGGTCGAGCCGGCGATCAACGCCACGGCGAACAAGAACGACAACGTGACGATCCAGCTCTACGGCGACAAGAACGGCAAGGCCCCCAAGGACTGCAAGTGACCCGCGGTCGCGCCGCGCTCGGGGTCCTCGCAGCCGGTGCGGCCGTCGGTGCCGCTTCAGCAGCCTGGGGTTCGCTCGTCGAGCGTCGTCGCTTCAGGATCCGGTGGGAGACCGTTCCGGTGCTCCCGCCGGGTTCCCGTGACGTCACCGTCCTGCACCTCTCCGACATCCACATGGCCCCGTGGCAGGCCGACAAGCAGCAGTGGCTGCGCGACCTGAGCCTGGTCGAACCGGACTTCATCGTGAACACCGGGGACAACCTCGGGCACGCGACGGCGAATGCCGCCGTGGAGTACGCGCTCGAGCCGTTCCGCGGGGTGCCCGGGGGCTTCGCCTACGGGTCGAACGACTTCTTCGGGCCCTCCCCGCGTAACCCGCTCAAGTACTTCTCGGGGCCGAGCCGGATGCACAAGGCTGCGGAGCCCGTCGGTCTCGACATCGATCGGCAGACGGCGTTCTTCGAGTCGCTCGGCTGGCTCGACCTGAACGACCAGGCGCACGCGATCGAACTCCGCGGCTCCCGGTTCGAGCTGTTCGGCACCTCGGACGCGCACCGCGACTGGGACCGCCTCGACCTGCTCCCCACCAACGTCGACGAGATGCGCAGCGACGTGCCCTGGTCCGAGGACGAGGACGGGCCCGCACCGGTCGCGATCGGTGTCACGCACGCGCCCTACCGTCGCGTGCTCGATGCCTTCGTGACCCAGGGTGCCGACATCATCTTCGCCGGCCACACCCACGGCGGTCAGGTCGCCGTCCCCGGGGTCGGTGCGCTCGTCACGAACAGCGACCTCCCCCGCCGGTACGCCAGCGGGCTGCACAAGTGGGAGCACCGCAACCACTGGTCGTGGCTCGAGGTCTCCGCGGGCCTCGGCACTTCGATCTACGCGCCCGTCCGGTTCGCCTGCCGACCAGAGGCCGTCGTGATCACCCTCACAGCACGGGCTACCTGAACCGACGCGCCCGGGAGTTCACCGGATGGTCGTGAGCATCCCCGATCATCGGATAGACTTGTCGGGTTGCTCCGGTACGGAGTGATCACACCGCGGGGTGTGGCGCAGCTTGGTAGCGCGCCTCGTTCGGGACGAGGAGGTCGCAGGTTCAAATCCTGTCACCCCGACACTGTGTTGAGACAGTACGAAGAAGGCCCTGGTTCTCCGGAACCGGGGCCTTCTGCTTTCCGCGGTCGGGCGCTCGGCACTACACCTCCCGACACACGACGTCACTGCCGCTCCCCCGACTGCAATGACGCGGATAGCCTCGACAGCGATGTCACGCGCCGACCACCTCCGCCCGGTCCTCGAACGGATCGCCGCGCAGTTCCCCGAACTCGCCGACGACCCGGTCCTCACGCAGAACCTGGTCGACAACGTGACGTCGATGATCGCCGAGGCCCACGAGCGCTACGGCGCCGGTGGCGAGGACAGCGTGGTGAGCAACGCCTACCTCGATCCGGAGCACTTGGCGACCGGCTCCCTGCACGCCGAGCACACACAGCACCCGGCCGGAGCCATGCTCGCGGCGGAGATGCTCTTCGACGCCTACCTGCCGGTCTTCGTCGACGAGGTCGGTGCTGCGTCCACCGCCGAGGTCCTGCGGGCCACCCGGGCCCTGCACGCGGGCATCTGGAGCCGGTTCCCGGCCGGGGCGGTCGCGTACACCGAGGCACTGCGCCAGCGCGTCACGACGGCCCACCTCGACTCCCGGATGCAGATCGCCCGGGACCTGCACGACCGGGTCGCCCACGGCATCCTCGCCGGACTGCAGCGGCTCGACCTCGTCCTGCTGACGGACCCGCCCTCGGACGAGCGAGCCGACCAGCTGGAGGACGCAGCGCGGCTGCTCCGGAGCGCCCTCGGTGACGTGCAGGACCTCGCGGTGAGCCTGCACGCGCGGGTCGGGGACGCGCTGCTCGACGATGCCCTGCGCCGACACGTGCGGGACCTGTTCCCCGACGACGATCGCCTGTCCGTGGAGTCGACCGGCACACCCGTGCCGCTGCCCAACTGGCAGGCCGAGGAGGCCCTGACGATCCTGCTCGAGGCGCTCACGAACCGCAGCAAGCACGCCCCGGGTGCGACGACGTCGGTGTGCTTTGCATGGTCACCCGCTGCCGTGGTCGTGACCGTCTCCGACGACGGACCGGGCTTCGACGTGCGGAGCGACGCCGACGGTCGCCTCGGACAGCAGACCATGCGCGAACGTGCCACGGTGATCGGCGCCCGGCTCGACGTCGAGAGCGTCCGCGGCAGCCGAGACCACGGCACCACCGTCCGTCTGACCATCCCGAGGGGCACCCTGTGACCGTCACCCACGTCGCCATCGTCGACGACCACCGGCTCTTCCGCGAAGGACTCGCCACGATCCTGGCCGCGGTCCCCACGATCCGCGTCGTGGCCCACGGCGAGCGACCGTCCGAGGTGCTCGACTCCCCCGAGGCCGCCGCGATCGACGTCCTGTTGCTCGACGTCGAGCTGGACGGCCCTCCGGCACGGACGACGATCGCCACGGTCCGCCGCACCCGCCCGGACATCCGGGTGGTGGTGCTCACGATGCACCGGGACGCCGTCCTCCGTAGGACGCTGCTGGACGCCGGCGCGGTCGACTTCGTCACGAAGGACACCCCGAGCCGCGAACTCGTCGACCGCATCGCCCGGGCAGCCCACGCCGATGCGGCACCCGTCACGTTCCCCGTCGACCTGGTCACCGAGGCCCGCGCCGGGTCACCGCTGAGCGACCGCGAGCTCGAGGTCCTGCGACTCCTCGCCGCTGCACGAACCAACGCCGAGATCGCCGCCGACCTGCAACTCGCGATCGGCACGGTGAAGCGGCACGTCTACAACGTGTTCCGGAAGCTCGACGTCGGTTCCCGCGTCGGGGCGGTCGCCGCAGCCACGCGCCTGGGCTTGCTCAGCTGAGGCTCCGTCGAACTTCGTGAGCAGCAATGGTCGGGTGCCCAGCGGACACCCGACCATTCCTGCTCACGAAGCGACCCGGACTAGCCGACGGACGACGCCCCGGCGCCAGCAGCAGCACCCGCGGGCACGAGCGTGCCGGCGGCGTGCAGCCCGGCCACGACGTCGAGCGCCTGGTGCCGGTACCGCGCCTGGGCGGCACCGGGCGAGACGATCACGCCGTTCGCCCCGGTCGACGCCACGAGCGCGTTGATCTTCTCCGCGACCTGCTCGGCGTTGCCGTAGGCCTGACGCTCGGTACGGGCGGCGATGAACCGACGCTCGAGGTCGTTGAACTCGTACGCGCGGGCCTCGTCCATCGACACCGGCTCGGGCTTCCGCCCGGAGCGCATCCGGATGAAGGAGATCATCCCCGGGGCGCTCTGCTCATCGACGACGGCGGGGTCCTCGTCGGTGACGACCTGCACGCCGATCAGGGCGTTCGGCGTCTGCCGGAAGCGCGAGGGACGGAACGAGTCGCGGTACAGGGCGAGCGCTGCCTCGGTGTTGTCCGAGGCGAAGTGGTGCGCGAAGGCGAACGATACACCGAGTGCGCCGGCGACCTGGGCGCTGTAGCCGGAGGACCCGAGCAGCCAGAACTCCGGCACGTCGCCATAGCCCGGCACCGCGCGGATGCCCGACAGTGGGTTCGACTCGTCCATGCCGGTGAAGAAGCCGATCAGGTCGGCGAGGCGGTCCGGGAAGTCGTCGACGTCGAGTCGGTCGGTGCGGCGGAGGGCCATCGCCGTCGCGCCGTCGGTGCCGGGAGCGCGCCCGAGCCCGAGGTCGACCCGGTCGCCGTACAGCGCACGGAGGGTGCCGAACTGCTCGGCGACGACGAGCGGCGCGTGGTTCGGCAGCATCACGCCACCGGATCCGATGCGGATGGTCGAGGTGGCCGCACCCACGGCGCTCAGCAGCACCGCCGGGGCCGAGGACGTGATGCCCGGCATCCCGTGGTGCTCGGCGACCCAGAACCGCTCGTACCCGAGCTGTTCGGCGTGCACGGCCATGTCGATGGACCCCTGCAGGGCCTCGGTGTTGGACTGGCCGTACTCGCGGGTGGCCAGGTCGAGGACGGACAGGTGCAGGGTGTCGTCGGTCATGTGGTCACCAACGCGCGCCCGCGCACGTGCATTCCTGTGCACGTGACGGACTGGAGGCCCGTGGCGGCGCCGCCACGGGCCTCCAGTCCGTCACGTCACCGGGGCGCGTACCGGACGCGCGCCGGCACGAGCAGTCAGGCGCCGTCGAGGCGGCCGCCGGACTCCGTCAGGTAGCAGTTGGCGCAGAGCGACTCGTAGGCGACGTCGACACCGTCGATGGCGACCTGGGAGCCGTCGAAGACGAACCGGCCGTCGACCGTCCGGGCGTTGAAGACCGCCTTGCGGCCGCAGCGGCAGATGGTCTTCAGCTCTTCCAGCGAGTGCGCGACCTCGAGCAGGCGCGCGCTGCCGGGGAACGCCTCGGTGCGGAAGTCGGTGCGGATGCCGTACGTGATGACCGGGATCTCGTCGAGCACCGCGATGCGCAGCAGGTCGTCGACCTGGCGCGGGGTGAGGAACTGCGCCTCGTCGACGAGCACGCAGCTGACCGGCCGCACCATGCCGTCCAGGCGGTCCGACTCGGGATCGACGGCACCGGCGGCGGTGACGGCCTGGCGCACGTCGGCGTCCGGCGAGAACACGATGTCGACGGTCCGGGTGACGCCCAGGCGGGAGACGATCTCGCGGTCGCCCTTCGTGTCCACCGCGGGCTTGGCGAGCAGGACCCGGTGCCCGCGCTCCTCGTAGTTGTAGGCGGCCTGCAGCAAGCCCGTGCTCTTGCCGCTGTTCATCGCGCCGTAGCGGAAGTAGAGCTTCGCCACTACGCGAGGAACCCGTCCTCGGCGGCCCGACGGATGAGGTCGGACTTCTTCGAGGCGGGACGGCCCACCTTGCTGTACTTCTCGCGCACGCGGCGCAGGTAGGTCTTGGCGGTCTCGTACTGCACGTTCATCTGGGCGGCGACCTCGTTCGTCGAGTAGCCCGAGACGTAGAGCCGGAGCGCCTCTTCCTCACCGGCGCTGAGCTTCGGTCGCTGGTGCGCCGTCGCGCCCGTCGGCAGCGGTCGCCACTCCCGCGGCTGCGGGGTCTCGCGTGCGACACCCATGATCTCGCGGGCGACGTCCATGACCTCGCGCATCGGCAGCGACTTCGACAGGAACGCCGCGGCACCGGCTGCCAGGGCGCGGTCACGGGACTCCCGGCTGTCGACGCTCGAGAGCACGATGACCTTCGCCCCGGCAGCACGGCAGGTGCGGACGCGGGCCTCGATGGACACCGGTTCCTTCAGCTGGAAGTCGAGGAACACCAGGTCGGTCGGGAAGCTGTCGCTGTGGACCATCTCGAGCCACGTGTGTGCGGTCAGGGCCAGGTCGAAGTCGAAGGCGTTCACCGCGATCCAGCTCGACAGGCTGTCCAGCAGGACCTCGTGGTCGTCGAGGATGGCCAGCCGCACGCGTCGTGCTCCCGGGTTCGGGAGGGACGGCGACCCCTCCGAGAGCCGGTTCGGGTCAGTGCTGGTCATAGGAGAACCTTAGTGCGAGGGCGGACGGACGGACCGCGACGTCGAGGTCGGGGAACGTCACACGGAGGACGGCGAAGTAGGGGTCGAAGGTGCGGTGGATACCGATGTCGGAGTCGGCCACGGCGAGGTCGAGTTCCACGAGCACGCGGGCGGTCGGAGCCGACGACGCTGCCCGCGCCGGTGCCGCCCGCGCCGGTTCCGCCGGGCCGGCCACCGTGTCGGCTCGTCGCACGGTCGCACGGAACCCGGCCGGGTCGACGGTCGAGGCGCGGAGCGCGGCACGCACGAAGGTCCGGACGACGGCGCGCTGGTCGGTGTCGAGCGTCGCGATGAGGCCGTCGGGGTCGTCGACCACCGGCGCCGCACCGCCCTCGACCCGGACGGCGTACTCGAGCCAGGTGCGGTCCGCATCGGCGACCATCGATGCCCGGATCCCGTCGGCGATCGCACGGGCGCGGTCGCGGTCGGCGTCGGTGATGGTGTCGCGTGTGCGGAGCTCGGCGAAGAACGGGGCGACGTCGCGGGACAGGATCGTCGAGCGGTCCTGCTGCACGCTCGCGGCGATGCCGTCGCGCTCGGCGCGCTCGACGGAGTACGACCCGGCGCGGATCTGCACGCGCTCGGCGAGCCCGGCGAAGGTCCACGCGAACACCGCGGACGCGGCGGTCAGCACGAGGGTCGGCGCCGCGGCCAGGAACGCCGCGACGGCCACCGGGACCTCGTGCGGGAACACGGCGGCGCCGGTGCCCCACGTGACCGCGTTCACCGCGGCGAGGACGACCCCGCCGATCGCCAGGTCGGTCCACGGCCGGTACGGCGCGACCATCACGATGCCGGTCGCCGTGATCAGCGACATGAAGTCGTTCAGGGCGCTGCGGTCCGGGCCCCACTGCGCGGCGACGCTCGCGACCGAGGCCAGGCCGAGCAGCCCGACGTGGGCGACGTACGCCGAGCGGGGGAAGGGCGCGCGGAAGGGGCTCGAGGCAGCGAGCACCACGACCGCCGAGGCCGCCACGAGCAGCACCGTCAGTGCGCTGAGGGTCGGGCTGCCCTCGACGTCGCGGTCGAAGATCGACACGAGCAGGGCCCAGACGATGCTCCCGGCGCCGAGCACGACGGCGAGCGGACGGGATCCCATCGCGCCCAGCGGGTCGTACTGCTGCGCGGTGCGCCGGGGCCCGGACGCCGGCCCGGACCCGCGGCGCCGCCGGAGCGCGGTCATCGCCCGGTCCCCCGTTCATCGACCGCCGCCGGAACGGTGATGGCACCGGTGACCGGCCCGTACGGCACGGTCATCATGACGCTGGTGCCGGAGCCGGGCGACGACCAGATCTGGACGTCGCCACCGACCCGGCCGATGCGGTCACGGACCGAACCGCGGAGGCCCATCCGGTCGGCACCGGTGGCGTCCTCGTCGAAACCGCGGCCGTCGTCGACCACCATGACGGTGCAGGACGCGCTGTCGTCGAACACGCTCACCTCGGCGGCGTCGGTGCCCGCGTGCTTCCGCACGTTGGCCAGGCACTGCCCGACGGCTCGGACGACCGCCGACAGTGCACGCTGGTCGAGGCGCTCGAGCGCCGAGGTGTCGCCGGAGACCGTGACGTCGAGCCCGAGCGCGCGGTGCTCGTCGACCATGGAGCCGAACGTCTCGGCAGCGGCCCCCGGGCGGGGACGGGCAGCGGGAGCGAGCCAGCCCTTGCCGGTGAGGACCGCGACGTCGGCGTCGACCGTCTCGGCCAGGAGCGGGTCCATCGGGCCGTCCGGAGCCAGCGTGATCGCACCGAGGTGGTTCAGCACGGTGTCGTGCAGGATGGCGGACGCCTCGGCCTCGACCCCTGCGCGGTAGGCGGACACGTGTTCCTCGCGTGCCGAACGCAGCAGTTCGGGCTGCACCTGTTCGGACCGGCCGGTGCTGCGGGTGGTGAAGAGCACGAGCGCGACCACGAAGCCGAGGGTGACCCAGGCCAGGATGAGGGGCCGCGGCGACTCGTCGGCCTGCACGATGGCGATCCAGGTGGCGAGCCGACCGACCAGGAACCCTACGAAGGACCAGAACACCACGCGGCTCGGCAGCGCTCCGGCCCCGCCGACCAGGATGAGCGGGATCACGACGAGGGACATCAGGTACGAGGTCACCCAGCCGGTCGGCACCTCCTGCTGGACCCCGACGGCGAACCACCAGGCGCAGACACCGCCGATCACCAGGAACGCGATCGCCGAGCTCCGGGTGCCGAACTGCACGTGCACGCCGATCATGGCGAGCATCGGGACCACGGCCAGCACGGTGCCGAGGACCTGCACGCCCGGTTCGGACAGGCCGTAGAGCACGAGCGTGATCGCCGCGGCCAGCAGGGACCCGATGGCGCCGGCATGGA
The DNA here is from genome assembly GCF_018598405.1 of Curtobacterium flaccumfaciens. Classification (NCBI taxonomy): domain Bacteria; kingdom Bacillati; phylum Actinomycetota; class Actinomycetes; order Micrococcales; family Microbacteriaceae; genus Curtobacterium; species Curtobacterium flaccumfaciens. The sequence continues at coordinate 18,098 of NZ_JAHEWS010000002.1, read as the reverse complement.
GGGCGCGCACGGTCGACCACGCGTTCACTCGCGGTGCGAGGTGCGTGGGGATGCCGAGCACGAGGTGGATCCTTCCGGGTGGCGAGGGCGCCGTCCACGATCCAACCACTGGAGCAGCGGCCGTGTACCCCGAATGCGGAGCCGTGCGGCGACTCGCACGATGATAGCGGCCCGGGCCGGGGTCTGGCTGTCCCCCGAACGTGGACCAGCCTGGCCCCGGACCGCGATCGGTCAGAAGAGCGTCTGGGACGCCGCCGGACGGAGCAGCCGCCGGTCGAACCCGGGGTCCGCGCGCTTCAGCGGCGAGACCGTCGGCACGGACTGCTCCTCGGGCAACCTGCGCGGCGCGCCCTGCGGCAGCCCCTGTGGCGCGCCCGGCGACAGCGGACGCGGTTCCGAGAAGCCCATCGACCCCGTGGCCGGGTCCACGCGCCCGAGGCCGACGCCGTGCGCTGCAAGGATGGGCCGGATGCGCTCCGACAACCACCGCCGGTAGTCCTTCGGCGCGTAGGTGTTGTCGAGGTACATCGCCCGGTACCGCTGCACCAGGTCGGGTCGCTCGCGGCCGAGCCACTCGAACCACCACGGCTTCACCCCCGGCCGCAGGTGCAGCGCCGAGTACATGATGCTCGTCGCCCCGGCCGCCGTGGCGCGTCCGATCGCGTCGTCGAGCTGCGCCCTGGTGTCGGTGATGTACGGCAGCACGGGCATCAGGAACACCGCGCAGTCGAGCCCTGCGTCGCGGATCGCCCGCACGGTCGCGAGCCGGGCCGCCGTCGTCGGGGTGCCGGACTCGACCGACTGCTGCAGCGAGTCGTCGTACACGGCGATCGACATCGCGAGGTCGACGGGAACGACCTTCGCCGCCTCGACCAGGAGCGGCAGGTCGCGGCGCAGCAGGGTGCCCTTCGTCAGGATGCTGAACGGGGTGCGCGACTCCGCCAGCGCCTGGATCACGCCCGGCATCAGCCGGTAGCGTCCCTCAGCCCGCTGGTAGGGGTCGGTGTTCGTGCCGAGGGCCACCGGGTGGCGGTTCCAGGAGGGCTTGCTGAGTTCTCGGCGCAGCACGTCGGCGACGTTCGTCTTCACCACGATCTGCTGGTCGAAGTCGGCGCCGCCGTCGAACTCGAGGTAGGTGTGCGTCGGGCGCGCGAAGCAGTAGACGCAGGCGTGGCTGCACCCCCGGTACGGGTTGATCGTCCAGCCGTACGTGCCGGGCCCGTCGGCGCTCGGCACCCGGTTCAGCGCGCTCTTCGCCAGGACCTCGTGGAAGGTCACCCCGGCGAACTCCGGGGTCGTCACGCTCCGGACGAACCCGCTGTTCGATTCCATCCCGGGCAGTGCGTCGCTCTGCTCGGCGTCGATCGCCTGTCCACTCCACCGCATGCCGTCATTCGAACACACGTTCGAACAGACCGCAAGCCGGGGCCGACCGGTGCGGACCTCAGTGGTGCAGGCCGAGCACCTTCGCCGTGCGCTCGAGCGTGGCGTCCGCCAGGGCCGGGTCGTCGCCGAGGTCCTGCCCGTACGTCGGCACCATCGCACGGACGTCGTCCTGCCAGCCGTCCCACCGGTCGGGGAAGCACCGGCGCAGCATCGTGAGCATGATCGGCACGGCCGTCGAGGCACCCGGCGACGCCCCGAGCAGCCCCGCGATGGAGCCGTCGGCGGCGGTGATGACCTCGGTGCCGAACTGCAGCACGCCGCCCTTGTCCTTGTCGGGCTTGATCACCTGGACACGCTGACCCGCGGTGATGCGGTGCCAGTGCTCGGGCTCGGCGCTCGGCATGAAGTCACGCAGCGCCTCGAACTTGGTGCGCTTCGAGGCGAGGAGCTGCCCGACCAGGTACCGGACCAGGTCGAAGTTCGAGAACGCGACGCTCAGCATCGGGCGGAGGTTGTGTGGCCGGATCGAGCGGAACAGGTCGAGGACCGAGCCCTGCTTCAGGAACTTCGGGCTGAACCCCGCGTACGGCCCGAACATCAGCGACGACCCACCGTCGACGATGCGGGTGTCGAGGTGCGGCACCGACATCGGCGGGGCACCGACGCTGGCCTTGCCGTAGACCTTGGCGGAGTGCTTCTGCACCACCTCGGGGTCGTCGGTGCGCAGGAACTCGCCCGACACCGGGAAGCCGCCGTACCCACGGATCTCGGGGATGCCGGACTTCTGCAGCAGGTGCAGTGCCCCGCCGCCGGCGCCGACGAAGACGAACTTCGCGGCGATGCGCTGGGTGGACCGGCCGATCTCGTTGCGGACGTTGAGCACCCAGCCCTCGGACACCTTCGAGCGGGTCAGGTTGGTGACCTGGTGCGAGGGTTCGAACTCGACGCCGTCGATCTCGAGCTGGTCGAACAGCTGCCGGGTGAGCGAGCCGAAGTCGACGTCGGAGCCCGCCGCCGAGTACGTGGCGGCGATCGGCTGGTCCTTCTTGCGGCCGGGGATGAGCGCGGGCGCCCACTTCCGGATCTGTGCCGGGTCGTCGGAGAACTCGATGCCGGCGAAGAGCGGGTGGTCGCGCATGGCCTCGTACCGGGCGCGCATGTACGCGACGTTCGCCTCGCCCCACACGAAGGAGATGTGCGGCGTGGGGTTGATGAAGTTCGACGGCTCCGGCAGCACGCCGGTCTCGACCAGGTGCGCCCAGAACTGCCGGGAGACCTGGAACTGCTCGTTGACCGTGACGGCCTTCGCGATGTCGACGCGACCGTCCGGGAGCTCCGGCGTGTAGTTCAGCTCGCAGAGTGCGGAGTGCCCGGTGCCGGCGTTGTTCCAGGGGTTCGAGGACTCCTGCGCGACGGTGCCGAGCCGCTCGTACACGCGGATCTTCCAGCTCGGCTCGAGCTTGTGGATGATGGCCCCGAGCGTGGCACTCATGATGCCTCCGCCGATCAGGACGACGTCGATGGGGTCCACCTGCTGCTCTGCCACCCGTCGATCCTACCGGCGGCGTCCGTCTGCTGGTCGCGTCCGCGAACCCCGCTACGCGTCGACGGAGCGGCGCGCCACGATCGTCTCGGCGATCTGCACCGCGTTGAGCGCGGCGCCCTTCCGCAGGTTGTCGTTGCTGACGAAGAGGACGAGGCCGCGGCCCTCGGGTGCGGACTGGTCGGCGCGGATGCGGCCGACGAAGGCCGGGTCCTGGCCGGCGGCCTGCAGCGGCGTCGGGACGTCGGAGAGTTCGACGCCGGGAGCGCTCGACAGGATCTCGGTCGCACGCTCGGGCGACAGCGGACGCTCGAACTCGGCGTGCACCGAGATGGAGTGCCCGGTGAACACGGGGACCCGCACGCAGGTGCCGGCGACGAGCAGGTCGGGCAGCTCGAGGATCTTCCGGCTCTCGTTGCGGAGCTTCTTCTCCTCGTCGGTCTCGCCCAGGCCGTCCTCGACGATGCTGCCGGCGAGCGGCACGACGTCGAAGGCGATCGGGCGGACGTACTTGACCGGCTCGGGGAACGTCACGGCGGATCCGTCGTGCGTCAGTGCAGCGGTGTCCTGCTCGAGCGCGGCCTTCGCCTGGCCGAGCAGTTCGTCGACCCCGGCGAGCCCGGAGCCCGAGACCGCCTGGTAGGTCGTCGCGACGAGGCGGCGGAGCCCGGACTCGGTGTCCAGGACCTTGAGCACCGGCATGATCGCCATCGTCGTGCAGTTCGGGTTCGCGATGATGCCCTTCGGCGCCTGGTCGATGGCGTGCGGGTTCACCTCGCTCACGACGAGCGGAACCTCGGGGTCCATGCGCCAGGCGCTGGAGTTGTCGACGACGATCGCCCCGGCGGCGGCGAACTTCGGCGCGAGGGCCCGCGAGGCGGTGGCCCCGGCGGAGAACAGCGCGATGTCGATGCCGGAGGGGTCGGCGAGCTCGGAGTCCTCGACCACGATCTGCTCGCCGCGGAACGGCAGCGTCGTGCCGGCGGAACGGGCGCTCGCGAAGAAGCGGACCCGGTCGGCCGGGAACGCGCGCTCTTCGAGCAGGCGACGCATCACGGCGCCGACCTGGCCGGTGGCGCCGACGACGGCGACGGTGAGGGTGCTCATGCGGTGCTCCTGGTGTTCAGCGGATCAGGCGGGCGTCAGCGGCCGGTGCCGGCGTAGACGACGGCCTCGGCATCGGCGTCGAGGCCGAACGCGCTGTGCACGACGCGCATCGCCTCGTTCAGGGTGTCGGCGCGGGTCACGACCGAGATGCGGATCTCGGACGTGGAGATCATCTCGATGTTGATCGACGCGTCGTGCAGGGCGCGGAAGAGCTGCGCCGAGACACCGGCGTTCGTGCGCATCCCGGCGCCGACCAGGGCGAGCTTGCCGATCTGGTCGTCGTACTGGATGCTCTCGTACCCGATGTCGGCCTTCGCGACTTCGAGCGCCGTCAGCACGGTCTGGCCCTGGTCCTTCGGCAGGGTGAACGAGATGTCCGTCCGCCCGGTCGACGCGGCCGACACGTTCTGGACGATCATGTCGATGTTCGCCCCGGCACGTGCGACGTTCGTGAAGATCTCGGCGGCCTTGCCCGGCTGGTCCGGGACGCCCACGACGGTGATCTTCCCCTCGGAGAGGTCTCCGGCGATCCCGGTGATGATCGGTTCTTCCACGGTTTCCCCCTCTGCAGGGTTGTAGACGATGGTGCCCTCGTTGTTGTTGAACGAGGACCGGACGTGCAGGGTGACGCCGTGCCGACGGGCGTACTCGACGGCACGGATGTACAGGACCTTGGCACCCGAGGCTGCGAGCTCGAGCATCTCTTCGCTGGTGACGCGGTCGACCTTGCGGGCCTTCGGCACGACGCGGGGGTCGGCGGTGAAGATGCCGTCGACGTCGGTGTAGATCTCGCAGACGTCGGCGTCGAGTGCGGCGGCGAGGGCGACGGCGGTGGTGTCCGAGCCGCCGCGACCGAGGGTGGTGATCTCACCCGTGGTGCGGTTGAACCCCTGGAAGCCGGCGACGATCGCGACGTGCCCGGAGTCGAGCGCTTCACGGACGCGCTTCGGGGTGACGTCGACGATGCGGGCCTTGCCGTGCTGGGCGTCGGTGAGCATGCCGGCCTGGCTGCCGGTGTAGGACGACGCTTCGACCCCGAGGCTCTTGATCGCCATCGCGAGCAGCGCCATCGAGATGCGCTCCCCCGCGGTCAGGAGCATGTCGAGCTCACGGCCGGCAGGGATCGGCGTGACGGAGTGCGCCAGGTCGACGAGTTCGTCGGTGGTGTCGCCCATCGCCGAGACCGCCACGACCACGTCGTTGCCGGCCTTCTTCGTCTCGACGATCCGCTTCGCCACGCGCTTGATGCTCTCGGCGTCCGCGACGGATGATCCACCGAACTTCTGCACGATCAAGGCCACTGGCTGGTACTCCCGGAGACGGCGACACCGCGAGGTCTCGCGGTCTCACAATGGTAGTCGGTGTTTCGGGGATGTTGCGTGCGAGCGGGCCCGGACGCAAGGATCCTGCGCGGCGGTCAGCCGCCGACGACCCGCCGACCCTCGAAGGCACGGCCGAGGGTGACCTCGTCGGCGTACTCCAGGTCGCCGCCGACGGGCAGACCCGACGCCAGGCGCGTGGTCCGGATGCCCATCGGGACCAGCAGCCGACTCAGGTAGGTCGCGGTCGCCTCACCCTCGAGGTTGGGGTCGGTCGCGATGATGACCTCGTCGACGGTGCCGTCGGCCAGGCGCACCATGAGCTGCTGGATGCGGAGGTCGTCCGGGCCGATGCCGTCGATCGGGCTGATCGCCCCGCCGAGCACGTGGTACAGCCCGCGGAACTCACGGGTGCGCTCGATCGCCGCGACGTCCTTCGCCTCTTCCACCACGCAGATCGTGGCCGGCGAACGACGGGGGTCACGGCAGATGCTGCACTGGACGTTCTCGGTGACGTTGCCGCAGATCTCGCAGAAGCGGACACGTTCCTTGACGTCGGCGAGCAGCTCGGAGAGCCGGCTCGGGTCGAACGACTCGGTCTGCAGGATGTGGAACGCGATGCGCTGTGCCGACTTCGGGCCGATCCCGGGCAGGCGGCCGAACTCGTCGATGAGGTCCTGGACGATCCCGTCGTACATCAGGCACCGTCCTGGTGGAGAGCGGTCTCCTCGATGAACTGGGCGTTGAGGATCTCACGCACGACGGCCTCGCCGTACCGGCCTGCGACCGGTGCACGGCGTGCGGGCGGGGCGGTGCGCGCAGGAGCGGCGGCCGGCTGGGCGGCGCGCTGCGGTGCGGCCTGCTGCGCCGGGGCTGCCGGCGTCGCGGCTGCCGGCGTCGCGGCTGCCGGCGTCGCGCCTGCGGGCGCGGCGGTTGCGGGTGCCGAGCCACGACCGATCCCCGGGTCGGGGAACGGGGCGCCGTCGTCGTACGGTTCGTCATCGAGCGGGTAGTCGTCGACCGGCACGCCCGGCACGACGGGACCGCCGGGAGGCACGGCTCCCGCTCCGGACGCCGCCTGCGGACCCGGGGTGGTCGGCTGGTCGGGCCGCCCTTCCGCGGCAGCGCCTGATTGCCCGGGTGCGGCCGATGGTGCCGGCGGCTCGGTCGGCTGGGGCGTGCTCGTCTCGGCAGGGGCGACCGGCGCGGACGCCGGCACGGTGCCGAAGGGTGCTGCCCAGCTGGGCTCGACGGACTCCGGGACGGCGTCAGCGGTGGGGTCGCTGGCGGGGATCGTCGCGACCGCCCAGTCCGTCACCGGCGCGCCCGAGGGGGCTGGGGTCGGCTCGGTCGGTGCGGGGCCGCGCTGCGGCGCGGACGCGGTCGGCGCTGCCTTCGGCTCCGGCGCGGGCTTCGGCGCAGGGGTTGTCGTCGGCGCAGGGGCTGCCTTCGACTCGGGTGCTGCGGACGCGGCCTTCGGCTCCGCGGCAGGGGCAGCCGTCGGCGTGGGGGCACCAGCGGACGCCGGCGCCGGGGACTTCGGTGCCGCGGGCTCCGGAGCCGCGGGTTCCGGAGCCGGGGTCGGGGTCGGGGCGGCCGCGGGCGCCTGCGCAGCGGGGGCGGAACGCTGGGCCGGAGCCGACTGCTGCTGCTGCTGACGCTGCTGCTGTCCGGGCCCGCGGGCGACGAACTTCACCCGGAGACCGAGGACGTCCACGATGGCGGCACGCAGCAGTTCGCTGACGCTGGCCGAGGGATCGGACATCTCCTTGAACGAGGCAACGTCCTGCTGGCTCGGGAACGTCAGCGTCAGCACGTCGTCGCGGAGCGCGGTGACCTGCGCCGTGACGACCACCGACCACGCCGAACGCTTGGCGTGCTGCACGTGCTCGACGATCTGCGGCCAGGAGTCGCGCATCTGCTGGAAGCCGACGGCGCCGACGGTCCGGACGGCCGGCTCGTCACCGATCGTCGTGCCCTGACCGGTGGACGACGGGCTGACCGGCTCGGCCGCAGACTTCGAGGGCTCGGGCTGCGAAGAATCGGGCTTCGAGGACTCGGACTTCGCAGGCTCGGGCGGGGTCTGCGCGGGCGCTCCAGGAGTGCTCGGAGCGACCGCCGCCCACGACGCTGCGGCGTTGCGCGCCACGGCTCCGGAATCGGCCTGCGGCGCGACGGGCTGCTCGACGGCACGCTCGGGAGCGGTCGTGCGGTCGGGGGTCGCGGCCGGAGCGGGCGTCGGGGCAGGAGCCGGAGCTGCGGGAGCCGCGACTGCCGGCTGCTCACGACGCGGTGCAGCGGCGACGGCGGGAGCGGACGACTCACCGGCGCCGGCCTGGTGCCCGCCGGCGTCGCCGACCCCGACGCGACGCTCCAGCCGCTCGACCCGGGCCAGGGCCCCGCGCTGGGTGTCGTCGGCCTCGGGCACGAGCATCCGGGCGGTCATGAGTTCGAGGTGCAGTCGGGGCGAGGTCGCGCCGGTCATGTCGGTCAGTGCACGGTTCGCGATGTCGGCGGCACGGGACAGCCCGGTCGCGCCGAAGACCCCGGCCTGGCGGCTCATGGTGTCGAGCTCTTCCGGCGAGACGCCACGCAGGACGGCGGCGGCGCTCTCGTTCGTCGCCGCGACGACGATCAGGTCGCGCAGGCGCTCGAGCAGGTCCTCGACGAAGCGGCGGGGGTCCTGCCCGGTCTGCACCACGCGGTCGATCGCGGCGAAGGCGGACGCGGGGTCGGCGACGGCAAGGGCGTCGACGACGTCGTCGAGCAGGGCGGCGTCGGTGTAGCCGAGCAGGGCCACGGCACGTTCGTACGCGATCGCGCCGTCTTCGCTGCCGGCCATCAGCTGGTCGAGCAACGAGAGGGTGTCGCGGACGGAACCGCCACCGGCGCGCACCACCAGGGGCAGGACCCCGGGGGCCACGGACACGGACTCCTGCGTGCAGAGCTGCTCGATGTACTCGAGCATCACCGCGGGCGGCACGAGCCGGAACGGGTAGTGGTGGGTGCGCGACCGGATGGTGCCGATGACCTTCTCGGGTTCGGTCGTCGCGAAGATGAACTTGACGTGCTCCGGCGGTTCCTCGACCAGCTTGAGCAGCGCGTTGAAGCCCTGCGGCGTCACCATGTGCGCTTCGTCGAGGATGAAGATCTTGTAGCGGTCGCGAGCCGGGGCGAACACGGCGCGGTCGCGCAGGTCACGCGCGTCGTCGACGCCGTTGTGGCTCGCGGCGTCGATCTCGATGACGTCGAGCGAGCCGCTGCCGTCGCGGGCGAGTTCGACGCAGCTCGGGCAGACGCCGCACGGGGTGTCCGTCGGGCCCTCGGCGCAGTTCAGGCAGCGCGCGAGGATGCGGGCCGACGTCGTCTTGCCGCAGCCGCGCGGGCCGCTGAACAGGTAGGCGTGGTTGACGCGGTTCGTACGGAGCGCCGTGCGGAGCGGGTCGGTGACCTGCGACTGCCCGATCAGCTCGGCGAAGTTCTCAGGCCGGTAACGGCGATACAGGGCGGTGACCACGCGACAAGGGTAGCCGTCACTGCCGACAACCCGCGTGCCCGTCCACAGGTCGTCCCGCCGGGCCGGACCACCCGTCGGCGGTGGGCCGAGCGCCCGGACGGCACCGCGCCTCCCGTCCGTCTGGTCGACGGGCGGGAGGCGCGGTGTGTGACGCGGGTGCGGACTCAGCCGCGGGTGCGGCGACGGAGGCCGCCGGCGAGGCGGGAGAGCCCCAGCAGCAGGAACCCGAGGACCACGAGGCCCGCCGCGGTGCCGGCGATCGGCACGACGTCCGCGCCGGTCCAGGCGAGGTCACCGTTGCCGGAGCCGAAGCCAGACCCGGACCCGGTGCCGGTGCCGCTGGTCCCGTTGCCCGCGCCTCCGCCGGTGCCGTTCCCGCCACCGATCCCGGTGCCGGTGCCGGTGCCGCCACCGGTGCCCGGCGTGCCCGGCAGACCGGGCGCACCCGGGGTCCCGGGGGTCCCGGGTGTGCCCGGGTTCCCGGGGGTACCGGGGGTACCCGGCTCCTCCGGGTCCACCGTGTCGTCCATGACCATGACGCGGACCATCTGCGCCTGCGAGGTGAACCCGCCGACCGACTGGGTGACCCGCAGCATGTGCGCGCCGACCGGCAGACCGACCATGACCCACCACTCGCCGTCCTCGTCGGCGGTCGTGACGACCGCGTCGCGGCCCATCGGCTGCACGGTGACCGTCGCGCCGGGCTCAGCGGTGCCCGTGACCATCAGGTCGTGGTCGCCGTCCTCGTCCGCCATGTGCTGCTCGCCCTGGCTGGGCGAGGTGACGGCGAGCGGCTCCAGGGCGTCGACCACGATCGGCACCCGGGGCGCCGCCGAGGTCGTGCCGTCCACGGACTGCGTGGCGCTGATCGTCCACTCGCCCTCCGGCACCCGCTCGAACATGACGTCCCACGCGCCCTCGTCGTCGGCGGTGGTGGTGCGCACCTGTCCGGTGGACAGGGACACCGTCACCGTCGCGCCCGGGGCGGCCTGACCGGTCACCCTGAACGAGCCGGTGTCGCCGAAGCCGTCCGCGGCGATGAGCTGCCCGGGCTCGGGGCTCGTGATCACGATGTCCGTGGCCCGTGCGGCCTCGACCGTGACGTCGGCGGTCACGGGGTCGGAGGTCCGACCGCCGACCGTCTGCGTCACCGAGACCGTGTGGTCGCCCACCGGGACGCCGCCGATCGTGACCGTCCACGAGCCGTCGTCGCCGGCGGTCGTCGTGGCGGTGCGGCCGTCGATGTCGACCGTGACGGTCGCACCGGGTTCGGCCGTGCCGCTCACCGGGATCGCCTTCGTCGATTCGGTGGTCGGGAACACCTGGCCGTCGGTCGGGCTGGTGATCGCGACCGGCGTCGCGGCCGTCACCGTGAAGCCGACCTCCGGAGCGGTCGTGGTGTCACCGTCGACCGTCTGGCTGGCGGCGATGGTGTGCGCTCCCTCGTCGACGTCCCGCACCGTCACGGCCCACTCGCCGTCGTCGTCCGCGGTCGTGGTGACCGCGGGACCGTCGTCGATGCGGACCGAGACCGTGGCGTTCGGTGCCGAGGTGCCGGTCACGCGGACGTCAGTCGAACCTCCGAGCACCCGGTAGTCGGCGCCGTCGGCCGGTGCGGTCACGACGATCGTGTCCGCGTCGGCGACCGCGACGGTGACGTCGCGCTCGATCGGGTCGGACGTGGTGCCGTTCACGACCTGGGTGACGGTGACGGTGTGGTCGCCCGCCGGCACGTCGGGCAGGGTGGTCTCCCACCGGCCGTCCGTGCCGACACGGACCACGACCGGGTCGGCGTCGTCGAGGACGACGCGGACCGTCGCGCCGGGCTGGCCCTCGCCGCCGACCGGGACGGTCGCGGTGGGGTCGGTGCTCGGCACGGTGAACGTGGTGTCGTCCGCCGGGGCGGTGACCGTCAGCGCGGCACCGGGTGCCACCGTGAAGGTGCTGCGCACCGCTGCGGACGTCGAGCCGTCGACCGTCTGGGTCGCACGGATCGTGTGCTCGCCGACGGCGGTGTCCGGCAGTTCGACGCTCCAGGTGCCGGCGTCGGTCGCGGTCACGGTCCGGGCGTCGCCGCCGTCGATCGTGACACGGACCTCGGCACCGGGCTCGGCGGCCCCCGCGGCGGTGAGGGTCGCGACCGAGTCGCGCTGGGCGACCCGGATCGTGGTCCCGTCCACCGGGGTGGCGATCGTGATCGGGTCGGCGACGAGGACGCGGACGTCCACCGTCACCGGCGCGGACTCGGTGCCGTCGATGCGCTGCGTGACGCTGACGGTCGTGGTGCCGGCCGGCACACCGGGGACCGAGACGCTCCACGCGCCGTCGTCGTCCGCGGTGGTCGACTCGGTGCGACCGTCGCCCAGGTCGACCACGATGGTCGCGCCCGGCTCGGCGGTGCCGGCGACGTCGACCGTCGTCGTGCCGTCCCCGTCGGCGACCGTGTACTCCTGGTCGGCCGTCGGCTCGGTGATGACGACGGGTGCGCCCGCCTCGATCTCGAACGTCGTCTCGACCGGGGTGGTCGAGGTCGAGCCGTCCACGGTCTGCGTCACCTCGACGGTGTGCCCACCGACACCGAGGTCCGGCACGTCGACGCTCCACGAGCCGTCGTCACCGGCGGTGACCTCGACGGGGTCGCGGTCGTCGACGGTGACCGTCACCGTGGCACCGGGCTGGGCGTCGCCGGCGACCGTCACGGTCGTCGTCGCGTCACCGTCGGCCACCGTGATCGGGTCGTCGCCGGGCTCACGGATGGTGAGGTCGGCAGCGGCCACCACGGACACCGGTCGTTCGACCGCCGCACTCGTGGTGCCGTTGATCGCCTGCGTGACCGCGGCCGTGTACGAGCCGGTCGGCACGTCCTCGACCGTCGTCTCCCAGTCGCCGTCGCGGTCCACGGTCGCCGTGGCGGTCCCGCCGTCGCCGAGGTCGACCGTGACGGTCGCGCCCGGCTCGCCGGTGCCGGCGAAGGCGACGTCGGTGGTGGCGTCGTCGTCCGCCACCGTGACCGTGGTGGCCCCCCGCGGGGTGGACACGACGAGCGGGGCGCCCGCACGGACCGACACCGTCGCCGTGACCGGCGTCGAGGTCTGGCCGCCGACGACCTGCGTCGCGGTGACGCGGTGGTCGCCCACCGGGACGTCCTGGAAGGTGGTGGTCCACCGGCCGTCCTCGTCGGCGGTCACCGTCGCGGTCTCGCCGGTCGAGAGCCGCACCGTCACCTCGGCGTCGGCCTGCGCCCGACCGCTCGCCTCGACGTCGGCCGTGCCGGACGTGTCGGCGACCGTCAGGACGTCGCCGTCCTCCGGGGTCGCGATGGTGAGGGCGGTTCCGGCCCGCACCGTGACGGTCTGGTCCGGACTGGAGGCGGTGGTACCGCCGACCGTCTGGCTGGCGGCCAGCGTCGGGGTCCCGACACCGACCCCACCGAACGTGACCGTCCAGTCACCGTCGGCGTCCGCGGTGGTCGTCAGCTCGTCGTCGCCGAGGCGCACCGTCACCGGCGCGCCCGGCTCCGCCGCGCCCGAGACGACGACGTCGCGCGTCGCGTCCGGGTCCGGCACGAGGAGGACCACGTCGGTCTCCGGGGTGGTGATCGTCACCGCGTCGGCGGCCTCGATCGTGATCGTGCGCTCGACCGGGTCGGAGGTGCGCGGGTCGGAGACGCTGCCGGCCAGGGTCTGGGTGACCGAGACCCGGTGCACGTCGACCCCGAGGTCGGGGAACGTGACCGACCACGTGCCGTCGGCGCGGACCGTCGTCTCCTGGTCGTCGGACCCGGCGAGGGTCGCGGTGACCGCGGCGCCGGGCTGGCCGGTACCGGTGACCGTCACGTCGCGCTCGACGTCGGGGCCGGCGACCGCGATCGCGTCCGTGCCGGGGCCGGTGATCGTCAGGGGGTTGGCCGTGACGACCTCGAAGGTGATCGGGACGGCACTGGTGACGACGTCCTCGATCTCCTGGCTCGCGGACGCGGTGTACAGGCCGGTCGGGGCGAGACCGGTCGCGTCGACCGCCCACTCCCCCTCGCCGTCGGCCGTGGTGGTGAACCGGGTGCCGGGGCCGACCGACACGGTCACGGCGGCGCCGGGCTCGGCCGTGCCGGTGATGCGGACGGTCGCGGTGGCGTCACCGTCGACCACGACGAAGCGTGCGCCGCTCGCCGGGGTGTCGATCACGATCGCGTTGCCGGGGACCACGGTGAAGTCACGCGTGACGACGGGGCCGTCGGTGCCGTTCACGGTCTGCACGGCCTCGACGGTGTGCTCGCCGATGCCGAGCTGCGTGGTCGGGAGTTCCCAGTTGCCCGCGGTGTCCGTGACGACCTCGACGGGGTCGCCGTCGTCGATCGTCACGGCGACGCTCGCGCCGGGCTCCGCGGTGCCGCGGACGACCACGTTGGCCTGCCCGCCGGTGCCGGCGGGGACCTCCTGCGCGTCGCCGGGGGCAACGATGACGAGTTCGTCGCCGGCCTCGACCGCGAAGTCACGGTCGACCGGTGCCGAGGTCGCACCGTCGACGGTCTGCGTGACCGTCGCGGTGTGGCTGCCGGTGTCGACGTCCGCGAGGACCACCGACCAGGTGCCCTGCTCGTCCACGGTGGTGGACACCGCGTCGCCGTCGTCCAGGACGGCCTCGACGCGGGCACCCGGCTGGGCGGTCCCCCGCACGGTCACGTCGACGACCGAGTCGTCGGTCGCGACCGTGACGGTGTCGTCCTGCGCCGGGGCGGTGACGGCGAGCGCTGCGCCCGCCTGGACCGTGACGGCCTGGCGGACGGCCGGCGAGGTGGTCCCGCCGACGGTCTGCGTCACCGTGATCGTGTGTCGACCGACCGGGACGTCGGCGACGGCGACCGTCCAGGTGCCGTCGTCGTCCGCCGTGGTGGTGGCGGTCAGCCCGTCGCCGAGCGAGACCCGCACCTCGGCGCCGGCCTCGGCCGTGCCGGCGACGTCGAGGTCGGTGGTGGTGTCGGCGTCGAGCACGGTGACCACGTCGCCGTCCTCGGGCGAGGTGATCGCGAGCGGGTCACCCGCCTCGACGGTGAAGGTGGACTCCACCGGGCCGGACGTGGTGCCGTCGACGGTCTGACGAGCCGTGACGGTGCGCTCCCCGACGGGGACGTCGGCGAAGGTCGTCGTCCAGGCACCGTCCTCGTCGGCGGTGACCGCTGCGGAGAAGGAACCGCCGATGCCGACGGTGACCCGCGCGTTCGGGGCGGCCGAGCCCGACACCGTCACCGGCGTGGTCGAGGTCTCGTCCGCGACGGTGATGGTGCTGTCGTCGGCGGGCTCGTCGATGATCAGCGCGGGGGCCGCCGTCACGGTGAAGTCCCGCGTGACCGGTGCGCTCGTCGTGCCGCCGACGGTCTGGGTGACCTCGGCCGAGTACTCGCCGGCGGGGACGTCCGTGACGCTCGTCGACCAGGTGCCGTCGGCGTTCGCGCGGGTGGTCGCGGTCAGGCCGTCACCGAGGTCGACGTCGACGCGGGCCCCGGCCTGTGCGCTGCCGGAGAAGGGGACGGACCGGGTGTCACCGGCGAGCGGGAAGTCCTGGTCCGCCGCGGGGGTGTCCACGGTCAGGCCGGCCGCCGCCACGACACGGAAGGACCGGGTGACGGGGGCGGAGGTCGTGTCACCGACGGTCTGCGTCACGCTCGCCGTCTGCTCACCGACCGGGACCTCGGGGACGCTGACGCTCCAGGCGCCGGCGTCGTCGGCCGTGCCCGTCGCGGTCAGGCCACCGCCGAGGTCGACGCTGATGCGCGCGTTCGCGGTCGCCGTGCCCGTCAGGATGACCGGGGCGGTCTCCCCCGTCGTGGTGAAGGTCTGACCGGCCGTGGGTGTGGTGATCGTCAGCGGGCGCTGTGCGACGACGGAGAAGTCCTGCGTCACGGCACCGGCCGCGGTTCCGCCGACCGTCTGGGTCGCGGTCGCGGTGTACTCGCCGGTCGGGACGTCCGCGATGGTCGTCGTCCAGGTCCCGTCGGCAGCGACGGTCGCCGTGCCGGTGCGGTCGCCGCCGAGGCTCACGGCGACGGTGGCGCCGGGCTCACCGGCACCGCTCACGACGACGCTGCGGGTCGAGGTCGCCGACGGCACGGTGAACTGCTGTCCGTCCGTCGGCGCCGTGATGGTCGGTGCCGCGAAGGCCGTCGCACGGACGGTCGAGGTGGCGAGGTCCACGGTGGCGACGTTCGCCCCGGGGAGCACGGAGAGCCGGAGGGCGTGCACGCTCTGCGATCCGGTGTCGTACCCGCGGGGGTCGCGGAAGCCGGTGCTGTCCTGCGCGTTCACGGTGAGGTCGACGACCTGGCGGAGCAGCAGCACGACCGGGCTGAGCAGCGTGGAGACGGCCGAGGTCGTCGCCGTGAGGGTGGTGCCGAGGTTCGTCAGGGCGGAGCCCGTGACGAGGGGCCGCACGATGGTCTGCAGCGCGGGCAGGACGATCGAGTTGACCGCCGGTGCGAGCAGCGCGCCGAGCGCGTTCAGCCCGAGGGGGCCACCGGTCGCGGTCACCGTCGCGGTGGCGGGTGCCGAGCCGGCGAGGGCGCCGAGCGTGGTGTCAGCCCGGAGCGCCAGCGCGGCGAGCGGGAGGCCGACCGCGTTGACGTTCGCGGTGACGTCGATACGCACCGCGGTCGAGTTGATCGTGTTCACGACCGCGGTCTGCAGCGCCGTCGGCAGCTGGGTGCCGAGGATCGTCGTGATGCTCCGGTTGATCGAGCTCACGGCCGCCTCGGTCAGGACCGACGTGTTGGCGGGCTGGCCGTTGAGCGTGGTGAGCCGGTCGAGGTCGACGGTGACCGCGCCGGTCGAGGGGGTGATCGTCACCGCACCGTCCGTCAGCGGCTGCTGCAGCACGCGGGTCAGCGTGTCGTCGAGGTTCAGGTCGACCGTCGCCGTGACGTTCGTGCCGTTCACGTTCACGAGTCCGAGGCTCGTCGAACGGAGCAGCCGCTGCAGTTCGCCGGTCAGCGCCGTCGTGGTGCCCGACAGCGCCCCGTCCGCGCCGACCGCGGAGTTCACCGTGCCGGAGAAGGTGCGCAGGTCGTTCCGCAGCGCGGTGCTGAGTCCGGCGACGGCGGGGCTCGTCAGGTCCAGCTCCGCACCGGCGATGCGGTAGTCGGTCGTCGTCTCGACCGTGGTACCGCGCGTCGCCTGGATGCGGGACGCCAGGGCGCCGATCTCCAGCTGTGCGTTCGACAGCACCGTGGTGTCGGCTCCCACCCGCGAGAACAGCGGGTTGAGGTCCAGCGTCGCCGCGCCGGTACCGGAGCCGGTGCCGACCCCGATGCCGCCGTCGTTCGTCAGCAGGCCGGACGATGCGGTCGCGCCGGTGGCCGAGGTCGTGGCGTACTGGCCGTCGACGCCGAGGGTCAGGATGCCGTTCGGTCCGAGCAGGTCGATGTCGTTGCCGAGACCGACCCCGAGCGTGTTGAGCGCCGTGAGGTTCAGCGGCTGGTTCGTGGTGCCGCCGCCGGAGGTCGCACCGCGGGCCGAGTACGCGCCGCCGAGCTGGGCGACGCCGTCCACGTCGACGATGCCGGACCCGCTGAGCAGCAGGCCCTCGGCCTCGGTGACGTCGGTCTGGGCGGCCGCCGCGGGTTGGATCGCCACGGTGGCGGCGACGAGCGCCGTCACCGTGGCGACGACGCCGCCGCGCAGGAGGAGCCGCCGGTCGTCCGAGGCTCGTCGTCGAGCCCGGCCGTCGGCGCGGGTGATCCGTCGTGTCCATTCGTACGCTGCGGTCGGTACGCGGGTACCGAGCAGCGACGCGTGCCTGCGCATGCGTGTCTCTTTTCCTGGCGGGCGCGGCCCGCCACCTGATCCTCGGAATCCTCCGCTGGTGAGGCGGTGGAGGCTCCTCCGCTGGTGAGGCGGTGGAGGGTCGGAATCCTGGTTGGGGGTTCCTGACGCAGATCTTTACACATGATCAGGTTCGTGTCCGCACGCGTCGTCGGAAAAACGCACCGGCCCTCCCGAACGGGGGGCGACGGCGCAGCGCAACCGGTCACGAACGAAGAAGACCGGAGACGATGACAACCCGGGAACGAAGAAGACCGGAAACGAAGAAGACTCCTCACCCACCCGCACACGAGAAGAGCGCAGCCCCGGTTGCCCGCCCGGAACGAAGAAGACTCCTCACGCACCCGCCAGAGCCCGGTTACCCTTGCTGCGTTTCCGCCCTGGGGGAGTTGGCCTGGATGGCGTCACGTGAGGAGCCGCCGAGAAGTCTACCGGACGCAACGGGCAGACTCGAACACATGAAGATCGCCATCGCCGGAGGACACGGCCAGATCGCCCTGCTCCTCGCCCGCCAGATCACCGACGCCGGCCATGACGCCGTCGCCATCGTCCGCAATCCCTCGCACGTGGCCGACGTCGAGCAGCAGGGAGCCCGCGCGGTCGTCGCCGACCTGGAGCAGCTCAGCGACGACGACCTGGCGCTCCGCCTGCGCGGCGTGGACGCCGTGGTGTTCGCCGCGGGCGCCGGGCCGAACAGCGGCGCCGAGCGGAAGCTCACCGTCGACCGTGACGGGGCGATCCTGCTCGCCGACGCCGCCGAGCGTGCCGGCATCGAGCGCTACGTGATGATCTCGGCGATGGCGGCGGACACCTACGACCCGGAGCTCGCGGTCGTGCCGGCCCAGGACGACGCTGCGGTGTTCCAGGTCTACCTGCGGGCGAAGGCCGAGGCGGACGCGAACCTGCGGGCACGACGACTGCGCTGGACGATCGTCCGTCCCGGAGGTCTGCTCGACACCCCGCCGCAGGGCACCGTCGACGTCGGCCGGACCGTGCCGCGCGGATCGATCCCCCGCGCGGACGTGGCGACCGTCGTCCTGCACGCCCTGCTCGACGACGCCGCCGTCGGCGTGCAGTTCGAGGTCACGAGCGGCGACACCCCGATCCCGGCAGCGCTGAGCGCCCTCACTTGACCGGTCCGCGCGGCCCGCACCGTGCGCACCTGCTCACTCCGTGCGACCTCCTCGCCGAAGGTGCCAGGCCGCGCACCGTGCTCACCTACTCACCCCGTGCGGACTTCCACGCCCCGTGCCACGCTGCACGCGCGCACCCAGCCGTCAGCCCCGCACCCGACGACGAACCCTGCACCGTGCGCCGGACGCGACCCACGAACGGACAGGAGGCACGGCGCCAGCCCGCCCCGCGCCTCCCGGCCGCACCGTGCGCGCGTACCCACCCCGTGCGAGCTCCTCGCC